>JAYGCF010000027.1:0-25825 GCA_046583495.1 Dehalococcoidia bacterium
TTTCGGCCCCGGAACTCATTGGTAATGCTGTCACCACGCGGCGCGCAGGGGAATAGTAACCCGCAGCGTCGGTTTCCGTGACATTTATCAGACAAATAAGCTCATGCTCTTTGCGAACCGGAGATTTGTCCAAAGATGCAGTTATAAATCCGGTTCAGAGCGAACTTGATCCTTTAGTTCAGCGAACAGACCAGGTAAGGCTGTTTCCGCGGGTGCCTGTATCACCACATCGCAGTCTGGACTGAGCCCGGTAGCGCTGGTGTTGATCTCTATCAACTTTGATCCGTTGGCGCGTGCGATTCTCGGCAAACCACCTGCAGGTCTGACGGTCGATGAACTACCTACCACCAGAACGCAATCTGCTTTATCCGTCTCAGCGCGCGCTGATGCCAGGACCTTTGGCGGGATGGGTTCTCCGAATAGCACTGAGTCATATTTCACAGGACCACCACACTTTTCGCATGGCTGCGCTGGTTGAATTGCAAACAAGTTAGGACGTGGGGTGCGATTCTCGCACTCGATGCATCGCAGGTAGTGTCTAGATCCGTGAATTTCTACCAGATTTAGCGTCCCAGCATCGGCGTGTAGCCCATCTACATTCTGAGTGATCAACGAGCGGACAAACCCGGCTTCTTCCATCTTTACAAGAGTTATATGGCCGGCATTCGGGCGTGCTTTGATTACTGCTTTTCGTAATTCAGACACCCAAGGTTCCACAGCGCGATTCATCTCTCGTTCCCACCAGTCCTCAGGGTCCGCCAAAAATTGTTGGTAACTGTTTCCGGATGGGGGGTTGTGCTTTGTCCATAGTCCAGATGGGCCACGGAATGGTGGGATACCGCTTTCGACGGATATCCCGGCACCGGTCATGACAATCACATACTCACAGGACAAAATGAGGCGAGCCGCTGCAGCAAGGGTGGTTATGGTGTCAGTCGGTGTCACGTTTCACCGCACCTGACTGGACGATCATTCGGGTGGCATCAAGTAAGAAGGAATTGTCCACTCGATCGAAATCGGTGGTTGTAATCAAGACTTGTTCATACGAGGCGACGTTCTCTAAAACAAGCCTGCGGCGAGACTCGTCAAGCTCGGACAAAACATCGTCTAGGGCGAGGACAGGCGTTCGTCCAGTTGCCGCGGTAACGAATGCGCCTTCGGCCAATCGCAATGCGAGGGCAATGGTACGGGCCTGCCCTCGTGAGGAAAAAGCACCGGCCGGTTCTTCGTTCAGACTTAGTGAAACTTCATCCCGGTGAGGTCCTATGACGGTCTGTGCCTGGGCCAATTCCCGCTGCCTCACGTCATTAAGAGCTGCAGTCATCGCTGAAATAAGATCTACAGTTGAAGATGGGATTTCTTCAGGACCATCTTCTGCCATGGCTGTTATTCGAGGTCGGTAGCGCACGTCAAGACGTTCATGACCACCCGATAGCGCCAAGTGCCGGGGAGCTGCCTCTTCCGCAAGACGCCTCACTGCACGCGCCCGCCGCTCGATAATGGCTGAACCCTCGTTAACTAACCGATCATTCCAGAAATCCAACTCGTCCGGTCCCACACGACCGTCCCGCATCTGCCGCAATAGCGAATTTCGTTGGGTTACCACACGTCCGTATCGTTGAATCATCTTGAGATATGCAGGGTCACTCTGTGATATCAAGATGTCGAGATAACGGCGTCGTACTGATGGGCTACCTACTACCAGATCGATGTCCTCTGCAGAGAATGCAACCACATTCACAGCACCGACAAACTCGGATGCTGGTCGCTGTACGCCGTTCACCCGCAACTCTTTCTTGACCAAGGGGGCCGGACGTGCTCCACCACGACCCTGTTCGGGATTACGGGGGATAACATCGAAGTCTATTTGTGCCTGGACAGTTAATTCTGTGTCCCTGGCAACCCCGGCAATTTGCACGTGTCCGCCGTTCTGAATGACATTCCATCCCAGTAAATCTCGATCAGAAGAGGAACGCGGCGATTTGGCGATAGCGACCATATATATGGCTTCCATTAGGTTGCTTTTGCCGTGCCCGTTTGGTCCCTGGAATACTGTGATGCCGGGTTCTAATTCCAGGATGCATTCCGGGTAGTTACGGAAATTGGACAGATTCAGTTTCGTGATGTGGATTTGACGAATCCTGGATCGAGTTATTGGGTCTGCTAGTCCCGAGGACCCCAGTCGATAAAACGGTACTCGGTAACTGGATTTTATCATCGCCAACGAATCTGAACTTAATTCCTGACCAGACAGCAGGCTAGCTGGGATTTGACGGTGATAGGCGTTTAATCGATGGGTTCCGTATAAACTTCTATTCCTAGACAGGATTGTCTGTCATGACAAAGAATTCAATTCCATACGGAGCTGATCGTGGACCTAAAAGACTGGATACGCGATGTCCCGGACTATCCGCACCCAGGAATTTTGTTCCGTGATTTGACACCTTTGTGGAAATCCCCTGAAGCGTTCAACTACACAGTTGATAGTTTGGCGGAGCGCTACGAACGTTCCGAGATAGATGCTGTGGCAGGAATCGAATCACGCGGCTTCATTTTTGGCGTTCCTCTGGCTTTGAAGTTGGGATTTCCATTTATCCCGTTCAGGAAAGAGAACAAACTTCCACCAGAAGTCATCGGTGTTGATTATGAGCTCGAGTATGGGAGTGGCCGTATGGAGATGTGCGCAGATGCTTTGGAACCAGGAGACCGTATCCTCGTTATAGACGACCTATTGGCGACTGGTGGGACAGCGGCTGCCGCAGCTTCTCTCATTGAAAGGGTCGGGGGCGAGGTCTTAGCCATGGCATTTGTAGTCGAGCTTGAAGCCCTAAAAGGACGAGAGCTTCTCCAGGATCATAAGGTCGACTCGTTGGTTACGTACTGATACTTCTTATGTTTTGTCCCGAGGACTAACTGCCAGAAGTCTGCGTAAAAACCCATTCGATTGGAGCGTCCGGACCATTTTTGAGGCTATAAAACTATCCGATGTTCCAGACGTTACTGCGCCGGATGGTTCAGATATTCGCCTTATGGATCTGGCTATGTCTGGGGCGAGTATGGTTCATTGCTCCATCGAACCAGGCGGTGTCACAAGGACTGTTCGTCACAAAACTGTCGAAGAGACGTGGCTTTGTATATCAGGCACCGGTCGGTTGTGGAGGTCGGACTCTGGCATTGAGGACACGTTAGAACTCATGCCAGGAATCGGAGTTAGCATCCATACAGGAACTCGATTCCAATTCAGGAATGACGGAACTACTAATTTGGAGATCGTGATCGTTACTATTCCGCCTTGGCCTGGAGATCACGAAGCAGTTATGAGCGAAGGTAAATGGGAGCCCAGTATTTGACCATGTATTCCGCTGCTCTATTTGTCTGTAGCCGGTAAAGTAACCAGCATGGCGAATAAGACACAACGTCTACAGAGGTGGTTTGAGGAGCGGTCGCGTCCGGACACGGAGCTATACGGTGAGTTTCAACATGTCGGGGCAAACCAAACTTTGGTAAGGATTCTTCTACATGGTGTAGAGATTACTCCCGATATGACCGTGCTTGATGCTGCTTGCGGAATTGGGGGAAACGCACGTTGGCTGGCGTCCCTTTTCGATTGCGCCGTTTGGGGTTACGACATTGATGAGAGGGCACTAGCCACGGCTCGTGAACTGGCGGAAATCGAGGGTATATCGGATCTTTGCACTTTCGTTGGTGACCGAGATACAGAACTCAGCTTTCATGAGGGACAGTTTGATATCGTCGTATCTACCGAGGGTTTCTATCACCCTTCAGAAATTTTTCGGGTGCTGAAGCCCGGAGGGTTGTTCTTGTTGACGGACTTCTTTGGCACAAACGAGGTAACCGGTGAGTCAATAGCCGATCAATATGGCATGGAACTGGAATTGTCCCATGATGTCACGGACCTTGCGCTGGGGTTTCTTAGGGCGAAGGAGATCGAGGCCAGTTTACTTGCCGATGCTGGAGTGTTGGATGCCCGCCAGCTGGTGGAAGTAATGAATTCAGGGATCAGGCGGTATTCAGCCGGTGGTGGGCGTCATGTGCTCGCACGTATGCGGAAACCAAACTGATCAGCACGGAGTCTTTTGTTAAAAGTCCTCTTCCGAGTCTGACTCGTCATTTCTGAATCCTTCTGATATTAATTTACGTGTTATCGGATAGAAGGCGGCCGTCTTGTACCTGGGAGACGGACACTGTTTTCACGGGCTGATTCGATAGATGTCTTAATGGCTGCTAGCCAAGTTTGACCAAAACGGTCCAATGGATTGTTGAACTTGGCAATCATGAAGTTCGTAACGCGTCCCTCATAAGAAGCTTCGCTTTGAAGCACTGAGTGTCGATAGTCACCCTGGACCCGAAAAACTTGTCGGTGAATAGAGAACATGTGTTGGGCCTTCCAGGCGATCACACGAGGTTCGTCATAGGTCTGGAACCGGGCGTTGAACCTGAACAATTTCACGGCGTATGTGAACCCACGATTGTTCATAGGATTGTCGTCGGTCCACGCTGCGTCATTAATATCGGGATGCCAGCTAGGCCAGAACTCTACGTGCGCGAGACGTTCCCAGACCCGTTCTGGTGGGGCAAAAATGGGTATTTCGTGTCTAAGCACGATTGGGGCGTTTTTATTGATCTCCATACGTTTATGGAAGTGTAACTTTTTGAAGAGTATTTTCAGTCGGTTCTTCGGTCGAGAAATCCGTCTAAGTACTCCAGTACTGTCCTGGACGCTGCGAAACCGGCATCGTGTGAGATACGGGGTACTGGAATAAAACTGGCATCTTGCATTTCTTCTGCTGCTTGCATTGCACCATCGTGGAACAGCGCATCGCCCGTACCTGCGTAAAGAAGTGTTTTCGTAGAGACCTGACTTAGTTGAGCCTTCACTCCCTGCCATCCGGCCCAAGCTTGCCCCGCACTCGCAAGTCCGTTGGCACTGGCCGCCAGTAATCGGTTGCGAAGTTTAGGAACGATCTTGCCGCCTAGGTCTTTCTCCCTTTTCGCTACGAATCCTTCCATCCCTAGTTCCCGCAGTGTTGAAGTCGCGTTGGTTGTTTGTGGTTCACCGGTCGTGGAATTTCCGTAGGGATGCATGCCTCCGGATATAAATCTCTTAATAAGTTGGGGTGAGTCAACCATTAACTCGAATCCCACTGCGGCACCCATCGAGTAGCCCCAGTAGATGACAGGGCCTAAATTTGAGGCATCCAGAACGACTTTAACGTCGTCAACAAACAGGGCAGGTGTGTAGAACTCGGGTCCATCTGGTGCGTCGCTTAACCCATGTCCACGCGCATCGATCAAAATCAAACTGTATGAATCTGAAAGCGCGTCTATATAACCGAAATCACGCCACGCCTCGATGTCTGAGGTCCAGCCGTGATGAAGCATCATGGGTTGGGCCGACGACGTACCTTCGATTTCGTAGTGGATGGAAAGGCCGTTGGACTTAACGAATGGCATTTATTGGATTCATATATCTAATTAATTGTCGCGGAAAGTTGCAAACACCGCTGAGTATCATTGAGAGACGATTATGGATATAGGGGCTGCTTAAATTGAAACCGTTCTTGGGTAGGTTCAAGTGGTAACAAAATAGCAGTGTTTCATGAACTTCTGTTCGTAGATTGTTGAATCCGGGATCGGCCAATCGGGTCTTTTCATATTGCCTTATTCCACCCGTCAGAGGCGTGAAATGTAATTGAGTTAGGTCGACAATGGACCCGGTCTGAGATTCTATCCATGAAATAAGACTTCCACAGGAGCGCGAAGGCGTGTAATCTGCGCCCGGCGAGCATATATCGGGTTCGGCACATATTCGATACAGACTGGAGAGTCAGCGGATGAAGATCACAGGAATTGACACATTCGTCGTCGACGCCGGCTGGCGTCCTTGGCAGTACATTGCAGTTCGTACCGATGAGGGCATAACGGGCTACGGAGAATGCTCGGACGGACGAAACCCTTATGGTGTTGTCGAGACTGCTAAAGAATTTGAGGCAATACTCATCGGTAAGGACCCTCGACCGGTGGAGGCTCGATACTGGGACATGTATCGAATGGGACGCCAAAGTCCTGGCGGGATCGCTGGTAAGGCGATTGCCGGAATAGATATGGCGTTATGGGATATCAAAGGCAAGGCTCTCGGCGTGCCGGTCTACGAACTGGCAGGGGGACCCATGCGGGATCGACAACGCGTTTACTGGTCTCATTGTGGTAGTTCCCGAATGGGTAATGCTGAGTTGATAGGTGTTCCAGAAATCAACACATGGGCTGATGTGACGGCTCTTGGGAAAGAAGTTGTTGAACGAGGTTTCACCGCTCTTAAGACGAATCCATTGATCCCCCACCACGAGCCATCTACATGGCATCGGTTGGGGGGGTTCGGTGGTGGACCGGGTACGACAGACGGCAACGTAAGTAACCAGTTCTTGGACAGTATTCGAACCCAGATTGGAACTTTACGAGACGCGGTCGGGCCTTACGTCGACATTGCATTAGACCTTAACTTTAATTTCCGTGTTGAGGCGGCTAAACGCATCGTAAAAGCCCTGGAAGAATTCAGGATGATGTGGGTTGAGATCGATATTTACGAACCTGATGGACTTCGCGAGATTCGAGACTCCACGAGTGTTCCGATTTGTTCTGGCGAGAACTTGATCACGTCGCGTGAATATCGGCGCTATTTCGAGGCTCGAGCCATGGACGTTTGCATGGTCGATCTTCCTTGGAACGGTTTTACGCAGTCTAAGAAGGTCGCCGATATGGCCGAAACATTTGACATAAATGTTGCTCCTCACAACTACTACAGTCATCTTTCGACGCTTCACTCGATGGCACTCTGTGCATCTGTTGGGAACATACGCATTTCAGAAATTGACATTGATGATGTGCCTTGGAAGGATGACCTTCTCACTGAAAAACTCGAGATTGAGAACGGTGAGGTGATCATCCCGAATCGGCCAGGCTGGGGAGGTGACCTTAACGAAGAGGTTGCACGGGAGCACGTGTGGGAGCGTGGTCGGCTGCCAGGGTATGTGCCGAGGACTTAATAAAAACTGACGCCATATATGAGTCGTAATCGACGGTGATAGTTGGGCAAACTTATTTGTCCCAACTATCACCGCAATTTCCTGACTCTATCTGGGCTTTTGATGGGTCTCCATAAAAAGGATCAAGTTATCAGGATGATGATGTTGAAGCGGTTGTTCGGCATGTCGCGCCTGAACTCAGCGGTGAGATGCTTATCAGCATCTCTCGCGTTACTAGTTGTTGGAGCCGTTGCATGTGGCTCCGGAACTAGTGATTCACCACTCGACCAAACGCTAACTGTAGCTCTGCCATCGTTCTGGGCTGAGACCCTGGATCCGTCCTTAGATGGTCAGCCGGGATTGCAGTACCACGGGCATATATACGATCACCTTGTTGGTGTTGGGCCAGACGGTCGTTTTGACCATAGTTACGGTTTGTTGGAATCCTGGGACCCGGGTGTGAATGCTTCCGCTTACACACTGACCCTGAAACGAAATCTCAAATGGCACGATGGCAGAGACGTGACTTCTGAGGACATTGCATACTCTGTCCGTCATTACGCTCGTGATGACGCTCGTTGTGCGGTGTGTCCAACATTAGCAGGGGTATTGGATGACATTGAGACGCCTGATGCCCACACAGCCATCCTTAAATTAAAGACACCACATGTATCGATTATGCATGCCTTTGGCCCGGTAGCCGGTGATATGCCGTTACTTCCATCTCATTTAAGTGCCGAGGAACATGGTGTTGGCAGCGGACCGTGGAAGTTGGTGGGACGGGTCGCAGGTGAGTCGATTCAGTTCGAGGCGAATACTGAATACTGGGATCAGAATCGCGTGCCCGGGTTTGCCCGTTTACGACTCGTGCTTGCAGCGCAGCCGACGGAACGAGCGGAGATGCTTAAAAATGGGGATGTAGATATGACGGTCCTACGTCCTTCGGGACGGCCGTGGTCGATCGACGAGCCGCAAGGAGACGTTCCGTCGGTGCGATCGGCTGGATTTAATATTGATGGACCGAAGTACGTGAATACCACTGTGATGAGGCTTTTCACGGCGTCTTTACCAGATTCACTTAATAACAGCCGGGAATTCAGGAAAGCATTGACCCTGGGGATCGACAGTCAGTCGATCATAGATGCTGTTTACGAACCAGAAGTGGCAGAGATTGCCGCCGGGTCGGCATTGTTCAGCCCGCTGTCTGATGGCTACGACCCGGAATTGCCTGCTTATCCGTATGATCCTAACGAGGCCCGTATCGCACTTGATGCTGCCGGATACGATGGCCAAACTGTCTTTATCTTCTCAGCGCCATCTTACGGCCTTACAGAGTTGATCGAAATCAACGAAATGATAGCGGACAATCTTCGTGATATAGGCGTCAACGTTGACGTCCTGTCTTCGGGCTACACGGATATCCTCGGCCGGCATTCCCCGAGGCCACAACAATTTGATGATGTTATGCCGGCACCCCTGTTTCATGGGGTTAACTACCAGACATGGCCAGATATCCTGGGTGGGATCAAGCGTTACTTGACCTCGGATCCATCGGCTTTACTCACATATCACGACCTGCAACGTGGGGATCAAATATTCGCGGAATTGAGCGTTATTGTTGACCCTGTTGAACGCGAGGAACGGCTGCTTCAGTTAAATCGTGAAATGTATGAAGAATATTGGGCGATTCCAGTTGTATGGCGTCACGAGGTCTATGGATTACGTTCGGATTTAATTGGCTGGGCGCCGACGAATGGGACGGCGTCGGATTTACGACTTGAGACGGTTAAGGGTGTGGCTACCGGTTAGTTCGCCGGAGCTGCGAGCGATGCTTCGTGCTGTTCGTCTGCGTGATACGACGAACGGACAAGAGGGCCTGAGGCTACATGGTTAAATCCCATGGACTCTCCGACCTCTTTAATTTTTTCGAATTCGTCCGGGTGGTAGAACTTAATAATGGGGTGGTGCCGTTTTGATGGCCGGAGGTACTGGCCAACCGTCAACAGGTCGCAGTTGTTAGCTCTCAAATCCTCCATCGTTTGGAAAACCTCGTCTATCGTCTCGCCGAGGCCGACCATCATTCCGGATTTAGTAACGCCATTCGGGCGCATTTCTTTCGCCCTCTTTAGGAGTTCCAAGGAAAGATCGTAATCGCCGAGTGGTCGAACCTTTCTAAAAACGCGTCGGACCGTCTCGATATTGTGATTTAACACCTCGGGTTGAGCGTCCATTACTCGTTGCAATGACTTTTTGTCACCGCCAAAGTCCGGGATAAGGACCTCGACTTTGCATCTAGGGCTCGACTTGTGAACCGCCTTGATCGTCATGGCAAATATGGTTGAACCGGCATCTTCAAGGTCGTCGCGGTCGACGGATGTGATTACAGCGTATTTGAGTTCCATGCTTTTGACCGTTTGGGCCAATCTGAATGGCTCTGCCCAATCGGTCTCGGTAGGCCGTCCTGTCTTAACGTTGCAGTACGAACAAGCTCGTGTGCAAGTGTCGCCCAGAATCATAAAAGTAGCAGTACGCCGATCCCAACAGTCACCGATATTTGGGCAAGCAGCCTCTTCGCAGACGGTGTGCAGGCTAGCCCCCCGCATCCGTTTCTTGAGGTCGGAAAAGTTCTCCCCAGCGGGCATCGGGACCTTGAACCACTCGGGGAGGCGTCGCTCGACTGTTTGGCCGGCAGCCTCGTGTTTTGGCTCAACTACCAAGGGTTGTCTCCGGGGACGCTCTCTAAATAAGGAAGCATAGGCATGTGTGTACGTTTAATCATATCAAACTAAACTTCGGCAATCGACCGAAGGGGCGGTAGCATAGATAGTTCGGGCGTAGTGTCCGGTTATCTTTGATTCGAGATTTGAGTAGTTTTGACGTTCGCCCATACTGGTAATCCTCCCAAGGTTCGATCACGTGGTAGACGTAAGTACAAGGGGCCGTGGCCTACAGACGCCCTGGGAATCGACCGTGGCGACACATTTGCTGTCAACCTTGGTGAGATGAATGACCGGGGCGAACTATGGGTGGTGCATGAAGGCATACCGATTTTGGTAGAGGGAGGGATACCTGGCGAATCAGTCACGGTCGAAGTATTGCGTCGATTCCCGGAACATATCGGCGTGCGAGTTGTTGATGTATCAATTCAATCTGATGATCGTGTCGAGGCAGAGTGTGAATATGCTTCTAAATGTACCGGTTGCCAGTGGCAACATGTCGCGTACGATCGGCAACTCGATTTCAAACGAGACATGGTAGTAGCGGCGTTGTCGTTAGAGGAATCGCTCAAGGACGTAAATGTTCTGCCCACGCTTCCGGCCCCGCAACCACTGGGTTACCGGAACCATGCTCGTTTTAGCGTGGGCAGAAAATTTGGCGAGGTCGGCTACGTGAACGCTATAACGCGTTCCTTGGTGCCTGTTGAACGTTGTTTACTGATGGACAATTCGATAAATGAGGTTCTGAAGGCAACACAAAAACGTGTCAAGGGAATGACTCAGTTCTCCGTACGGGTTGGCATAAGTACAGGGGACAGGCTAATACAGCCTCAGTTTAAGAGCGATGTACCGGGTATAAATTCTGGCGGTCAACACCTGCGGGAATCCTTACTTGGACGAGAGTTTCGTATTGCAGGATCTTCTTTCTTTCAGGTCAACACACGACAGGCGGAGCAGATGGTAAAGATGATTAGAGATCGACTGCGACTGTCCGGCCGTGAGGTGTTGATCGATGCCTATGCGGGTGTTGGCGTTTTTGCTGTGTTGCTAGCTCCGTACGTAAGTAAGGTGTATGCGATAGAGGATTCACCATCGGCAGTGTTAGACGGTGAACAAAACGCTAAAGGATTGGATAATGTGGAGATGGTGTTGGGCAGATCTGAAAAGGTTCTGTCCGAGTTTAAACGACATGTGGACGTCGTTATCTTGGACCCCTCTCGCAAAGGGTGTCATCCAGACGTTATAGAGGCTGTCGGCCGTCTGGCTCCGGACAGAGTCGTGCTGGTTTCGTGTGACCTGGGGTCTATGGCAAGTGATCTTTCGGCTCTTGTTTCAGGTCCGTTCGTACTTGAAGAGATTCAACCGATCGACATGTTTCCTCAGACACGACACATTGAAAACATTTCATTTCTTCGGCTGGGAGCTTGATCTAATTCGGGATCACTGGAGTTCCATTTATGTCGGCATATCATCAACTCATGAAGATTGAGACCTTGATAACGCTTGAGACCTCGTTTCGAGGTGTCCGACCGTGAGCCTGCCGACATTGATACTGGCATCTGGATCTCCACGACGTGCTGAGATTCTCTCTTCTGTCGGGCTCATCCCCGAAGTAAGGCCCTCCGGTACGTTAGAACATAGGCTTCCGAGCGACAAAAGCGCAAAGACATGGGCGCTTAGATTGGCTGCAGAAAAAGCCGCGACAGCAACTCGGTTCAATCGGGATGCGATTACCATCGGTGCCGACACTATGGTTGTACTGGACACTGAGCCACTAGGGAAGCCTGACTCAGCAGAAGAGGCAGTAGGGACGCTACGGCGATTGAGAAATAAAACGCACTGCGTGGTCACTGCGGTGGCCCTGGATGGGAGGTTAGGGAAATGGTCGGGTTGGTCATCTACGGAAGTTAAAATTCGTGGATTGGGAGACGTGGAGATAGACGAATATGTGCGTTCGGGTCTCCCATTGGATAAAGCTGGTAGTTACGGGATACAAGACAAAACCTTCAACCCGGCCGAAGTTATAAAGGGTTGCTATCTCAATGTGGTCGGTCTTCCGTTGTGCCTTACCGGGCAACTGTTTGAGATGGCAGGTGTCCGTTTAGATGTTGAATGCGCTGACTGTAACGAACCTGTCAACACTGTGAGTGTGTGCTCGTGAATTTCTTTGGCATAGGCGGATTTGAGCTCATTGTTATCTTTGGACTTGCCTTCTTTTTACTTGGTCCTAAGAAGATGATCGAGACGAGTAGAGAGGCCGGCAAAATTATTCGTGATCTGAAGACAGAGAGAGATAAGTTCACGAACATGGTCATGCAGGAGTATGAAGACGACGATGAGCCGGATACTTCGACGCCGAGCAAGACCACAGATCCTAGTCCGAATATTGCTCCGGTTGGCACGGTGAGTCGGCCGCGCGGCCGGGTCCAACCTGTGTCTACGCCGAGTGGCGAGACTGATCAATCATCTGATACGACACCGAACGATGAATCATCAACCGTATCTGAGGAATCTGTGTGAGCGACCCTCAACAGCCATTCTCATACCATTTCCGAGAGTTGAAACGACGCGTAATCCGGGTTGTCTTGTTTTTTGTGGTCACGACCGCGGCCGCATTTGTATTACACAGGCAAATACTTCGCTGGTTATTAGAGCCGGCTGAAGATCTGAACAACTTTACTGGCGGACAAGCAATCTTCACGGACCTTACGGAATTTTGGGGAACGGTTGCCAGGGTATCTATTTTGGTCGGGATTGCTTCTACTACCCCGTTCATGTTGTTCCAGATCGTGAGATTCGTTTCCCCGGGGTTGAAGTCCAAAGAGCGAAAGTGGCTCTGGATTCTTATGCCGGCAAGCGTCCTATCGTTTGGCTTAGGAGTGGCATTCGGTTACTACGTACTTCTTCCTCCGGCGATCAACTTCCTGCTTAATTTCGGAGGTGACATCGCAACTCCGTTAATTCGTATTAGTTCTTATGTTGGACTGGTCACAAGATTGTTGTTCTGGCTAGGGTTGATATTCGAGTTGCCGATTGTCATCTTCTTCCTTGCTAAAATCGGAGTTGTTACTCCTAGATGGCTTGCGAGCAAACGTAAATGGGTGGTTATTTTGGCGTTTGTAGCTGGTGCGATGATTACGCCGACATTTGACCCGCTGAACCAATCTCTTGTGGCTGGTCCAATTATTGTTATGTATGAGATTGGGTACTGGTTGGCCCGAATAGGAGCTAGAGAACCTAAGGGAAACGGGTAGAAATAGTATTTCTTTGTCGGCTTGGGGGCCAAATAAAAAACCCGCTCTACAGAGCGGGTTTTTTAATTGAAAATCGCAGGTTAATTTTTACGCTGCTTAGTTATCGCTTTTGCTCTCTTCAGTGTCTTCGGTAGAGTTGTCACTCTTACCGGTCACGGCACGTCTGAATTCTCGAATGCCTTTGCCCAAGCCGCCTCCGACTTCTGGAAGGCGACCGACGCCGAACACTACGACAACGATCAGTAGGATGATTATAAGTTCGGGTCCGCCGATGCTTGGCATCTTGCGCTACTCCCGGCGATTACGGACTTCTAAGATGGTTACAATCGCGGACCGATTGCAACTTTGTGAACGTCCGGGCCGATGATAAGTATACCCTTGTCCGTATCCCAAAACGTATTTTTATCCGATGAATCGCCAGACCGCCACCAGTCGACTCAACACCTCTACGTTTGTCGCGTCACAGATGATCGGATCCATACTGCTGTTCTCTGGTTGTAACCGGACTTGTTGTCCCTCGCGGTAAAAACGTTTCAAAGTGGTTTCGTCTTGGAGCTTTAGTCGGACCGCTGCTGTTTGCCCGTTCTCGACACTGCTGGTTTGTTCCATCACTACAAGATCACCGTCTGCTATCAAGGCGTCGATCATTGATTCACCTTTCACCCGGAGTGCATAAATATTTTCTCCGGAACCAGTGATTGACTGAGGTAGGTCGATTGTTTCGACACCCTGTGAATCAGCGGCGGGTAGTGGGAAAGGGTTCCCGGCAGCGATTGTGCCAAGTAAAGGGACGGCAACCAGGTCCGACATTTCCGAACGCTGCCCGATGCCTTGCACGAGCTGTAGTCCACGAGACACCTCCGCATCCCGATTGATATATCCCTTTTCTATAAGTGCTTTCAGGTTGTAATCAACGACGGAGGTTGAACTGATGTCACAACCAGTTTGGATGTCGCGCACCGTAGGCGGGTAGCCGTAATCATCCAGGAATTCCTCGATGAACCCGAGCATATTCTGTTGACGTTCGGAGATCTCTCGCATCTGAATTTACAGTCCGTGGGAGTCCGGTGGCGAACTGGCTTTCCCCAGCGTCTGCCGAGCGCAATCCGCACTAATGTTCTAAAACCTAGCAAGACCGATGTGACGTGTCAACGCAACGGTGTCACGGTTACTGGTTTGTTTTTGAGATGGGCGCCTATGATCGAAACCGGGGGATGGAGTGACCGGTCCTGTGGTAACGGTCCGGTAATGCGGTTATCTGGCAGATTTTAATGTTTCAGTGATCGTGGTCGGCATGGTCGTGGCCATGTTCACCGTGCGAGTGGCCTTTGTGAGCATCTGCTAGATGATCGTGTGAATCTCCGAAGGATATACCTTCGAGAGTTGTCGGTGGTGAACTGGGATCTTGCGCTTCACCGAACGATACGTAATGGGGTGGTGGATCGTTGAAAATCAGATATGCGGAACGAGAAGAGGCCGAAATACGTTCGGTCGCACCAAACCATATGACTTCGGGGCCATCAAGCAACTGAGTTGGGCCACCGTTCACTTCCCCGCGAAGTTTATCTCCGAGCTGTCCTCCACCTGGCGGTCCCACACCCCATGCGACCACGCCTTTGTATTCGCTCGGTAAAACAAATCGCCAGTCCCTAGCGAAACCAAAATGTGGCCGAACTTCCACGGCAACGTGATTTTCCAAGCCGTTGTACGGGTGGTGGACACTCCAGGCGTAGTGTGTGTGTGGGTCTCCGGGTCTGGTTCCGGATGATTCCGCGGGTTGCTCGTGATCGGGATGAGTCAATGTTCGGTGTCTGAGGGGCTTAAGAGCCTTGGCTTGCCTGACTCTTGTTCAACAGGCGTGTCAGACGTGATATTCGCCTCGCCGCGTTATTCTTGTGAACAACACCTTTACTGGCGGCAATCGACAAAGCACTCTTGGCGGCTGCCACTGCGGACACCGTTTCTTCCGAAGACGGGTCTGCTTCTATGGCCGCTCGCGCATCTGCAACGCGATTACGCGCAAGGGTCCGAATAGGGCGATTACGATCAGCTTTTCTTTCAGCGACCCGTCGGGCCTTCGCTGCGGGCATTTTTCGT
Organism: Dehalococcoidia bacterium; assembly: GCA_046583495.1. GTDB lineage: Bacteria > Chloroflexota > Dehalococcoidia > Lucifugimonadales > Lucifugimonadaceae. The sequence goes on from JAYGCF010000027.1 coordinate 15,112, forward strand.
CCGTTCTCCTCAGGAAAAGTCCGGCGTTATGTGCCGGATTAACTACTGGGCCACCAGTTCTGCAGCCCTAACTCAACTGTCTAAATAGCAGATCCGGATCTATCCGGCTCCTTGCCTCTGTACAGACTCCACACCTGGGACTGCATCCAGTTGGGCACACAATCTAGTCAATTGGTTAACCCCACTAGTGTACACCGTGAGTTCGACAGTAGATCGCCCGTAGGTTTGTTGTTCGCTCGAATGTATGCGGTGGATGTTCGCCTTTTCACGTGAAACTACCGCTGTAAGGTCCCTCAGTAGGCCTACGCGATCCCATGCGTCTATCTTAAGACGAGATGCATATCTCTCCTCAAGATGACCCCATGCGACCTCAACTGAACGTTCTGGTTCCAATCTCGCACGGAGGTTGGGACAAGTCTGGAGATGGACTGTTACACCGCGTTCCCGGGTTACGTAGCCCGTAATAGCGTCGCCGTACACCGGTGAACAACACCGAGCTAGGCGTGTAGAAGTGTCCTTAGTTGACTCCTCGGCGTTGAGGACCACCACGCCCTGTCGTGATCGGCCTTCGTTATTCTCGGATCGGACGAGGTCAGGCTCTCCCGCTATGTCTACTAGTCCACGCACAATGTCGGCTGGTTGAATGGCGCCGCTGCCGAGTGCTTCTGTGAGATCTTCAACTGATGCAAAATTGAGTGTGCTAGCGATCTCTTCTTCGGGTGTGGATGATCTAAGTTGAGTAACTTGTCTGCGTAGCAGTTCTTTACCTCTCAGAACGTTCTCATCACGCCGCTGTCTTCGGAACCATGTTCGTACCTTTTCACGAGCACTGGCCGTGACCATAAAGCCAAGATCCGGGTTTAACCAATCCATCCGAGGGCCACGAACACTTCGAGACTTCCGTATCTCGACCGTGTCACCGTTCTCAAGAACGGTATTTAGAGGCACCTGTTGACCGTTCACCGAAGCAGACACGGTGTGATGTCCTAGGTCTGTGTGAACCCGGTAGGCAAAATCGAGTGGTGTCGAACCACCCGGCAACTCTTTGATTTCGCCCATTGGTGTGTAGACGTACACCTGATCGCGCAGTATGTCTGTCCGAACCGTGTCTAAGTATTCGGAATCACCTTCAAGCTCCTTTTGCCAGTCAAGAAGTTGGCGTAGCCACGACATACGTTCTTCGAAGTCGTCGTCCGAGCCTGATTCACCCTCTTCCTTATAGGCCCAATGGGACGCAACACCATTCTCTGCGAGGTCATGCATGCGTCTTGTACGTATCTGGATCTCCACCGGGGCATTCTCTTCGCACATGACCGAGGTGTGTATAGATTGGTAAAGGTTTTCTTTAGGGCTGGCAATGTAGTCGTCAAATTGTCCAGGTACTGGTCGCCAAAGGCCGTGAGCTATCCAGAGAACCCGGTAACACTCTTCCTCAGAACCAACCAGTACTCTGAGGGCTGTAAGGTCTTGGATGTCGTTGAACTGTCGGCCCTGTTCAGCGTATCGGTGCATTTTTTGGTGAATGCTGTACAGGTGTTTTGGTCGCCCCGTTACCTCGGCCGCAATGTCATGTTCGGCCAACTTTTCCTGCAGGATCTGCATCACGCGTTCCGTGTACTGTTCTCGTTCGGCTCTCTTGCGGTTTATCAGCCGGTATACCGAGCGATATTGTCGCGGTTGAAGATGCCTGAAAGCCTCGTCTTCGAGGCGCCATTTCAAGTCCCAGGCACCAAGGCGGTGCGCAAGTGGGGCATAGATCTCTAGAGTCTCTCTTGCTATCGCTATACGACGTTCATGTGTATGCGCGTCGAGGGTACGCATATTGTGAAGTCGATCGGCTAATTTGATCAGCACGACCCGTACATCGTCAGCCATTGCGACTAGCATCTTCCGCATGCTCGCAGCCTGGCGAGCCGTACGCTCATCGTCGCTGTCTTCGTTATCGTTTAACGCAAATGCTGTGTTAACTCGTTCGCCGCGCGATAGGACGTCGACAGAGTTCATTTTAGTGACGCCATCGACCAATTTAGCGACCTCGTCGCCAAACCGGTGTTCGATTTGCTCGCGAGAGACTTCGCAGTCTTCGATTACATCATGGAGCAGTGCAGCAGCCAACGTAGTTGCATCCATCCGCCGTTCCGCGAGGAATTCGGCGGTAGCTATGGGGTGCTCTACGTATGGCTCTCCGGAAAGTCGTGACTGGCCCAAATGAGCATCTGTCGCAAACTCCAAAGCGTTTCGTACCAACTCCGCTCGATCGTCGGCGAGGTAGGTATCTATCTTGCTAAGGAGTGAAGTTGCGGGCATCTGAAATCTCCCAATCCGACAGACAGTACGGTTTACATATCACGTTGTCTGATGAGGACTAGTTGAGTTTACGTTGTATGGTCCCGCAGACCAAGAGGGGGTGCAAGAACAAGGGTCTAATCTCCTAGGACTCTTGCAATCTCGTCGCGCACGAAAACAGCTAGGGGTTCTTTGACACCTTTAGTTATCACAGATAGTCCGTCTTCAGGCGGGCGGACCTCTCCGATCTTGACTGCCGATGCGTTTGTCTGTGTTACAGCGTTAATTACCCTGGATGCTCGATCCGGAGATGCGGTTATTAACAGTGCTCCAGATGATATTAGACCCCAGGGATCGACACCCAGCGCCTCGCAAATTTCGACAGTCTCAGGTAGAACATGTACTTTCTCTGAGTCGACCAGAATCCCTGTACCTGAAGCTTTTGCGACTTCCTCGAGTGAAGTGGCAAGCCCTCCTTCAGTTGGGTCATGCATGGATGTCACTCCTCCCGCTGATTGTGCTGCGCGGGCTTGTGGTACGACGCTGATCCCCGGCTCGTGGATGTAGTCTGACGCTCTATCTATAACTTCTGGCGCGACACCTGCGTGTTCGAGTTGCGGCCGCATTTCGCGGGCCAATAGAGATGTGCCCTCAATGGCAATTCCTTTCGTCAGGATGATGCTGTCTCCTGGCTGAGCTCCGGCAGTCATCACCTCTTTGCCTTTCGTGACCTCGCCAAGCATCGTGCCTGAGATGATTGGCCTCGTTATCCCAAGAGTCATTTCTGTGTGACCGCCGATCATCGTGACACCTAGTGCGTCGCAGGCTTTAGCAATTTGATCGAATATCTGTTCGACTTCACCTGGGGTGATCCCGACTGGTAAAAGAGCTGTCCCTAAAAACCACTTTGGGGTGGCTCCGCAGCAGGCTAGGTCATTCGCATTTACCTGAACGGCATACCAGCCGGCTAAATCAGTCGCAAATGTGACAGGGTCGCTCTTTGCGACCAGGAGGGTATCCCCGAAATCCAGGAAAGCGGCATCTTCACCAACGCCAGGGCCCACGACTACCCTGGGATCATCGCGCTTGATCTTAGCTAACAGGTTACCCAGCATTTCACCGGGTAGTTTTCCGGCGGGTAGGCCCTGGTTAGATGGGGGCAATTAGGTTCCTTATCGGAGCATATGTCATTGGAAACTAAATCGAATTGTAAGGGTTATGTTCTAAAGTCTCCCGCGTAGCGCTTGGCCGCCCTACAATTCGAGGGACTTCAATATTTACCAGTGAGAAAGACTACCTACATGCCTGAGATGACCGGCGCCGAAGCACTCCGCAGATCACTTGAAGCGGAGGGTGTGGACACGGTGTTCGCCCTTCCGGGGGTGCAAATCATGGCAGCGTTTGATGCACTTCACGACAGCCAGGCGATACGACTGGTCAGTACGCGTCATGAACAGACGACGGCTTATATGGCCGACGGTTATGCGAGGGTGGCTCGAAAACCAGGTGTAGCACTTGTAGTTCCGGGCCCAGGAGCTTTGAATGCCTCTGCTGCAGTTGGAACGGCCTTTGCGTCATCATCTCCTGTGTTACTAATTTCTGGCCAGATTCCAAGTGGGTCGCTTGGCAAGGGAGAAGGTCAACTACACGAAGTTGAGGAACAACTCGATGTATTCAAACCCATCGTAAAATGGAACACACGCGTTTCATCTGTGTCAGAGATACCTGGTGCTATTCACGAGGCGTTCAAACAGATGACTACCGGGCGGCCCAGACCTGTAGAGGTGGAGATCCCTCCAGATATCCTCGCTATGACAGGTACCGTGGAGATTATTGAGGCTGAGTTATATCCAGTTGAACAACCTTCGGATGACTCTGTCGCCATGGCGGCCGCAGCTTTGGCTGGCGCCAGTAAGCCCGCAATTGTCATTGGGGGTGGAACATTAAGAGCAGAAGCCGGGACTGAACTAGCTCTAATAGCGGATATGTTGGACGCTCCCATTGTTGGTACACAACAAGCTAAGGGAGTCCTTTCGGCGAGCCATCCCCAGTATGTGGGCGTGCATTACGCACAGGTGGGTGTCAGTGCTGAGCTTCTATCTGAGTCCGACGTTATCCTCGTAGTTGGTACTCGTTTTATGGTCCCAGGTTTCACTGCCAAAGATGGTCAGACGATAATCAAATTAGACGTGGATCAACGTGAGTTAGATAAGGATCACGGCACGACTATCTCCATAAAGGCTGATGCAAAAGCCGGTATTAGGAAGCTAAATGAGACCCTAACTGCCTTGGGTATGCCTGCTACGAGAGGAACTGGAGCACGCGCTGGTGAGTATCGTCAGAAACTCCAGACATTCCTGGATGAGACCGCACCCGAACAAATGGGCTGGGTAAATGCCGTCCGGGAAGCTACCGAGGATGATGCAGTCGTTGTTTCTGGAATGACCAATATTGGCTACTGGAGTCATGTGGCCTACCCGGTTGAGGATGGTGGTGAGTTCATCACCTCGGGCTACTTTGGGAATCTCGGGTTTAGCTTTCCTACTGCACTGGGAGCCAAGGTAGCTGCTGGTAACCGCGCCGTAGTGGCCCTGTGTGGCGATGGTGGATTTATGTACAGCCCACAGGAACTGGCGACCGCAAAGCAACATGGCATCAACCTGGTCGCTGTTGTCTTCGATAACGGTGCTTTCGGTGCATCTCGCTGGGATCAGGAACATCGATACGGAAACAGAGAGATAGGTACCGAGTTCTTCAACCCTGACTGGGACACGCTTGCCTCAGCTTTCGGTATTCGATCTCGGGGGGTAGAAACGCCTTCTGATTTGACGTTGGCTATTCGTGAAGCGATTGCACTGGATGAACCGTCACTTATCCACGTTAGTTTGCCAATCATGGCGCCTCCTTTCCAACTGGCGTAAAACAGGCCACAGGTTTCTGATTCGACACTTTGAATGCCTGTTCTTTGCGCGCCTCAAGATATCGATGTTCTGGATACAAATCTTCATATATTAATTAAGATACATGTGTGTACGAATATATTGATTTGTGCATACATATTTCATAAATAGCTATGATGTGAAGGTTATATATTACTAATGACGTATTTCACATATATGGAAAAGCATATTGACTTCGCGTATACGAACATGCATACTCGTATATACGTTAATCATGATTTGTGTATACATTCGCAATATTTATTGGCGTACTAAGAGTCCGGGCACGGATCGAATTCACCCATCTGGACCCAAACCACTCCAAGAGATGTGTTTAGTGGTCCTATCTAGAAAGGTCTCAGAACCAGGCATGACAATCGAAATTTCGAACTTGTTCACCCGACGCACATCGTTATTGGTGTTCGGTCTGGTGTCTGTTCTAATCTTGGCGATCGCCTGCTCCTCAGAAGGAGAAGATACCTCCGAGGCACCGGCAGCCACTTCCGCTCCGGTAACCACGGCGGCATCATCCTCTAGTAGCGCTCCCATCGAGTCAGAAACTGGTGGAGAACTGGTCATATATTCGGGTCGCAGCGAATCCCTTGTGGATCCGTTGATCAAGATGTTTGAAGAAGCGACTGGAATCGATGCAAAAGTCAACTACGGCAAGACTGGTGAACTGGCAGCGACGCTTCTTGAGGAGGGTGATCGCTCTCCAGCGGACGTGTTCTTCGCGCAGGACCCGGGCGGACTTGGCTCAGTAATCGACATGGTTGGACCGCTCGATTCAGATTTGATTGATCGAGTGCCGGGTTGGGCGAGTTCGCCTGATGATCTATGGGTCGGTATTTCAGGTCGTGCGCGGACTGTCGTTTACAACACCGACAAATTGTCACCGGAAGATTTGCCGGACACGTTAGACGGTTTCACTGATCCTGCGTGGAAAGGCCGTATCGGGTGGGCACCTACCAACGGTTCCTTCCAGGCGATGGTGACTGGTATGCGAATTGTTTGGGGAGAAGATCGCACCCGTGAATGGCTTGAAGGCATCGTTGCAAACGAGGCCACGGTTTATGCCAAGAACACCCCGACCGTGGCAGCAACTGGTGCTGGTGAGGTCGAGGTTGGGTTCGTGAACCACTACTACCTGCACCGCTTTCTTGCGGAAGAGGGTGATGGTTTCGCTGCACGAAACTACTTCCTTCCAGGTGGCGGGCCTGGTTCAGCGGTACTTGTGGCCGGCGCAGCAATCCTGAAGACGGCCGAAAACGAATCTCAGGCAAAGCGTTTCCTGGACTACTTGCTCAGTGAGGAAGCCCAGAACTACTTCGCTGAAGAGACGTACGAGTATCCTCTGATCGATGGCGTTTCTCATTCGGAATTGCTTCCAGCGTTAGACACCCTCAACACACCAGATATTGACATATCTGATCTTGGGGACCTGGAAGCAACTCAGAACCTTCTACGTGAGGCCGGCGCCTTGCCATGAACCGGTCTCGGGTAAATGGAGAGCAACAGCCTGCGGGTCCGGGATTCTCCTCCTGGTCATCGCCCCGCAGGCTGTTGCCTCTCGGGCTGCGGCGAGAACCGTTAACCTTATGGCTATGCGCCATAACGGTCGCGGTAGCCGCGGCTTTGCCTGCGATCTACCTAGCGGTGCGTGCCGCAGACTCAAGTGCTACCGCCATAGACGTCATTTTAGACCCGGGTACATTGGGTCTTCTTTCGCGTTCGCTACAACTGATTGTTCTGGTAACCCTGGGTTCCGTCTTGATTGCTGTGCCGCTCGCATGGTTAACCGTACGAACGGATTTGCCATTTAAACGGTTATGGGGAGTCGCAGCCGTGTTGCCGCTTGTCATTCCCAGTTACGTTGGTGCCCTTGCATTTATCTCAGCATTGGGCCCCAAAGGCATATTACAGGGCTGGCTTGAAACACCGTTCGGTGTGGAGCGCCTTCCTGATCTTTATGGACTGACTGGCTCGACTGCCGTCCTGACCCTTCTCAGTTACCCGTATGTATTCCTGACCGTACGAGCCAGTTTGTGGCGAGTTGAACCTGAGATGGAAGAGGCTTCCCGCTCCCTGGGACGATCTCCATGGCATACCTTTCGCCGTGTAACGCTTCCGATGTTGTATCCATCTATCGGTGCAGGCGCATTGCTCGTGGCCCTGTATACGTTGAGCGATTTTGGGGCCGTTGCTTTACTTCGATACGACACTTTTACCTGGACCATATATAACGAATACAACAGCGCCTTTAACAGGGCTGCTGCTGCTGCGTTGTCCCTTGTGCTACTTGGCGTGGCGGTCGGTCTTATTTTGATCGAAGCCGGTGCTCGGCGACGGGCCAGGTATTACGTCGGTGCTAACTCGGCGCGCCGTGAACGACGCATCGTAAGGCTTGGAAGTTGGCGTATTCCAGCCTCGATTTATTCGGCAACCGTTACTTTGCTTGCGCTCGGAGTACCGGTGTTTGTTCTGTTGTACTGGCTGGTCCGTGGTATAAACGCGGGAGAATCTGAGTTATTCGACCTGGCGGCACTCTACAACTCTGTCCAGTTTTCGACATACGCTGCCATTGCTACCGTGTTCGCAGCCGTTCCAATTTCTGTGCTATCTGTCCGGCGCCCCGGGTTACTTTCAGCTGCCATTGAACGTTTCTCTTACGTCGGATTTGCCATGCCAGGCATAGCTGTAGGACTTGGTCTTGTGTTTTTTGGGATCAGGTACGCGTTTGGCCTTTACCAGACCACCTACTTGTTGGTGTTTGCCTATGTAGTGCTGTTCCTGCCCGTAGCTGTTGGGACGATCCGGTCCTCTCTTTTACAAGTTAATCCGAGGATCGAAGAGGCGGCGATGAGTCTGGGGCGTTCCCGGATCCGGGCCTTCTTTACGGTCACGGTTCCGCTTATCCGGCCAGGTCTGGCGGCGGCGGCTGTGATGGTGTTTCTCCTTACAATGAAGGAGTTACCTGCCACATTGATCCTCGGGCCTATAGAATCGCGTACTCTTGCGACATCAATATGGACAGCCGCCGAGGAGGCGTTCTTCGCTCGAGCTGCTGGTCCATCGTTACTATTGATCGTGGCTGCTGCTGCGCCAATGGCATTTCTGGTACTACGTGAAAGGCCCCGCACTTGATCGGTCTTCCTGGCCTTCGGAAAAGGCGTTCTGAGGGCGTCCAAACGGACATAGCGCTTCGTTGTACTGGCGTTAGTAAGTCTTTCGATGCAACGATTGCTGTTGAAGAGTTTGATATTGAGGTCAAGCGTGGTCAGATACTGGCACTTGTTGGCCCCAGCGGTTGCGGAAAAACTACAGTCTTACGGATGATTGCAGGTTTGGAAGTTCTCGATACTGGTCGTATTGAGATTGGGGGTCGCGTCGTGGCGTCTAATGAACGTCATAGTGGTCCGGACAAACGCAGTGTTGGTATTGTCTTCCAGGACTACGCTCTTTTCCCGCATATGACGGTACAAGCGAATGTTGGTTACGGGCTCGATCGCAAAGGCCGTGAGGAACGAGTTGAAGAGGTCCTAGAGCTGGTTGGATTGAACGGCTTAGGTGAACGACTTCCGAGTGAACTGTCCGGTGGGCAACAACAGCGCGTAGCACTGGCTCGGACACTGGCGTTACGTCCGGACGTGTTGTTGTTAGACGAGCCTTTTTCAAACTTGGACGCCGGTCTACGCGAACGTGTACGTGCAGAAATTAAAGATATTCTCAAAGCGGCCGGAACCACAACTGTATTTGTAACCCATGACCAGCAAGAGGCGCTATTTATGGGAGATCTTGTTGGTGTGCAGGTTGCCGGACGGATTGAGCAAGTAGACGTACCTGAACTTGTGTTTCACAGGCCAGCAACGAGTTTTGTTGCCCGTTTCATGGGAACGGCTGATTTCTTGCCGGTCGAGTCCATCGGCACTCGCCTCGTTACCGAGGTCGGGCCTGCCAGGGCTGTGGCAGGTTTTGAGCCACCAAGGGATGCTCAGTTTGAGGTCATGGCTCGACCAGACGATTTTGTTCTTGCCCCGTCAGAAGAGGGGCAGGGTGTCGTTGTGGACCGTGTGTTCCAGGGATGGGCATATAACTACGAAGTAGAACTCAATTCAGGTTTACATATTCACTGTCAAATGCCGCATTTGCTTACCATCGACATTGGTCAACGCGTCTTGGTTAACCTGCGGCGCGATCATCCGCAGATGTTTTTCTGTGATGGAGCTGCAATCCCGGAAGTACCCCGCTACGGCTACTAGGCTCAAGCTCGACCTTATCGTCTGCTATCAGGTGCTGCTACGTGGACCTGTTTTGGGCAGGATTAATTTCGCCGGGATTTAAATAGCTGCACCCCTGTGGGGATTATTTTTGAGCCCTGACTGTTTCTTCTGCAGCTATATCCGCGTTGTGAGCGGCTAAACGGAATCTTGCTTTGACCCGTGACGGCTTTTCCAACGTCAGCATCATCGGCCCGCTAGCGATTAGTACGATCAATAGAATTAGGAACGGTGTCCGGTAGGTACCGGTGACGTCAAACATGATTCCGACAAACACGGGCCCAAACGCGCCAAGCACTGCATTAACCGTGCTCATGATACCGAGCATAGATCCGTAAGTTTGGCGACCGAAATAATCACCGATCATGGCCATTCTTACCGGGATGCTTGCACCAAACCCGGCTCCGAAGAAAAGCGCGTAAAACCCTAATCCCCACTGTCCGAGGGATACTCCACCTATGGTGGTGTTTAGTGATATGAGGGCGAGAACCCCGATGATCTGCATATAGAACGCAATCGCCATGATGTAGCGCTTATCTACGAAGTCGCCGAGAAACCCAGATCCCAATCGGCCGATAAAACTGCCAACACCGAACCCAAATACAGCAATGGCCGCGTTAGAACGGCTAATGTCGAACGTTTGCATCGCGTCGATGTGCAAAAGAGTCGTGGAACTTACCAGGTGCCCGAGACTGGTCCCGATAGCGAGTTGCCAGAAAAAACGGGTCTTCAATGCAGTGAAGATCGGGATACGGCGCTCAGTATTTAGGGGCCGCTGAAGTCCCGCGGCCGTCGTTTCAGGAACTGGATCACCGTCAGGCAGCAGGCCGACATCTTCCGGCTGTCGAGTCATTACAACGATTGCCGGAATTCCAACTATCCAGAATCCAATTCCGACAGACAGCAACGCGTCACGCCATCCGATTGAGTCGACGAACCACACGAGCAGCGGCGCAGCCATTGCGCCGATCGCCGAAGTGGACATCAGTATTCCGATAGCGCGACTACGCTTACGAACGAACCAGTTACCGACCGTTGCGACGATCGGGAGGAACGTTCCGAATGACATCCCGACGGTGAGTACCGCCATGGCGACGTAGAAGTGCCACAGATTTTGCATCTGGCTCATGCCGATGAAACCAAGTCCTGTGACGAATAGCCCGAACGCCATCAGCTTGCGCGGGCCGTATTTGTCGAGCATAAGTCCGACGA
>JAYGCF010000026.1:0-73892 GCA_046583495.1 Dehalococcoidia bacterium
CGAGTTGATCCCCGAGTTCAATTTTTTCCATGGAACGTCTAATACTGTCGGCTGGGGTTACGTCTTGATGCCACCGGACGAGTTCAAACTGGCCGAATTTCATCTTGGGATTCTCTTTCGACATGGCGCGCGCCGGACTTCGCATGGTTCATTCTGGCGCACATCTTATGCCTATTGAGGTTAATCCGTATTCTGACCACCAACGGCATATCATCGAAAACAATTGTAAAACCGGCTCCGGTGGCTTAATTGCTACCGCGGCCGGTTTGCGTTGACACTAAATTCGACAGCAACCGCGCGCACTTCCGTTCCTGTAGTCGGTCACCTGACACAGTACAGGTAGCTCACGCTCGTCCAAATGGCTACGTCAACCTTGTTAACTAAAGCACCTACGAATTACTGCTTCGAATGAACGACCCTGGCTAGTGATTGCCTGACCATCGTGGTGAGTCCGGCAAGTTGGTCAAGTGCCGTCTTGTACTCTGCGTTTTCCCTCATTCTCGCTTGCCCCGTTTCAAGCTCCTCAAGGGAACGGAACAAACTAACAATTCGCACCACGTCAGGATTGCCGGAAACAGCCATATTGATCATGGGCTTCCTGGCTGGAAGATTACTGCGCACCCCACGTACTAGATCAAGAACGTTGGACGCCTGACCCCTTTTGGCCAAAAGAACCGTACGGGTCATGTATTTCGGCATTCCACCTGGATCATCTTGGCCCATCTCAATTGGTTCGATGATTCGAAAAAGGGTGGTGGTGACTTTAGAGGCTAGACCATTGGTCGAAGCGAACTGTGCGGCACGTTCTGGATTGGCAATAACTTCGTCTTGCACTTTTTCAAAATCCGAAAGCGAGTCGAATAGCAATGCACTCGTCACGGTTTGGTCAGCCATAACAGGGAAGGAGGTATCGAAAGATACGTTACCTGGAGCATCAGCTCCGTTGAGGGTTTCAATCGCCGAAGCAATAAGGGCACCCTCTTGACCTGGTTTTGATGTTCTTCGGATGTTCATGATGAAATTGGGCATCTTGTCTCCTACGAAACTTGTAACTGATTACTCCATAGACGACGGATCGTATAAGAAAGTAATCGACGGATGGGTCCCAAATAAATCTATCGATGACGAATTTCGTCATACGAGGGAAACGGAAGATTATTGAGGACACTGGGAGAGATGTCTTGGTGGTCCCTGCCGTACGTTGAAGTCTTGGCTGGCGCACCATTGTCCCGGGATTTAACGACAAAACCGGCCTCGGTGGCGTGACTGCTACCGAGGCCGGTTCCCGTTTGGTACTAAATGTTAAGGAGGGCTGGGCACTCCACCCATCCCTTCTTATCATCCTAATGACAGGATCGTCTTTTTAAGAACCCGCAGGTCGATACCCGATGGATCCGGCCTTCTTTATTGCCTGGAGACCCTCTTCGGAAGTCAGAAGTGGCGTCGTCTGTAACTTAGAGCAAGCACCGCCGGCCGCGACAGCGATCATACCGGCCGCCGTAGTGGTGTTGTCTGGGCCGTCTACGATTCCTATGATGTCGAACTCTCCAAAAGAGTAGTAAGCATCAACGAATGTGATACCTGCGGGTGCAAACATTTCACCAACAGCTTTTAGACGATCTTGGGGATCCTTGACCTGAGCCGCCCAAGATTCTGGTGTATAGGCAACCTGAATTAAATACCGGGCCATCTCTAACCTCCATTTTGTTTGACCGGGACATTTTCTCCCAGTGTTGGAATCATCAGGAGTCGGGTTTACACCGTCATCCCCATAATTGCTCAATTTAGCTTTAGTTGGTAGTCACTCCTTGGAGAAATCTCAGGTTAAACCGAAAGGTCTGGGTTGAGGTCTCTAGGGGTTCCGTTCCGCTCGACATGCACCATATCTGCAAAAGTTCTCACGGACTTTATCTTGGCGGTACGTGTCGGAAGCAATCGGGATCTCACTTCCCGACTAGGCCCATTCCCAGAGGTCCCAAGTACCTGTGTCGTTTGCATCAGTTACCCAGTCGAACACCATGGTTTTTCCATTTAGACCCGAAAGTGATGGAGCAGACGCGGTGAAGTACGCAACTCCTTTAAACACAGCACCACCGTCTTCGGTCATGTGTCCAGTTGCTGACGCTCGAAATGTCGCTACGCCGTCTGGCGCTAGTACCAATCCCGAGTCAGGGCATTCTCCGTAAAGACTGCCGTCGGCTAGGAACCCTGCCGTATAAGTGGACCTGATTTCAACTTCAACACCAAGAAATGTCCCGTGTCCAACAGCCTTAGTTTCTAACTGTGGGAAACCATTTTTTGCTGGCAGAACTTTGAGTTCAACTGGGCCCGATACGTGGCCCATTTTTTCACCTAACATTTTGAATCCTCTTTTACTAGAACTTGTTTTTATGGACGGGTTTAACGGTGCGACTCTACTTCAACCCGCAGCGTTTTTGTACACGATCCGGCTGTTGTAGCCAGATACTCTGATCGTCGAACTATCCATACGTGATCTGAATTGTTCGTAATCTGGACTTGTTGCAATAGCGGTTGATCTTTCAACTAGATCACCCAGACTCCTGAACGTATGCGTGACGCGCAGTTGATCTACATTACCAGCGATTGCTTTTTGAACAGTCGGACGAGAGCCATCGGGGAATGCCTGCTGCCATTCGAGGAGCGTTTCAAGTAGATTCCCTACCTCTCCTCTTTTGGCGACCATAAAACTTCTTCTCATGTAGTGAGAGTCTGCAATATTGAGATCACCTGGCGAGATCACATCCAGTGCCTGTACGGTCATAGCAGTGGCGCAATATTCAGCGATCGACGTTTGCCGCTGTTGAAATTCTTTGCTTGACGATGCGTCGACCATCATCTGATCAACATCGTCCCAGCTTGTAAAACCAAACGCAGCCACCACATCTGGTGTCATCAAATGTGGGATTTGTACTGACCTGGTGACAATACCGGCAATCTTTGACTGCCTTCGACTGTCGATCACTGCATCCATCAATTGTTGGTGCATTCCCGCTTTGGGCACTCGCCTTATTTCGAGAGTTATCCTTGGCATCAGTGGCTTCCTTTTAGTTAAACGACATTAGAATCCGAAGTTAACGAACCGTGCGCACTGTACACCCAACAACGTCTCGGATGGGAGTTCTGTAACCACGTCATTTGTGTTGAAGAAGGGCTTAGATCAGGTCCTGGGACGACTCTTTCAGGACATGGACACATCGAGGCACCCGTTTGTTCGGGATCACGGGGACCTAGGCTCGATACTGCAACCATTTGATCGAACCAGCAAACGCACTGCTTGTCCGTCGTCATTTCCCAGATACTCACACAGGACAACTCCGGTAGGCTCTGAGATCTCGATAAGAGCACTTGTGTCGTCCGTGATCTCTAACAGTTGCGTTTCGTACATTGTGTCGAACGGGATGGTTGTTCTCCGGGACTCACCCGACTCTAACGGTTTGTCGTTGGGTACCTCTGTAATTACCACACTTAGTGATCCGTCAGTTAGATTCTCTATAGCTATCAGGTCAGGGTGACTACTGCATGCGAAAGCGGTTAGAGAGATAACCCCGATTACGACGGCTACGAGTTTCAGTCGTGGAATCTGGGTTATTTTTTGCGTACAAATGGTCGATAGGGAGAAATTAATCAAGCTGTTGGTGACCCGTTTTACTTTCAATTAACCGCTTAAATATGTGTCCGCTTCTAGGGACGTACAACACTCCCATCGGCTCGACGCGGAGCTGACCATGCACCGCCATATGCGCGCTCTTTGAATGGAAATTTGGCAGCTAATTTCTCATCGATTTCGATGCCCAACCCCGGTTTCCCGTTTGACCACATATAACCATCATGCACGTCTGGGCTACCAGGGAATACTTCTCGCGTGCGATCTCCAAATATCGAATATTCCTGTATCCCGAAGTTGCTCGTATTTAAATCTAGAGCAAGGTTCGCAGCGTGCCCTACAGGAGATGTATCGCCTGGTCCATGCCACGCCGTCCGAACCCCAAAAGCTTCGCACAGCGCGGCTAGTTTACGTGCCGGGGTCAGGCCTCCGATCTGTGATATGTGGACTCGCATGAAGTCCAGTAGCCGATCCTTAACCATTGGCGTTATCTCGTGGGGATTGTTGTAAAGCTCTCCCATGGCGATAGGCGTCGAGGTTTGCCCCCGAACCATCCTGAAGTACTCCTGATCTTCGGGTGGGAACAGGTCTTCCAGAAAGAAGAGTTGATACTGTTCAACTTCCTTTGCAAGCCATACACCAAGGATTGGGGGAATGCGTTCGTGAACATCGTGCAGAAGTTCCACGTCGAAGCCTATCTTGGAACGAAGGTGTTCAAATAGGCTTAGTGCGGAACGGATGTAAGGCCGCGGCTCAAAAACGCCGCCCGGATGAGCATATGTGATGTTTGGGTCCCGCTCCTCGATCCGTTGTGTGATCCAACGTGGCCCTTCGTCGGGATTGAGAGCGCTACTTTCGATATTTGTCGAACCGCGTCCACCGGTGCCGTAGGTGGAAAAGCCTCCGGGTGTTTCGATCTGTACACGGATGTGGTGGAAACCCTCGTCCATAAATCCGAGCACTTCATCCTCCACCTCTGTGTTTCCGGCGCCCTTTGCGTGGACATATACGGCCGCGGCCTCGCGTGCTTTTCCGCCGAACAAGTCATACACCGGCATATTGGCCATCTTGCCCTTGATGTCCCACAGTGCTTGATCGACGCCTGACAGAGCATTGTTCAGTACGGGGCCGTTGCGCCAGTAAGAAGAGATGTAACTGGTCTGCCAGATGTCTTCAATATCATCTACACATTTGCCGACGAGCAATGGCCTCAGGTAGTCATCAATGGCCACTTTGACAGCCGTGGGCCGCTGAGTGAATGTGGCACAACCAACCCCGTGTAATCCTGGCTCAGAAGTTTCTATCTTCACGATTACAAGCCTGATCGCATCCGGCTCAGTGAAGATAGTACTGATATCTCTTATCGTGACGTTACTCATTAATTCTCCAGCGGATTCAAGAAGTACTTCATTTTGCCTGGCAAGGGCTTCTCTCAAGGATCGAGTTTACATATCGCCCAACTACTAACCTGCGCGTAATTACTCTGAGCACGCGATACTTCCATCAGATTCTGAATTATTCGGTTCCCGACAAATGGTGTCGGCAAAGGAGACACTGTTGAAAGCGTGTACATGGCTAGGCGGCGGCAACTTTGAGTTCGGCGAAGTTCCGGACCCGGAGATCGGTCCTGATGACGTGATGGTCCGGATAGGCACAGTTGGTGTTTGCGGAACCGATGTTCACATTACTCAGGGACTATTCCCTGCGGAACCACCACAAATCCTCGGACACGAAGCCTCCGGGGAGATTATTGAGGTCGGAGAGAATATTAACCCTGACCGAATCGGCGAAAGTGTTGTACTCAATCACACTACCTCGTGTGGCGAATGCGAGGGATGCCGCAATTGGAATCTGTCCCGTTGTGAACGCAATACGCAGAAGCATGAGTTCTTTGCGGAGCTGGCATCTGTACCCAATGCCTCGGCAGTTCCAATTCCGGCCGGACTGGACGTCGAGGTCGCGTCAATTACCGAACCGGCATCATGTTGTCTTTCGGGTGTGAGCCGATTACGAGTTGATGATGGCTCTGTGGGTCTGGTTATCGGTGGGGGAATGATGGGACTGATGACCGCTGCATTTATGAAGACCAGTGGCGTTCAGACCGTCGCATTGTCTGAGCCGGTAGAGTACCGCCGGGACTTCGCGATGCAGTTGGGAGTAGACCTCGTACATGATCCGTCTGTATCCAGCGTAGAGGACTTCGTCTCAGGCTTGACCGGGGGTCGTGGAATGGATATCGCTGCAGAAGCCGTGGGTAAGCCGGAACTTGTAGCTAAATGTGTGCAGCTTGTTCGGCCACGTGGTCAGGTACTCATGATCGGTGTCGCCCCGGCAGGGGCGCCACTTCCGGTGGATCTGTACGACATGCAGTATCGGGAAGTCGTCCTACAGTCAGGTTTTGGTCGGGGAGACGTGTTTGACCGTACTCCGACGGAGCTGGCAAAACTCAATCTGGATGGCGTTATAACCGGACGTTACGGGCTACAAGATGTGCCGCAGGCCATCATTGATTCCGGGGAAGGCAAGGGCGTTAAGTTGGTGATAAAACCGAACGGTTAATGACGATTTTGGAAGATGGTCTAGGTATCCCGTAAGAACACCACGTCCTGTGCAAACGGGTCCGCCTTGCCAATCAAGTCCATCTGCCCTCGTCCTTTCACGGACTGATGCTGACCGTTTCTTTCAACCTCTGTATATCGCTCGAACCATTCCTGAAGTTGACCTCTCATGGTAGAAATCGACTCCGCAAATACCTGGTTGTCTATTTCGTTCACCGTCTCATCTGGATCACCAATCAGGTCATAGAGTTCATTAGGACCGTCTGGATATCGGTGCACATATTTAAGGGAATCAGTCCGGATCATGCGCGTCGGGCCGTACTCGTCCAGAACCACGACGGGTCGATTCGTCCCCATAGAAGTGCCCTTCATAATTGGCACGAAACTGTTACCTGGTCGTTCGCCATCAGTAGGCTGGGAACTTGCCATATCGACGTATTCGAGCAACGTTGGCAAAAAGTCGTAGTGGCTGAGGAGACTCTCTTCCACCACCCCCTGCGGCACATGCCCTGGACGCGACATGAGGGTCGGTACCTTCACGGACGTGTCGAACATGTTGGGCGGGTACGTTCCGTTGCCCTTTCCCCAGATCCCGTGGTGACCCATGTTCATACCGTTGTCGGCGGTAAAAACGATCAAAGTGTTCTCGCGTAAATCGTGAACTTCTAACCAGTCGATCAATCTTCCTATGTTGTTGTCCATACCAGTGATCGCTGCAAAGTAACCACTTAATAGCAGTCGACGCTCCTCTTCCGTAGTCCCAACAGATCCTGAGGAGCCTTCCTTCGCCAGGTGATTCGGATGGATTGGATCCCAGCGTACCGACTCAAAACTACAGTTTTCTAAATAGTCGTTATAGATCTTAGGCGGGTGTTGCTCCGGTCCCCACGGAGCATGTGGTGCCGTGAAATGTACGTTTAACGAAAATGGCCGGTCTGACCCAAGCTGGTCTTCCAAGAAGCCGATAGCGTTGTCTGTGATTGCATCGGTGACGTAGCCGTCGGACGAGTACATCTTGCCGTCTCTGAACATTGGGGCTTCGTAGTAGTTTCCGGACCCTGTAGCGTGGACGTTCCAGTACTCGAAACCGGTCTGTGGAGTGGCAGAATCTCCCAGATGCCACTTCCCACTCAGTCCGCATGTATAGCCGTTGTCAGACAGAATTTTCGTGTAGGTGGTTCGACCTTCTAGGTACTGCACAGTCTTGCCGTCACCCGGCAAATCAACGGAGTTGCCGGCCCTTAAGAAATCCTGGACTCCGTGTTGTGAGGGCATTTGCCCCGTAAGGATTGAAGCCCTGGCAGGAGAGCAGACTGGAGACGCACAAAAGAAATTCTCGAACCTTATTCCGGTCTCAGCCAACCGATCCAAATTGGGCGTTTGCAATTCGGATGTCCCGGCGCATTGCATTGCCCATGGGCCTTGATCGTCGCTCAGGATAAATAGGATATTTGGACGGCTGGTTTCAGTACTTACCACGATCGCTCCTTGTTGTGTCATCTCCGAATCAGGATTTTACCGGGTTACCAGGCTAGACGGATTTATACCGATAGCGTTGCTAACCCCAACACCGCACAATGAGCTGCTATGGCTGAGACAACGGGTAAACGCATGACACATATTGACACGCCTTGTGTGCCGCCGCGTTCACACGTACTGCGGGAAAGTCAGTTCATCAGGTTTATTTTGTCCACACTCACATGGAGCACGGGGCACATGCTGGTGTTGATGTCGAACAGTTTCCTCATCTATGACATGACCGGTTCAGGCCTATGGCTCGCCGCACTTGGAACTGCGCTGGCCGTCCCACAATTTATATTTGCCGGGATTGGAGGCGTCCTTGCCGACCGCGTGCCCCGACGAGTCATGCTTATTTCAGGGTCTACAGTTGGGACTTTGACGATGTCCATCTTGGCGGCTATTGGATTTTCAGGCGCTCTGGAACCATGGCATATTGTTGCTTCTGGAGTCGCATTCGGTGCCGCTCTCGGGAATGACTGGACGGCTCGGCAGGCCTTCATCACGAATCTTGTCCGTCGTAACCAACTCGTGAGGGCCGTCTCATTTGATCAGACCTCGTTCCATTTCTCTCGGATAGTGGCACCCATAATGGGTGGATATCTTCTCTCCCGATTTGGTGGTGAGGGAATGTTCATTCTTGGGGCGATCTCGTTCTTCATAGCGACTCTGTTACTTGTCAGTTTGCGCCCTCGTCAGGCGATCGAAGAACGTCAGCCACCTCTCTGGGAAGGGGTTTCTGATGCTTTTAGCAAAATTCGGAAGGATACAGTGGTGCTCGTGGTGCTCGTGTTCACCATCGTCAACGCCATATTCTTAGGAGGCTTTATCTACCTGGTTCCGTCGTATGCCAAGGACGTATTTGGGGGAGGGGCACTAGAGCAGGGAGCGGTCCTCACTGGGATGGGGATCGGGGCTGTCGTTGGGGCATTGTGGCTGGGATGGCGTGGAAACGTGCGCCGTGCGGGTTTTGCGATGCTTCTGACCAACGCAGTGACTGTCCTTGTGATCGGAGGCTTCAGTATCTCGACTGTGTTAATCGCGTCCGTCGTCTTGGCTTTTGTGGCCGGTGCGGTTAACGCTGTACACATCACATTAGGGACGGTCGCGATTCAGACGAGTGTCGAGGATGAGATGCGCGGCCGAGTGTTCGGTATCTACGAGATGGCCTGGGGATTCTTTCCGGCTGGGGGCATCGTATTCGGAGGCCTGCTCGCCGCATTCGGGCCGGAAGCTGCCCTACTAATAGGCGTAGTTGGAACGGGAATGGTGACGGTCGTCATCTGGTTCGCTAGCCCTGCGATAAGGGCATACACCCTGAACCAGTAAGGGCGCGTTATCCGCCTTTAATGTACCTAGGGTCTAACCGACGAAGCATTGTGTATAGCAATGGCTCGAATCCAGCGGGCCCTAGCCAGAAGCTTGATCCTTCCGGATTGGAGGTTTCGAAATCGACCGTGGCAGATTCCCATCCAGATTCGTGAATCCAACGGAGAAGAGCTGACAGCAGCGCCTTAGATGCACCAGTGCCACGTGCCTCAGGTTTCAAGAACGCGCCGGTAATATGTGGTACCGGAGGCGACATAAGCGACTTCGGATCCTGGGCACCGGCCTCCGCGCTCATAAACCCGGTGACATGCCCATTTGATCGACTGACAAAAAGACCACGTGACGGCCGTTCGATCCATGTGCGATCGTACAGATGGCCTCCACCCGGCGACTTCGGACGCCAGATGGGTGGCGCGTCCAGATGTGCGTGAAGCCCAGACTCCATTTCGTTCACAATTTCCAGTTCTTCGAGCGTTGGGCGTGTGACTTCTATGTCGTAGTCGGTTTTCACGGTTGTGCGAACGGTCCGCCCCCCATCAATCAAGTGACGTCCAAACCCCGTCTGTACAAGGGCATCATGTGTGGCCACGTCATCTGCGAATACTATGGTCGTGTGTAGGGTTGTTTCAGGCCGTCCGGATAGACGGCACCACGCTGTGTACATGTCAGAAAACAATGTCGCGGGCGCGTTAATTCGCGTTGCATGCGCCCACTCCCAGATTAACGACGTCTTAATGCCACCCAGTCCGCCAACAGAACGGCCAGTCAGATAACCCTCTAAACGCCCATCTATCTCCGCAACTATCCCATCACCGGTAGAGAGCCAGTCCGTTAAAAGCTGCCCAACGACCTGAGGCGTGGCCAGATTCGCTGGATATAACAGATTGGTAATACGTCGAGCGGCATGCCTCTCAACAAAAAGCTCGGAACACGCGACCACGTCGTCCGCAACCATAGGGCGAAGAACTGTAGACGCCAGTGCTATTTCGCTCCTGGTTTTGTTGCGGACGCGACGCCAATCATGCTGTTGCGATTAACCAGCTCGGCAAGTTGCTTCACACTCCATCCCTCCGTCTGCTCAGGTCGACGTGGAATTACTAGGAAGCGCAACTCGGAATTGCTGTCGACAACTCTTACTTCCGTCTCATCCTCCAGTTCCAATCCAAACTCCGACATCACCTGTCTCGGCTCTGTTACTGCGCGTGATCGGTACGAAAAACTCTTATACCAGTCTGGTGGCGGTCCGAGTAGGGCGGTGGGGTAGCAGGAGCAAAGAGTACAAACGACCATGTAATGAACATCATCGGTATTCTCAAGAACGACGATATCGGCGTTATGTTCGGGTACAAATCCGCTTTCGATAACCGTTTCCTTGGGGTTTTCGAGCAACTGTTTTTTGAACTCTGGGTCGGACCAAGCCTTTGCGACCAGCGTGGAGCCATTAGCTGGAACGCGCTCGCTCCAGGATTCCATCATCTCGTCTACCTCGCGCTCACCAATTACACCCTTTTCGACCAGCAACTCGTGGATAGCTAATGCCCTCGAAGCTCGGACTCCCAGTCCGGTATCTTCCTGTATACCTGGGTGATCATGTGGGCGGCCCTCTTCATCTCGATGCACATGTCTGCTGGGACGCCATCCGGTGTCGTAGAACCCGCCCTGATCGTGGTTATCGCTCATAAGAAATCTCCCGTTCGATTCCTAAGGACCATCAAGCCGATATCAGCCAGTGTTCATAGAGGTCGATCCATAGTTTGTCAGTCGGCGATTCTGAGTAATTGGTCCAGAGATGAGTTTGTTCAAACTCAACCCTATACATCGGCAGTGTCGGTAATCCGTCGGCGCCGTGTGCCCGTGTCTCAGAGTTCACGTACATGCCTATGAACTCCACGACAACACCCTGTCGCCCCTTGATGTACCAGGGAGTTCTATGGTGATTCGGCGGCGTCTCGTCCTTGACGACCACAAGATCTCCGACCGCAAATGCAGGTTTCGAATTGGTTCGGTCGGTCAATTTGGGTAGCCCCAGAGATCTCGTAACGCTTGTGCCCGCTCTGAGATCTCTACAGTAGTGAGGACACCTTTATCCACGAGAATCGTCTCAAGGCTCGCCGACCAGCGCTCGAAGTAAGTAGAAGCCTCGTATTCTGCGGCGTCAATAGCCTCGATCCCTCGGCGTAGCTCATCCACGTTCATGATGCCGTGCTTCTCCAGTACGTTCCGAAGTGATTGAGTCTGGCGCTCCCAGTCAGCCCATTCGTGTTCATCTCGGTCGATCGGTTCATCCGTTAGCCACCCACCACGATCATGTACTGCTGGCATGTCTGATCCTCTCCCGATATTTCAAGATTTTACTGACTACTTTTGGCGATTCAGAACCCATTGGTCGAAATCTCGGTTCATATCCTCAGAGTACTCTCGGTCAACCTCACCCGGCGTATAAACGCCCTCAGCGATACGCTGTTGGCCGAACTCATCTCGCAATCTAACATTCTCCGAATTGACGACCACTTTTTCAGCCAGGTGTGGAGGAATGAACATGACTCCTTCCATCGTGCCTAGCACTACGTCGCCGGGTAGGCATGTCGCGATGCCGATTCGAATGATTCCATTGATGTCAGGCATCGACACATCGTTAATAGCAGAAGGATCCATGCCTCGTATGAAAGCGTTAAACCCGTCCATTTCGTAAATACGCTGAGTGTCTCGTAACCCACCGTCGATGACCATCCCTCGTTTGGTGCTCACACGAATGGCTGTAGATAGGTTGTCACCTGCAAAAGTTCCGTCGAAAATCTTGCCGAAAAGGTCGACGACGATAACATCGTCCTCGACTAATTCATCAATCACCCACGAATTCTGTCCGCCAATACGTTTTTCCGTCTCTCCGGTGCGTTCGATCGCATTATTTAGGTCAGGGCGAGTAGGCACAAAGCGACAGGTCACAGCTCTCCCAACAAGAATGCGTTCAGGGTGAAGAATATGGAAGTCACCGGCAAAGTTATGGTGGTAGCCATGTCGACGCAGTACACCCCATGCCTCTTCGCTTGTGACCTTCTCCATGCGCCGGATAATGTCGGATGGAACTAGCGGGCGCCCGTTGCGGTCACGTTCGCCCTTCCAATCGCTGGTGATGCTGCGGATAAGGTTGGTGTTGGTTAGTTTCATGTCAGTATCCAATCAAGGTAATTTGGGAGAGGTATTGAAGGGCTTACTTCATCAAAAAAGAAATGCGGCGGCGCCATAAGGACGCCGCCGCATTCTTCATACCTTCAAGCTCCAATAGAAAGGGCTTGTCGAGCTTATTTACTGGCCGCTCCGCATACCGTTTCGATGATGAGACGGGTCACTACGTATGGGTCGCAGTTGGCGTTCGGACGACGGTCTTCGATATAACCTTTCTGATCTTTAACTACCTGCCAGGGTATACGTATCGATGCACCCCGGTCAGACTCACCGTATGAGAACTGGTCATATCGCTGTGTCTCGTGCTCCCCGGTAAGACGTTCTTCGATACGGTCTCCGTAGTTGGAGATGTGCTCATTAACATTCGTTCCGAGTGCTTCCGCCGCATCTATGCATGGCTGGTAACTCTCGCGCATCTGCTTGGTTGAGAAGTTCGTGTGGGCACCTGCGCCATTCCAATCTCCCTTGACCGGCTTCGGGTCAAGCGTGGCGGAGATTCCGTGTTCCTCGGCGATTCGATACAGTAACCAGCGTGCTAGCCACAACTCGTCGGCTGCTCTTGGCGAACCCACCGGACCGATCTGGAACTCCCACTGTCCAGGCATTACCTCGGCATTGATACCCGAGATATGTATACCTGCCTCGATGCAGGCATCCATGTGGTCTTCGACAACTTCGCGCCCGAACACCTCGTCGGCGCCAACGCCGCAATAGTAGCCGCCCTGTGGGGCCGGGAATCCATTGTCTGGCCAGCCTAAGGGCTTGAGGCCGTCGTAGAACGTGTATTCCTGTTCAATGCCGAACCACGTGTCAAAGGAACCATATTTTTCTGAAGCGGCAGCGCATCCCGCACGCGTATTGGTGGGATGTGGAGTCATATCCGTAAGCAGTGTTTCGGTCATGACAAGTACGTTGTCCCCACCGCGTAGCGGGTCTGGAAGAACCAGAACTGGGTTGAGGACAACATCAGAGTTGTCACCTGTTGCCTGCTGGGTGCTGGATCCGTCGAATCCCCAGATAGGTGGCTCAACACCGTCCGCAATCACCTTGGTTTTGGATCGCATCTTGGCCGTCGGCTGGTTGCCGTCGATCCATATATATTCAGCTTTGTAAGGCATTCCTGTCTCCAGTCAAATAACCGCCGAACGTGTAGCCGGACGGTCCATGTCCACCTGATTCTAGGCGGGAATGATATAGCTCACGCCACCCAAGTCATATCTCCCCCCGGGATTTTGAAGATTACCGAGGAGTCCTGAGCCGACATAATAATCCTAGCGCGTGAGTGTTTCGATAATGTTTCGATATGGATAGAAACACATGGGATATGACAAGAACCTAGCTGCTAATCGGGTGCTGTCGAAGTCGAATGGTCGGAGAGCAGTCGTACGAGTCATCGCTAGAATCCAAGTTAACTCGACTTTCTTAAGAAAACATTCCCGAATCAGTGGTTATGTAATAGACCTGAGAATAGCTATACCGTTACGTGGACCTTAACGGATCCGCTAGTCTTGTCGTACGCCAGATCAAAGCCTTTTTCGATATCGTTCAACGATACCGTGTGGGTCACTATGTCGTTAAACCCGGTATCTTTCCTAGACAACATATTTATTGCAACATCGTAGTCGTGCTTCCCGTCCACAATGCCGTAGCAGGAAGAAAATTTGAAGGTAAGTTCCTCCAGCATAGGAGGAAGGAAGGCGTAGGGCAGGATTCCTCGGAACCCGCCCACTACGATAACGGTGCCCTGTGATCGCGCTGCTCCACACGCGGTCTCCAGCGGTGCTATGGAGTTGCCACCAACAGTCTCGACCGTCACATCGGCACCGAGCCCGTTGGTCAGAGACTGAGCGGCCGCTTGAAGTTCACCGGGTTCGCTGCCAACAACAAGGTCTGCACCGCAACGCTCGGCCATTTCTTTTTGTTGTGGATATCGGGCTGATGCCACGATCTTCCTAGCTCCTAAAGAGCGAGCGGCAGCTATAGCCGCAAGCCCTATTGTTGCTGAGCCAACCACCGCCACAGTGTCCCCACCCTTGAAGCCGCCCCATCGAAGGGCATGTACGGACACTGCAAGGGGTTCCACTAGTGCACCGTCCTGCCAAGACATATTGTCGTCTAGCTTGTGCAGTCCCAGAGGGGTTCGAGTTATATAGTCAGCGAAAGCCCCACCGGACTCCTCTGCCTTGTCGGTGCAATGCCGGTATTGGCCAATACGGCAAAAGTAGCAAGTCTCGCAAGCCTTGCCTGACCCAATCGTCTCGATCGCGACACGATCACCCGGCTGGATACGAACTTCACCTGCTGGAACCTCAATTACCTCACCTGTCGGTTCATGCCCCGATGGAAGGTTCTGTGCTTCCGAACGCTCGTTGTTCATATGGAGGTCTGAACCACAGATGCCGACCTGTTTGATTGCAATCAAGGCTGAGCCTGGAAAGCGATCTGGCATCGGGTTCTGATGAATTGTGACGAGACCGTTGCCATCGTCTAGGGCGGCGCGCATCGTGTCTGGCATTGAGGTTCTCCTAGAACTGCGTGAGATAGCGTTGGTGCTGGTCTATCGTGCCGGATTGTAACGGTTGTGAAGTAACCGAACCCTAAGACCCTCGCGATCGAGCTCTTCGTGCACGTCGTAATGCGAGAGCCATCAGTGCGACTGGAAATGCCACCGTGACCAGGCCAAGTACGATCACAATAGTTGTCGGGCCCACTCCAACAATCTGATCTATCTTGTCCTTTATCCAGTCAATGAGGGTGGGATCAACATACTCCGCATGGTGAAGAATCAGGCCAAGCGTTGAGTCAAATCTGGTCTCTACCCACATGATCAGCGATCAGTCCCCGTCGGATACCGTTGCTACCGTATTGGGGAGGACTGGCAATGGTTCCTGATATCGGATCGAATATTTGCGTTCCTTGATGGAAAAACTCGCTAGCCCGGCTACGATCAGGGTTGCGAATCCTGCCACGAATGCAGGGTCATATGTTCCCCAAACATCAAACGCGATACCCGCTCCGACTATAGCAAGACCTCCGCCAAGCTGGTGTGACATCATGATCATACCGTTGATCATTCCGATATTTTTTAAGCCGTAAATGTCTGCCGTTAGTCCGTTCGTCATAGGCACTGTCGCAAGCCAGGAAACGCCACCCAGAACAGCGAAACTCCACAATGCCGTTTCCCCGGACAAAAAGATCAGAGCTAGAAACGCGCTACCTCGGACTAGGTAAACAATCCCGAGCAGGTTCTTACGTGGCATGTAGTCAGATAGCCAGCCGACAAAAATTAATCCGAAAGCGTTAATTATGCTGAGAACCCCGAAAGCGAGTGCTGCTTGTGCTGTAGATATGCCTTCTGTCTGAGCCCATTTAACAAAGTGAATCGATATCATTCCGGTGGTGATTCCGCACACCCAAAACGATATGGAAAGTTGCCATACAGGAGCCGAATGGATCGAATCACGCCAGTGGGATGTCTCTAATGGTGCGACCCGTATTTGGCGAGGAAGATTATCTGGTTCATCTGGATCGACAGTAGAATCTCCATCGGGGTCGAGTCCCATGTCGCTAGGATCGTCTCTCACTAGGCCTACCACGAGCGGCATTCCCAACAGAAGGATCATCACTCCCAGGACGAACCAAATAGTTCGCCAGTCTGCAATATCGAGCATGTAAGCAGCGAACGGAACCATGATCAACCCTCCGGCTGCTCCGCCGGACATAACCAAGCTCATTGCTTTACCACGTTTAAGCAAAAACCAGCGCGATATGACGGACGTCGTTGGGGTGCCGAATGCGCCACCTGCCAGAGCCGATAGCACAAAGCCATACATTACGATCAGTCCGTAAACATTCGGCATTAATCCGACCCCGATCGTGGCGAGGGCCATCCCGAGCAATCCGAAAATCATGACCCGTCGCCCGCCAAAACGGTCCGTCAGGCTTCCGGCAATTGGTTGAACCAATCCATTAACTGTCCAACCTACGGCTCCTGCGATGGATATCATGCCGACGCTTGTCCCGAGGTCCTCCTCCCATGCCTCGACGAACACTCCGAATCCCTGACGGGAACCGACACCTATGAAGCTTGTGAAGAACATCGCTGCCACGATGTACCAGCCATAAAATAGCCCTTTAGGCTCATTACTTTTCAAACTGTTTTGGCCGTTCGCCAAATACATTACCCCGATGTTCAAGATAGTTGACAAGGCCGATGGCCTGGCAGGTGCATTACAAGCCGGTAAATTCTAACGTTAGCGGCATTAAAAGGGGGCCTTATTCCACTCTTAAAATTTCCAGTGCATCCCGATTGATTATCCCCTCGATCTCCGCCTCCGGGATTTCCGGGAGGTTGTGGTCCCTGGCGAACTTCGGCAGTTCCCGCAGGGCGTCGATGTTCTCCTGCGGAGCCGTAACTGGCCAATCAGATGCGAAAAGTATCTTTTCCGTCACACCCCACTCGTAAAACAGCCGCATGCCGTTCCAGAACGAGTACGGGCGATAGAACTGCGCCGAGACATCGGCCCAAACGTTCGGGTGCTTGCGTACCACTGCCAGGCAGTCCGTCTGCCACGGATGACCGAGGTGCGCCATGACGATCCGTAACTCCGGGAACGCGATCGCTACCTGGTCCATGTCCAGCGGGTATGCGTAACGTATCGCCGCATCACTCATCGGCGACGTTCCCTGGTGGAATACGATCGGCAGACCGTCTTCCTCCAGCCGGGTGTAAAGCCTGAAGGCGTCTTCTCCCAGTGGATCGAACTCCTGGTTATTCGGGGCCAGCTTGATTCCTTTTAGCCCCAGGTCACCCACCGCCCTGTCGTACTCGTCATTCATCCCCGGGTCCATCGGGTGGAGTCCCATGAATGGGATAACCTTATCGGGCGCTACCCTGCGCAGTTCTGCGGCGACATCGTTGTGGTTCATGCCCTCGGCCTGGAGATCGCCAGTACCCTGGATCAGCTGGCGATTGTGGTCCCATGGACGTGGCTCGATGCCGAACGCGATCGCCTTGTCCACGGGGCCCATCGCTTCCAGGTAGTCGGGGATCGAGTAGGTCATCGTCACGCTGTCGCCGGACCGCATTATGTTTTCTGTGGAGTGATCTGACTCGGGGACCGTGTCACGGTGTGTGGGCAGGTGTGTGTGGACGTCTACGATCATGTTCCCGGCTACTCCACGCCCAGGATTTCCAGCGCATCCCGGTTGATGATGCCTTCGATCTCGTCTTCGGGGATCCCGGGAAGATGATGGTCTTTTGCGAACTTGTTCAGATGACGGAGCCCATCAATGTTGTCCTGTGGATTCGTAACTGGCCAGTCAGAGGCAAAAAGTATTTTCTGTGTTGCACCCCACTCGTGGAACAAGCGCATCCCATTCCAGAAAGACCAAGGGCGGTAAAACTGTGCTGAGACATCAGCCCACACGTTCGGGTGCTTGCGTACGACTGCCAGACAATCTTCATGCCAAGGGTGTCCCAGGTGGGCCATCACGATCCGCAGGTCTGGAAATGCTATCGCGACTTGATCCATCAAGAGCGGATGGGCGTATCTGAGGGGAGCATCCTGCATTGGAGATGTGCCCTGATGAAAAACGATCGGCAAATTATCCGCTTCTAACCTTGCGTACAGTCTGAAAGCATCCTCGCCGATGGGATCGAAATCTTGGTAGTTGGGACCAAGTTTGATTCCCTTGCAACCCAGATCACCTACGGCCCGGTCGTACTCATTGTTCATCTCCGGATCCATGGGGTGTAGCGACATGAACGGGATGACCTTGTTTGGCGCTGCGCGATGGAGTTCCGCTGCTACATCATTGTGGTTCTTGCCATCACTAGCCAGATCGCCTCTGCCCTCTAGTAAATCACGATCTAACCATGGTCTAGGTGCAATTCCAAACGCAAAGGTTTTATCGACTGGTTCCATTGCGCGTAGGTAATCAGCGATGGTGTTAGTCATCGATACGTCGTCACCTGAACGCATCATGTTTTCAGAGGTACGGTCCGATTCGGGAACTACATCGTGGTGAGTCGGAAGGTGGGTGTGGACATCGACAATCATGGTGAGTATTTCTGCCTCTTGGAGCATAACGAGTTATGTCGTTGCCCGAAGTGTACGTCCTGAAGCATGTTGACAGGAAAATGGCAGTGGAGCCTGCTGTATTTTGATTTTGCGATAGTCCCATTGCCAAGGTTGTCGGCCTTTGGGTTTATTAGCTGTTGATGTGAGCACATCCAATGGGAATCTCGGGTTCGTTCTGAGGGTTGTCTTTGCTTATCAACAAACCCGCTGGACGGAACTCACTGGACACATAAAATTCTGTCCGAGCCCGGGCTTTTTTAGATTTACGTTTTACGGTCTCACGCCAAGCTCGACCTCTTTTTCGGTCTCGTTCCCCCCATCCTCAATGATTTCTAGTGTCACCGTGTCCCCCGGTCGAGTATTGCTAGTCAAGTAGGAGATAAGATCTGCCATGCTGCGTATAGGCCAACCATCAATTCCGATGACGGTGTCTCCGCCTACATCTACCGCTTGGCCGTCGAGCCTGATGGTCCGAGTCGATCCGTTCATACCCGCAATCTGCGATGGCCCCCCGCCTATTACCTCAGAAATATATGCACCGAGGGTGCCCTCTGGTAAATCGAGAGCCTCGGCTAAAAGACGACTCATGTCATGGCCAGATACACCGAGCCATGCGTAAACGAACTCTCCATTTTCGAGCAACTCTGGTATTACCAACTTTGCGATATTGACAGGAACGGCAAATCCAACACCGGAGTTCTGGCGACTGTCGCTCCGAATTTGAGCGTTAATCCCTATCACCTCCCCGTGTCGGTTGAGCAATGGTCCGCCTGAGTTGCCCGGGTTTATCGCTGCATCCGTCTGTATGACATCAGGTGTCGTGAAGCCCTGGTTTCCACTTCGAATACTGCGTCCGACGGCACTGACTATTCCCTGCGTAAGAGTGAATTCCTCACCGAAGGGGTTACCAATGGCAACAGCTATCTGTCCAGGGATCACCTTGTCACTGTCACCCAGCTTGATAGGTACGAAAACGTCATCGGTTATCACTTTTAGCACTGCAACGTCTGAGTCCGCGTCCTCGCCAATCACCGTGGCCGCATAAGAGCGACCGTCTGAGAACGAGACCTCAAGTTGTTGAGCACCTGCGACTACGTGCTGGTTTGTCACAATATGATTGTGTTCATCCCATACGAACCCGCTTCCACTGCCTACGCCGTCAATACCAGAGACTGATATCTCTACGACAGATTTAAGCGAGTCTTGGAATACGCCGGTAATAACAGATTCAAAAGCTGCTACGACCTGCTCCGCTGTGAATGTCTCTGTGGGAACAGGTTCGTTTACATTGGATGGGTCGGCCCGTAAACCATCCTCTCGGACCTCTATCGTGGACGTGGAAACTAACTGGTCAGAGTCCCCTTCATTGGACTCCCCTTGGACGGATCTGTTGTCCGGTTCAGTCATTACAGATGTCGCTATTGGCACTGATGTAACGTCCATGGATGAGGCACCATCACCCACGCTAGTGCATGCCAAATTTGCCATTGACACAAGTGTGAATACCCAGAACATCGTGGTTTTCCAACTCGCCGTTGCCGAGATATTTAGGGGACGTTTGTGCTTGATAAGCTCTGATTTCAGCGGCATCTGGGTGGCTCCGTTTATCTGTTGCCGTTGGTCGGAGATACTTTGGTTTGGGGTACTCATCCAGCTGAGTACATCGCAGAACGTACGAAGTTCCAATAGTGATCTAACTAATTTACTCGACAGATGTTAGAAAACTGTGAAGATTCACAAATTGTCCGTTGATGAACCGAATCAGACGGGCGACCTCCATGAATGTGAGAGAGTCTTCTTTTAACACTGTGGAATATTTAATCTTCCCTCAAAGGTTTGCGGTTAAGAACAAAGGGCGCAGTTGGAAACTGCCGGTCAGCCTTTCCGATATCTCCGGTTCCTGCAAAGTAATGATGATTACCTATATCGATGTACTGTCAGGGGGTGCCATAGAACATCTCTGTATATCCACCCTCAAGTATGAGTTGTCGAACAGTAAACACTAGTGACTTACACTCGGGAGACCAGTTGCTAACGATGTATTCATGGGGGTTGCCTCGATAGGGGGTAAATCGCCAAGGAGCAGCATTTAGGCGGTCTTCTAACCCCGGAGCATTGGTGCTCCGTTTCACGTGCCTGCTCCTTCCTAAAAATTCTATGGCTCAGCGTATGTCAGCATCTTGCCTAGCTTCAAACATAACGGCGCTACGTCTTCGTTAAGTTACGCCAGCAACCAACATTGGCAAGGCAATTCAAGGCACAGTATCAGGGGGGTGTGTTGTTGCATGGCATCTGTGGATTCTGAGTATCTTAGTGACCGCTTTCTTAGAGTGTTCTACAACCCGTCGAGGTACTCAACTATGCACTCCCATTGGGTTGTAGCGGTTCGGGACGCGAGTCGGGCGCTCCGCCGACTCTTGAGTTGAAGAGAAGGCCAGAACGCCCGATCGTTGGATCTATGTGATTGAACGACTAGTCTTCTGATTCCGTCGCGCCTTCTGCTCCTTCTTCGCCCTCTTCACCTTCTTCTACCTCCATACCTTCTCCAACTTCAACGGCTGCGGTACGAGTCATCGCGATTCTGGCGATAACTTGGTCGGGGTCACTCAAGGCTTGGACGCCTTCAGGCAGTACAAGATCTACAACGCGAATATTGTCCCCAATGTTTTCTAAACTCTCGATAGAGACTTCGATTTCATCAGGCACTTCCAGTGGGAGAACACTGACCTGGACAGTCCGAATGCCCCGGAGGAATTGACCACCACCACCACGGGTCGCAGGAGCCTCACCAACTATCGTAATCGGGACTTCTGCTGGAACTGGCTGATTGGCATCAACACGGATGAAGTCCACATGTTGGAGTTCACCGGAAACGGGGTGCTGAGCTATTTCGCGAACGAAGGTGAGAGCTGTTTCCCCTCCATTGACTTCGATCGAAATCGGTTGACCCCGGCCCGCCGTGTTGACTGCGGTACGGAGTGATTGTGTCTCGGCCTGGAGGGTGAGTGAGTCACCCCCACCTCCATAAAGGTGGACGGGGGTGATACCAGTGCGTCGAAGTGCCCGTACCTTCTTGCCGGTTACTTCACGTGTGTCAACTGAGAGCGATACGTTAGCGGTTGCCATATCTCGATTTACTTCGTCCGGTCCCCGAGCGCACCATTTAAACGGAAGCTGGATCGCGGGATTGTCAGGTGGGTTAGCTTAGGAAAAGCGCGCTAGTGCGCAGCGTTAAATCGTAACACGAGGAAGAACGTGTAATCACGCGTTCAAAGTAACCGTGTACCGGAATCCGGTATTTTCTAACCCTCCTGTATACTTGGCTTACGTTGAAATAATGACGATTGCGTTGCATAGTGCATATTGCTGTTGCGATCTGAATTAGTAAATAAATAACGATCGTCACCGCAACAAAGCGGAACTTAGGAACAGAACCACCCAGATAGACCTGATAACTGGGTAGTCCAAGCTGAAGAGGCTGAATATCGGATGAAAGAAGTCAAAACGATGACGCCGGGCCAGGTCCAGCGTTACAGCCGCCACATAATCATGCCAGACGTTGGAAGTGTGGGGCAGCGAAAGTTGCTCGGCTCAAGCGTCCTGATCGTTGGGGCTGGGGGTCTCGGTTCTCCCATCGCTATGTATTTGGCGGTTGCGGGTGTGGGCAAGATCGGAATCGTCGATTTCGATACCGTTGATGTTTCTAACCTGCAACGTCAGATCCTGCATCAGGAGAAGGATGTAGGTAAGCCCAAGGTTGAGTCTGCAAAAGAGACTCTTGAGGCCTATAACCCGGATCTGGAAGTCGTCCTGCACGAAGAACCCATCACTTCGGACAACGCCATGGACATTATTCCGAACTATGACGTGATCGTGAATGGGGCGGACAATTTCCAGGCTCGGTACCTCGTAAACGATGCTTCCTATCTTTCTGATAAACCTCTTGTTGACGGCAGCATCCTTTTGTTCGACGGTCAGGCCAGTACGTATATTCCGGGTAACGGGTGCTACCGCTGTATCTTCCCGGAGCCACCGCCACCGGGTGAAGTCCCGAGTTGCGCGGAGGCCGGAGTACTTGGTGCACTACCCGGTATGATTGGGACGATACAGGCGACCGAAGTCATCAAGGTACTACTGGATATAGGTGAACCGCTTAGTGGGCGTTTGCTCATCATCGACGCCCTGTCGATGGACTTTCGTGTCCTCAAGGTACGTCGGAACAAGGCATGTCCATTGTGCGGTGACAATCCTACCGTTACCGAGCTCATTGACTATGATGCATTCTGCGGGGTGAATATTCCGATAGAAGAGCCTGTTGGAGAGCCAGTAACAGCGGATTAAGCATGGGTTAAAATGTGGGCAGAGCGGTTTTATACCTCCCCCATTTATATCGTTTCCGACGTCGTTGAATTCGACTTGCAACATCTTTTCAATTCCAAGATACGGATGCACGCGTGACCCTTCGAGTCAAACCCGTACCAAACATGCTGAAGCGGGACATTGTTGACGCCATCGGCGATACGCCACTGGTAGATGTCTCCGTCCTGAGCCCTGTAGAGGGTGTCCGGATCCACGCCAAACTGGAGGGGTCAAATCCCTCAGGATCGGTGAAGGATCGAGTCGCCAAGTTCATGATTGAGGCTGCCGAACGCGATGGTCTTTTGAAGGCGGGAGACACCATAATTGAACCTACCTCCGGAAACACGGGGGTGTCCCTTGCTATGATTTCTAGGGCGCGTGGTTACAACCTCAAAGTGGTTATGCCTGCAGGCGTGACTCAGGAGCGAATTGATCTTCTGGCGGCGTATGGAGCAGAAATCATTTTCTCCGATGCCGACAAGGGAACTAATGAGGCAATTATCGTTGCCAAACAGGTGGCAGCAGATAATCCGGATTACTTTTTCCCGTATCAGTACGGTAATGAGGCTAACCCCAGAGCCCATTTTGAGACCACGGGTCCAGAGATTATTCGTGACTTGCCTGAGGTTGATGTTTTCGTAGGAGGCCTGGGTACAGGCGGGACGTTGATGGGCAATGGCCGGGCACTACGAATGCATAATCCGAATGTAAAGATTGTGGCTGTTGCGCCGCCGCCTGACGACGTTATCCAGGGGTTGAGATCAATTGAACACGGCTTCATACCCGAAATTTTGGATTTGGATAAATTAGACGCGCGAATTCTGATTGAGAGTGAAGACTCTTTCTTTTGGACGCAGCAATTAATGGAGCAGTGTGGGATTTTCGCAGGTATTTCGTCGGGCGCTGCAGTTGCGTGCGCACGTAAGATCGCTGAAAAAGTCGGAGATGGATCTATTCAAATACCAGGGCGTGGTGGAGGTCAGGCGAACGTAGTTGCACTTCTACCGGACGGTGGATGGAAGTACATGTCTACGAATCTGTGGACAAAGACATTCAAAGAGATTGAGGCAGAGGTAGGAGGAAAGATTTGGTGGTAGGCTCAGCGTAATAACGAGCTAATAATTCCAAGGGCGGGCGTTGGCCCGTCCTTTTTGTGTTATCTGGGGATCAAGCAGCGGCATCTGGAGAGGAACCACATGACCAAGGACGGGCACAATTCAGATCCCTGTGTGGTGCAGAATGATCGTCATGGTTTCACTGTCTATTCGGTTTTTGCTATAGCTGGACAGGCACAGGTATCAGCAGTCTCGGATCTACGCAGGGCCATGTACTCCCAGACGAATAATCCACCTGCTTACGTTAACGCACCGGCTCACGTCACCCTGAAGAGACTTTTCTCAGGAATCCCGAATATTGAGGATATCCAAGAGGTGATCCATGGTGTCGCCGAATCGACGAAGCCATTCTGGATCGATCTTGCCGCGGAACCTCAGACAAGTGGGTTTGCTGCAGAGGTCCCAGTGGGAATTACTAACGAACTCTCAGCACTGAATTATTCACTTGAAGCAGCGATCACACCACTCGCTCAAAGAGAGTATGGCGGTGACCAATTCAAACCTCACTTGACGTTATTCACAGAAGCATCGGTCGATGAATCATTACGCGGTATGAGACTGCTAAAAGGTTTGAGGTTGGGAACCGGGTTTTACGTTGAGTCGATAGAGATGATGGCACGCAACGGACCGCTTACAGGCGGCAGGTGGCAATCCATCGCGTCCTTCGAACTCGATATCTGGAGCTAATGCACTGGTCAGTTGTTCATCTGGCTCGTCTCTTCGATGATCGACGCAAGCTTGTCACTATCAATGCTTCCACCGCTCAGCACACAGACGGAGCGTCCTCGCTGGGATACGGGCATTGAAAAAGCCGCAGCCAACGTAGCAGCACCTGCGCCCTCCACAACCAGCTTGTTATCTAATGCGAGTCTTTTAATGGCATGCTTGACCTGGTCCTCCGAAACCGTAGTGGTCTCGGATATAACCTCCTGCAACAAGGGCCACATCTCGTCGGTTACCAGAGGTACCCCGAGGCCGTCACACAGGGTCGCCTCCGGTGTTACCCAGACCGGGTGTCCAACTGAAAGGCTGGCTTCCAAAGGAGCACATGCTGCGGGCTGCACAGCTATCACACGTATGTCAGGGTTCAATTGTTTGAGGGCACTTCCAATGCCGCAGGCCAATCCACCACCACCCACGGATATGAATACGGTATCTACATGCGGCATATCTTCGAAAATTTCCAAACCGACGGTAGCGCTTCCCGCAATCATGAGTGGTTCCACCCAAGGATGCAGAAACGTGTAAGACTCTTGCTGCCAACCGGCTGATAACATCCAATCAAAAAGCTCGTCACCAGGCATGAGCACGGGTTCCATGCCATAGGCCCTAATCGCTTCAATCTTGGCCTGAGGCGTCGTATCCGGAAGCCGACTTCGGGACGATGTCCCGATCAAATTAGCTGCATAAGCGACCGCTTGCGCTGTGTTCCCTGCGCTGACGGTGGAAAGTCCACAGGATCGCTCTTCTTCCGATAATGAAGACGCCCAGTTATAGGCTCCCCGTATCTTGAACGAGGTAACGGGTTGTAATGTCTCCGGCTTGAGAAGTATGTCTATGGGCTCTGTATTGTAAGAACGCAGAGGAATTAGCGGTGTCCTGGTCGCAATATTCTGTATGCGTTTCGCAGCCGAACGCACGTCAGCTAGTGAAGGTGCCCTGACAGGCGCGCCTCCAAACCCGGTGGGACGCGACCGGTCTTCCATCATCAGTTTTTACCTCCACAGGGACATCGCACATTTTTCACCACTGCGAGGGTCTCTCGTAGGCTCCCCGAACGGGGAAGAGAATATATCTTCATGCCGCGTCTAATGATCAGCGTGCATGACATATTCCGAGGATAACGACAGACACGATTCATTCTATGAGGTTTAGGTCGGCCCTCTGTTAGTTAAGTACCCTCACCCTTCGGATCGTTACCGTGTGTTGCCATATGTATACGTAGTGCATCGAGCACGATTGTTGTTGCCCTGATAGTAGTCATACGATCCGATAACAATCGCTTGCCGTGCGCCCTGACGCGTTCAGTTATGTGCCTGTGTGCCTCGGACACCGATGGGTGGTTTGGTTCCCCTGGATGACCCAGAGATGCAGCCATATCGTTAGGACCGAATGTGATGCAATCTATCCCATCGACACCCAAGATTTCGTCAATGTTTTCAAGGCCTAGCTTGGATTCAACTTGTCCAACCACGAGCATGTTCTCGTTGGCGTCAGCTAGGAATTCTGTGTTGCCGCCGTGTAGGTCTTTGATGGCGCCGGTATGTCCATAGACGTTCCCTCGTGCCGGACCCCAAGAGCGTTCACCTTTTGGGAGGAACAGAGTTGAGTCAGTCAGAGTCTTTGCCTGTTCGGCGGTCTCCATGTGAGGACCCTGAATACCTTGCACGCCTCGAGCGAGATAGCCATTGATTACCGACGGCTCGATTGCAGGTACACGTGCTGTGACGGTCATCCCATAGGCATTGGCTTGTCTGCAAATCGCATCTACTTCGGACAGCGTGAAATGGCCATGTTCACCATCTAAGTCAACACCATCGAGCCCAGCCATAGCTGCAAGTTCGATCAACTCGGTGGATGGGTGATGGAACTGGAGCAGATGCGCCACTTTGCCGGCACGGTTGGCAGCAAAAATTCGATTCTCTGGCATGCTATCTCCTTGGGTCGGCCTTCATGTGTATTCATTTAAGCCTCCTATACCGTCAGGAGGAGAACACAACGATCAATTTTTGTCGTCGTCCTAATCCTGTGCCTGGCCCGAAGTCGGCCATGCGCGAATGGAGCCGGGCGGCGACCCGGCTCCATGAAGTTCGCCTAAAAGAGACCTTTCGCAGTGCAGGGTACCACCCGGCGTGGCTGACTAAAGAATTCAATAGGGGGACAAATAGCGGCCTCTTTTGAAGCCCTCACGTTTCGCCATTATTTGTACTCTCCGATCTCAATAAAATAAATTAATCTCGGTGGCGTAGTTAACGGCCCATACACCAGTTGTTTTTAACCACGTTGATCCCAGCCTTTTCCAACTTTGTCGAACCGACTTTCCAGATCTTTAACAGTGACGTCGGAGAGCGAAAGGCCGTTGTTAAGCATCTGGACATTTGACTCTAGGTGTTTTGGATTCAACGTTCCGACGATCACAGTCGAAACTTCAGGGCGGTTTAGTGTGAAGCCCATAGCCAGTTCGATAGCATCATCTGGACCATTTTTGACGGGTCCCAACTTGGCCATCTCAAGACCACGCCTAAAATACTCTTCCGTATATGACGTAGGCATATGGTGATAGGGGTTTGGATCCGTGGCACGGCCCCATACAGCGTTGCCAATGGGGCGTTTGATAATGAGGCCCATTTCCTGCCGCACAACGCCAGGAAAGAGGTTAACCCTGGCTGTTTGATCGACCAGCGAGTAGCTCGTCTGAAGTGTTTCGAACTGACCAGAGTCGACCGCCCATTTTGCGTTCTCGTTGTCACCAGAATAGCCAATATGGTTCACTTTGCCGGCTTGCTTGGCGTCCTGGATCGCCTGAATCACATCGCCTTTCTCAAGAACATCTATGGCGCAAGAGTGAAGTTGGATCAAGTCCAGATAATCGGTTTTCATTAACCTCAAACTTCTCTCAATTGATTCCGTTACAAGATCGTAAGTCCAATCTTCACCCTCGCCTCTTGGCAGGTAATGACCAGCTTTTGAAGCGAGGGTATATTCGTGACGCCGCGTTGGAATGGCGCGGCCGATAAATTCCTCAGATAACCCGTAACAGGCAGACGTGTCGAGGAAAGTAACGCCGTTATCCAGTGCTCCATTCAAGACTTCGGTAGCTGTCTTCTCGTCTTCTGAAGATAGGATAGATCCTATCTCTGAAAGCCCTATGCCAAGACGTGTTATTTCCAGTCCCGTCTTACCAAGTACTTTGGTCTCCATGATTAAACCCTTTAGCCTGATCGAATATCTGGATTGTGATGGCAATACGTGGTATGCCTGCGGTCGGGGGGCTGTTTGAGCCCGATAAGCGTGCTTGTAGTGGCAACTGTCTGTAAAAAATTAAATGAGGCGGGAACTTTACTCGCTTAAGCTGCGCGGATGTGGTCCCAAGAGAACGAGGCCCGAAGAAAAATTAGCAGACCAATTGACTGTCTAACGGGTATTGGCAGCCTCTCGGGCTTCTTTTGCTTCACGCCGCTGACGAGCTGTCTTTGGCCCATCGTCACCGATAGAGTCGATCTTACGTTTGTCTTGGATCTCCGTAGCTTCGCCGTCCTTAACCTCATATACGTGTGTGGCGATTCCATCGACGATACCCGGGTCGTGACTGGCGGCGATGATAGTCCCGTCATAGCCAACAAGGGCCTCAATTAGCCGAGCTCGCGTCGTGCGATCCAGGTGGTTCGTCGGCTCATCGAGTAATAGGACATTGGTTGGTTGAATAAGGAACTTGGCAAGGGCAACGCGTGACCTCTCACCACCGGACAACACCTTCACAGGCTTGAATACGTCGTCCCCACTGAATAGAAACTGTCCAAGTATCGAACGTAACCTCACATCAGGAGCACCGTTAGAACCTTCACGGACTTCTTCGATCACTGTACGTTCGGGGTTTAGAGCCTCATCTTGGTGCTGGTCGTAGTACCCAGGGCGTGCTCTTTCTGCCCATTCGACGGTTCCATCATCTGCCTCCAAGGATCCAACGGCGATACGCAGCAGTGTGGATTTGCCACCGCCGTTCTCTCCCACGAGGCACACCTTGTGGCCGCGTTCAATATCAAGATTTACACCTAGGAGTACTGGGTTATCTCCGAAGGATTTCGTGACCCCGCGTACTTTAAGGACTTCCAATTCGGTCCGGCCATTAGCCTGCAATGCAAATCGCACTTCAGGCGCCTTGCGGACCTGCTCAATGATATCCATCTTTTCCAGCGCAGCTTCACGACTACGAACCTGAGCAGCTTTCGTTGCTTTGGATCGAAAACGTTCTATGAAACGACGCTGCCGCATGATCTCTCGACGCTGGCGTAATCTGGCACGCTCGCGTGCTTCAGCACGCGCTTTCTTCTCAGCGAGATAGGCGCTGAAGTTGCCGGCGTAGCTCGTCACTTCTCCCTGATCTATCTCCATCACCCGTGTTACGACCTTGTCCATGAACTCGCCATCATGGGTGACGATGATTACAGCACCTGGATAATCTTTCAAATACGTTGCTAACCACTCCCGAGCATCAGCGTCCAAATGGTTTGTTGGCTCGTCAAGCAGGGCGTTTTCTGGGATGGAGGCCAAGATCTTTGCCAGGGCTACCCTCATTTGCCATCCACCGGAGAAGTCAGCGCAAAGCTTCTCCCAGTCCGAGCGTTCAAACCCGAGACCATCCAGGACTTTTCCGATCCGCGCTTCTATGCGGTATCCGTCGAGTACTTCATATCTTTCGTACAACGACGTTTGCTCGTCGATGAGCTCCATCACGTCCCCTTCACCCGTCTCGAGCATACGTGCCACTTCCTCTAATCGATGGCGAATGCCCAGAGCCTCAGGGAAGGCTTTCCATAACTCATCCAGAAGGGTGAAATCAGGCGAGAGGTCGGCTTCCTGTTTAAGAAATTCGGCCTCTCCTCCACGGTGCCCAGCAGAACCGGACTCAGGTATCTCTTGTCCAGATATAAGGCGCAACATCGTGGACTTGCCTGCGCCATTTGGTCCGACGATACCGACTCGTTCTGAGTCTCCAACGATGAATGTGACGTTGGAGAAGAGTTCACGGGTCCCGTAGGACATGGCCAACTTATTTGCGAAGAGCATCTATATGTGTGTTCCAAGTTTTTCGGGGCTGCCGAGTTCGTTTCACGGTAGCTCGCGTTCGGGACGCGAACGACCCGTACGGGGTATATATCAATTTAGTGATGGGTCTGATTAATTTGAGCGTAGCTACTCGCGTTGTATTCTCGTCCGGTTCCTTAGCAAATCCATCGACAGATTTAGACCCTGGCTAAGTGGAGTAGACGATGACGATGACACGGTAACCAATGATACAACTACGCTGCTCACTACGACACCTAGCGGTCTAACCGGAAATACTCCAGTTAAGATCGTAGTTAACGCCCTAAGACCTCCGCCATTTTGGCCCCAATCACCGCCGGAGACTCTGCCACATGGACCCCGGCTTGCTCGAGCACACGGATCTTCTCAGAGGCTAGGGCAGCTTTGCCCGTGATGATCGCTCCGGCGTGTCCCATGCGTTTGCCCGGAGGTGCAGTTTGTCCGACGATTGCCCCCACCACGGGCTTGGTGACATGGTCTTTGATATACGCAGCCGCCTGCTGTTCTTTTGTCCCACCGATTTCGCCAATCATCACAATTGCATCTGTCTCGTCATCGTTTTCAAACATTTCGAGTACATCTACAAAAGTCGTCCCATGCAAAGGATCACCGCCGATTCCTACACAGGTGGACTGTCCAATCCCAAGCTCGGTAAGTTGTATGACTGCTTCGTAGGTTAATGTCCCACTACGAGACACGACACCAATACGTCCCTCGCTCAATATATTCCCTGGGATGATGCCGATCTTCCCTTTAGTATCGGGCCGAATTAACCCGGGGCAGTTTGGCCCTAGTAATCGGGTGCCCTTGCCTTCGAGATATGCAAGCGTCGTCACCATGTCCTGCACTGGTACGCCTTCGCTTATGCATACCACCAGTGGTAAGCCCGCGTCCGTCTGCTCGATAATAGCGTCTGCCGCGCCCGATGCCGGGACAAATATGAGACCGACGTTAGCACCGGTAGACTCTACGGCTTCTGCTACGGTCTCAAAAATCGGGACCTCATCCTCAAACATGGTGCCACCGCGCCGTGGGTGTACACCCGCCACCATATTGGTCCCGTATGCTCGACAACGGCCCGCTTGGAACGATCCGTCACGGCCTAATCCCTGGACTAGCAGGCGTGAGTTAGCGTCGATAAGGATACCCATCTAGTTGCTCCCACCCGATAGAACCTGTGTAAGCGCGGTGGCAGCCTCGCCTAGGTCACCCACCGTTCTGACGTTCAGCCCTGCGTCAGCCAGTATTTGAATACCTTCATCTGCATTTGTCCCGCGCATGGCGACAACGAGAGGTATCTGTGTGCCTGTATTCTTTGCACCGATAACTATCCCTCTGGCAGCTACATCGCACCTCAGTATGCCTCCGAAAAGGTTGACTAGGATTGCCTCTACGTCCCTGTCGGACACTATTATCTCGAATGCACGGGCAATCTTGTCCTCTGTAGCCCCTCCGCCCACATCAAGGAAGTTGGCAGGATCAGCACCGGCCGTCTTTGTGATGTCCATGGTTGCCATAGCCAGCCCGGCTCCGTTAACCATACATCCCACACGGCCACCATCTAACTTCACATAGGCCAGTCCGGCGTCGTGTGCTTTCTGCTCAAGCTCGTCATTTTGCTCAGGGTCTTCAAGGGCAGACACCTCTGGGTGACGAAATAGTGCGTCATCCTCGAAGCCTATCTTGGCGTCCAGTGCCATCACTTGCCCATCCTTGGTGACCACCAGAGGATTGATCTCCACCAGAGAGGCATCTTTTTCCTGGAACACACGTACCAGATTGGTAATAAGGGTGGTTGCGGGCCTGACCAGGTCGATAGGGATTCCGATCTTCATCGCGATATCCCGAGCATGGTAGGCGGAGAGTCCAATCAGTGGATCAGC
Organism: Dehalococcoidia bacterium; assembly: GCA_046583495.1. GTDB lineage: Bacteria > Chloroflexota > Dehalococcoidia > Lucifugimonadales > Lucifugimonadaceae. The sequence continues at coordinate 31,462 of JAYGCF010000026.1, forward strand.
CGCAACTCTCACGATCTTGTCCGGGGTGTTCGCTGCAACTTCTTCAATCTCCATCCCCCCTTCCGAACTCGCCATAACCATGAGGGCTTTCGCATCGGCGTCCATGGTGATAGCTATATAGAGTTCATCGGCAATATCAGTAAGCTCTGCGACCATCACCTTGCGTACTGGAACCCCATCTGCCTGCGTTTGGTGGGTAATCAAGTTCTTGCCAAGCATACCTTTGGCTGCTGCAGCCGCTTCGTCGGATGAGTTGACCAGTTTCACTCCACCGGCTTTCCCACGACCACCGGCATGGACCTGCGCCTTAACTACTGCACGGCCTCCGAAACCTTCGGCTATCTTTTTTGCTTCCTCAGGAGTGGAAGCCACTCCAGCGCGCGGAACAACGACCCCGTAGGATTCCAGTATTTCGCGTGCCTGGTACTCATGAATATTCATATTTGGATTACGCTCTTAAATTTGGAGGTTCTATCTGCATAACTTGCTGATGGTCCAAGGGTCGGCCATTTATTATTAGGTCTCAGCACTCTCGAGATTGACCTTGAGTTGATCCATTTCCTTTACCAGTCTTTTTTTAGTGAACATCATCCCAGCCATGCCGGTCGCATCCAGTTCAGCCGTTAGCCTAGTTGCGTTCTTCTCGGGGTGGAAGGTGAAGTGCTGTAGTACCCGTCCTCCATATGGGATAGCAGTCTCGAATCCTAATTCAATGTCCGGGTCGTAAAACGTTACCGAACCATTCAGGTCGATACCCATTACACGGCAACCTAGTGCTCCGTTTACTATCCAACCATTCGGTAGTATCACGTCCTGAACTTGAGGCCACCAATCAGTCCAGCGTTTGATATCGGTCATCGCGGCAAACACTGTGCTGACAGGCGCGTTTATAACTATTGATTCCTGGTGCTGGGGCAACATGACCTCTGGTTCTAAGCCTGTACTGCTACGTCTTTTTGGAAATTCGAAGGACGAAGATTATCGTAGTGACACCCCTTTTGGGTGTCCACAGTCGGGGCGGCGAATCTGTGACAGGCCATATGTCATAAATTTCCGAATCGGGCCGAGGCTTGCCCTAGCCCTTCGATATCGATTACCACTTGATCACCGAAGTCTAACCATTTTGTCTGGACGATACTGCCGAGTAATACGAACTCTCCGGCCTTAAGTGGAAACCCATATTCCGCAGCCGTGTTGGCAAGCCACACGAGCGCTTCAAACGGATGACCCATGATGTCACCACCAACACCGGACCCAACATCTACGCCATTTATAAACATGGATCCTGATATAACTGATAGATCTAGGTCACGCCATGAGGTTACGGGATCTCCAAGCACGCATCCCGCACCGAAAAAATCGTCTGCGATCAACGTAGCCACGTCCACATTGCCGTAGTCGACCCACCGATCGTCCACAACCTCGATGCCTGCCATTACAGCTTCAACAGCGATAGCGACTGATGAGCGATCGTGTGGCAATCTGGATGAGGGCAGATCCTCCCCGAGTAGTACGGCTATCTCACATTCAACTCCAACGCGATGAAACGAGTTGAAGTCAAATTCACCCTCATGCCTGCGAACGGTCGGTTCATAGACCAGGCCAGTACACGGATTAGGAATCCCGAGATATTCCTGCATCACAGCTGTTGTACAGCCAATCTTCCTGCCTACTGCCTCACCGTATCCGTTGGCAGTCAAATGACTGCTGAGTTCTGCTTGAACTTGATACGCTTCCGCTTCATTTGCTGGGCGAATGGAATCCGGTAAGAGTTCAAGGGATATGTGTTCAAGACGCCCGCGTGCAAGAGCGGACACCGCATCCGAGATGAACTGAGGGTCCATATACCTAATCCCCCTACTGTTTGTAGAGCTGGTAACTGACCGTGAATAACCCTCTAGTCTGACATTTGAATGAGGGCAAAAAAAACCGCCCCGGTGATCGAAGTCATCGGGGCGGTCGTATTAACTCGGGCTATTTTGCCCTAAACCTACCAGCTGCGGGATTGCCGCTGCTGCGAGAAGCAGGAGTTGCAATACACCGGTCGGTCACCGCGCGGCTGGAAGGGCACCTGTGCCTCTTGTCCGCACTGTGCACACGTGGTGGTGAACATTGGTCGGTCGGATCGGAATCCGCCACCGCCGCCACCGCCACCGAATCCGCCGCCGCCGCCGCCACCCTGCGCCCGGCGTGCAGCCCGACAAGACGGGCAACGCTTGGGGTCGGAGTAGCCACGTTCTGAGTGATACTGTTGGTCGTCGGCGCTAAATACGAACTCTTGTCCGCATTCTACGCATCCTATGTTTCGGTCCTGGAACACTTAATCCATCTCCATGGTCTTGTTCGGGGCATCTCGGACTGGTCTTCACGGATCCGAGCTTTGCCGGCTAACCATGGGACGAGCTTCTTACATGCCTGTGTCCACAATAACATATAGCTAGGCATGCTAGGAAGGAATTCGTATCACATGAACATTTCGGGTCGGGCTTTCCGAATAAGTATTCCTTTCGCAGGCGACGTATCGTGGCTATTGAATCGCAGTCGATATCGCGTTTTCGTATTCAGCGAATGGGCGCCTGGCTGAGGTACGTAACGTCGTAAAGGTCCACGTATCTTCCTATCAACTCTTTAACGATTTAATAGCGACTACAGCTAGATGATAGAGAGTGGTCGGTAGGACTTGTTAATTAGATCCAAAATGCCGTTGCGCGTCACACTTACATGCCCGACTCTGGCTACAAAACCTTCCCGGCGGATCCGTGACATTGAACTAGTTGAGACCCCAGGATTACAGCTATGCCTGTGCGCTGTTTTGCTGGCGGAGGGGACAGGATTCGAACCTGCGATGCCCTTACGGGCATACCTGTTTTCAAGACAGGCGCCTTAAACCACTCGGCCACCCCTCCTTGCATCTCCGAATTCTAACGGTCGACGACGGTTATCGGTGATATTTGAGTAATGATTTATTACTGATCTAAACGTACCGTCATCGATAGGTCTGAAATTTTGAAAATCGTCCACTTCTCAAATTGTGAATGGACATAACTTTCACAGTTCGGGATCAGTGCTGACAGGAAGGACAGTAGTATGCAGTCCGTCCGCCGAACTTCTTTGCTTTCAGTGCTGTGTGGCACTGAGGGCATGGCATACCTGCCTTGCGTGGTATACGCATTCGGTCATCTTTAGCATCCACGATGTACGGTCGGCCTTGCTCGTCCGGGTTTGACTCGATAAATCTGAGAGCATTCCCAAGTACATTTACAATCGTGTGGTGTAGAAGTTCCAGTCTGCCACTGGAGATGTGGTTTGCGCGCCGTGCGGGAGAGATGCCTGCTGTCAGCAATGCCTCGTCTGCGTAAATATTGCCGACTCCCGCGAGTACCTTCTGGTCCAATAACACAGACTTGATATGTGACCGGTGGGCAGAGACGCGCCGTGAGAACTCTGAAGCAGTGAATTCGGGGTCGAGCGCGTCTGGCCCCATGTTATCTGTGAACGCCTGGGCATTTTCCTCGACTCTTACCATCGCCCATCGACGCATGTCGTCGAGTTCAAGACGACGCTCATCATCTAAGTAAAGTGTCAACCTCCGATACCTGAATGACCCATCCTCGGGACGCATAACACCAAGACGTCCGGTCATTCCCATATGAAGGCCGAGTACCCCGTGGTCAAGATTAGCGACTATCTGTTTGCCCCTGCGTTCAAACCCTTGAAATCGTCGCCCAACCAGATTGGACAAGCCACCCATACCATCGACGGTTGATTCGACGCCCGGCCAATTAGCATCTATCTCTATCACGGTACGGCCAACTACGCGTTCAGCTAAGAGGTATCTGCGTAATGCTTCGATTTCGGGAAGTTCAGGCATGGGTTAGATGAGGTTCTGATGTTTTATGACCGAGATCTCGTTATTCCATGTCTCCCCATGTCGGTCCAGTCTTGATCTCTACTTCTAAGGGCACGGACAACTCCATTGCTGACGGCATTAATTTGGACACCATCGCTTGGAGCTCCATTAGTTCACCGGGCGCGACCTCGAAGATAAGCTCGTCGTGAACTTGGATGATCATCCGGGATTTCAAATCAAGGTCTCTTATAGCAATATCTATATTGACCATGGCGATCTTGATGATGTCAGCGGATGTACCTTGGATTGGCATATTCACAGCCATTCGCTCCGACGCTGCTCGTGCCATCTGGTTGCCTGTCTGGATATCTGGCAACCTCCGCCTTCGCCCCGTAATTGTTTCCACGTAACCCTTTTCACGGGCGCTCTCTTTAACACCCTCAATGTAGTCCTTTAGGCCCGGGTACTTAGAGAAATACATCTCGATAAATTCTGCACCCTGCGCTCGAGAAAGGTCAGTTTGGCGGGCCACGCCAACTGGTCCAAGCCCATAGATCACACCGAAGTTTAGAATCTTGGCGATTCGTCGCTGCGCATCGGGGTCGTTTGAGTTCGATCCGTACATTGCACGAGCCGTTGCACTGTGGATATCCTCACCTTGCCGAAAGGCCTCGAGCAATCCCGGTTCCTGTGACAGGTGCGCCAGGATGCGCAACTCAATCTGGGAATAGTCGGCCGCTAGGAGGGTCCACCCGTTCTCGCCGTCTGCTTTGAATGCCTGCCTAACGCGCTTTCCAAGTGGTGTGCGAACTGGAATATTCTGAACGTTTGGATCTGAGGAGGACAATCGACCCGTCGCTGAACCAACTTGATTAAAGCTGGTGTGCACGCGACCTGTACTCTCAACAACAAGCTTAGGTAGTGAGTCGACGTAGGTCGACTTCAATTTTCCAAGTTCTCTAAAACTTAGGACATTCTTTATAAGTTCGAAAGCATTCGGGTTAAGGTCTTCTTTTCCCAGTAGCCCTTCCAAAGTGGATGCGTCCATAGAGTAGCCAGTCTTGGTGCGACGAGTTTTAGGAACATCGAATTCGTCGAACAGCACCGACGATAGCTGCTGGCTCGAGTTCATGTTGATTTCCGTACCGCCGAGCAGGTTGGCTGTATCGCTTTTTAAGCGTTCAATCTCGGTGCCCAATTCCACAGAAAACCGATTGAGTTGTTCCGTATCTACTATCACCCCCTCTTGCTGCATTCGGACAATCACCGGCAGTAGTGGCATTTCAATCGTATCGAAGACATTGCGTGTTTCCTGGATGTCCAGATGGGTCTCCAACGCGCGCTTCATCCGCCATGTAAAGTCGGCATCGGCAGCTGCATAGGGAGCGGCCTTTTCGATTGGGACCTGTGCCATCGTGATTTGCTTACGACCAGAGCCAATCAATTCAGTGATCGGTGTCATTTCAACCTGAAAAAATTCCATTGTGAGATGCTTCAGGCCAATTTGACGACGGCCCGTGAGCGCCGCCGCTATCATGGTGTCGAAGGCAATCCCGTTCACCTCGATTCCCGCGTGGTTCATCACCATCACGTCAAAGTTGGCGTTATGGGCGAACTTTGGAATGCTTGGGTCTGAAAACATTGAACGCATGATGTCCAGAGCCTGAGCCAGAGGAATCTGTTCTGGTACGGTGATCTCAATCCCTTCTTCGGCGATACCTTGTGACGGGAAATGGCCAAGGGGTACGTACCATGCCCGGCCTTCTGCATTCGCAAAAGAGATCCCCACAAGATCCGCGTCCATCGGATTGATACCTGAAGTTTCCGTGTCGAACGCAAAGCCTTCAGGTGTGGATAATTCGTTAATTAGTGAGGACAAGTCCTCTGAGGTCGAGACTGTGGAGTATTCCACTTGCACAGAATCGCCTGTAACCGGTTCCTGGAGACCGTCGTTAACTGATGAGGATGAGCCGTCAATGCTCAGTCCAAGTTGTTCTACGGGTTGATTGGGCCCAGCTTGAGGGCTCAAGACATGATCAGTTTGATCTGACAATACCGGGTCAGGCACCTGTCTCAGTACCGTCCTGAATTCAAGCTCTTGCAATGTTTCGGCGATCTCTGCACGGTCGTACCTCCCAAAACGAGTATCTTCCAGTTCCAGTTCCAATGGCGCTTCCTGAGAGATAGTAGTCAGCCATCGTCCTTCAAACGCAATCTCCTTGTTATCTTCGAGTAGGCGACGAACGCGTTTTGCACCACGCAAATCGGCCGTTGGCATGGCCTCAATTTCATCCAGATCTTCGTAAACCTTTTCTAGCGTGTCTCGCCCTTTAAGGACGGCGAATGCTGCTTTTTCACCGACCCCAGGAACTCCGGGAATGTTATCTGAGGGATCTCCCTGAAGTGCCTTTATATCAGGAAGAGAGCTAGGCATTAGGCCGGCATATCGATCCCGGAACTCGTCGATTCCATACACTTTGGTATTGCCGAAACCTGAATACATCAGCACGTTAACCGTGTCAGAAACGAGTTGAAGTTCGTCGCGATCACCGGTCACGACCAGTGTGTCCATACCGGCCTCCGTAGCGACCCGGCTGATAGTGCCGATCAAGTCGTCGGCCTCCCAGCGATCCTTCTCAACGTAGGGGATCTTGAAAGATTTAAGAATTCGTTTCACCAGTGGGAACTGTTGCCTTAACTCGTCCGGCATCGGAGGTCGGCCGGCCTTGTAATTCGAATATCGTTCGTGTCTGAAGGTTGGAGCGCTGGTATCGAACGCTACGGCGACATGAGTTGGGCTGTGATCGCGCAATACCTTTAACAATGTGGTCAGGAAACCATACGCGCCTCGGGTGTCCTGTCCAGTAGACGTACTGAGACGTTCGGGTATGGAAAAGAACGCGCGGTACACCATTGCGTGTCCGTCTATGACGAGAAGTAAAGGGCGATCTTTATCAGGGATAGCAGGTTGAGTCATCGTGGACCCTTTGTCGCGTGCCTACTTGCAAAGTAGGGTGGTGGGAACATGTCGGAATTATAGCTGTGTCGATAAGCTTGACCTGACGAAAGCGTCATAAATGGCCCGGAATTGGAACGATCAGGTTGAACAAGTATCAGTTTTATGTCTGCCGAACAGAGTACGTCGGTATATGTCCGGCCGATGGTAATTACCGGGACATGTTGAATCTCATGGTTACAGTTTTTACACACTACGTTTAGTGATCGTTCTTGAGACCACCGTGGGTCATATTGTTTGGATACAAGACCGGGAATCGTAAATCGTTTTTGGTCAAACCTGAGTAGGAATCTACATGGAAAACCTACATAACCGATCCGGGATGCCTCGCCTAATCGGGGATGAGCCTCCAGACCTCCGGAGGGCAATTACAGAACGTTACACATCGATCGCCGAAAATGCTCTTCAGACATGTACAGACTCAGGTAACCCGGTCAGTTCGGACCCAGTATCGGCCTCAGGCCTCTCTCGCCCATCTGATGCAAAGACTCTCTATACATCGGAAGAGATCCACTCGGTTCCCGGCGCAGTAGTTGCGGCATCATCTGGATGCGGAAATCCCACGGCGATCGCTCAATTAAATCCAGGGGAAACTGTACTGGACCTAGGTTCCGGTGGCGGGATGGACTGTTTCCTTGCCGCACGGGAGGTTGGGCTTACCGGCACAGTCATTGGCGTAGATATGACACCCGCAATGATAAACCTGGCCCAGAAAAACGCAGCAATTCTGGAAGCTCATAACGTTGCCTTCAAACTCTCCCATGTGGAATCCGTTCCGGAGCCTGATGACACGATTGATGTCATCATCTCAAACTGCGTTATCAACCTAGTGCCGAACAAAAGAGCCGTATTTACCGAAGCGTTTCGGGTTTTGAGTGACGGCGGAAGGCTCTGTGTGTCAGACATTGTCGTTACCAGAGAACTTCCGCTAAGGATCCAGACCGACCTTGCCAGTTGGACGGGATGCATTGCAGGAGCGCTACTACAGGATGCGTTTATCGAGGAGATGGTCGAAGTTGGATTCCAAGACATCGAGATAGTCAGCAGTGTGCCAGCGCAAACGCTTACTCAAGAAACTTGGACAGATGCGTTACGCAGCCTTTCAGTGAAGGCTTTGAAATGGGCTTAAACCTTATAGTCAAGTCCAACGTGTTTGACGTTACGAAGTATAAGTGCCTCGATGACTGTGTCGCCAGGGCCCCTCTCGCTATTTGTGATCAAAGCATTAGCGGGAAAGCTCATTCTGGGCGTCCGGGGGGTTGTCTATGACACCCCATACGCATGGCGGGTGCGGCTTCATGCTCCGCGTGACAACGCCAAGGATTAACGAACGAGTAGCCTGGCTAAGGCCACGCCACCTGCTGGCGTGGTGGGACAACGCCGGGTGGGAATGTCCATATTCCTGAATCATCCCACGGATTCGCCGCCACCCAGTCTTCATTTATGCTGATTCCAAGGCCCGGTCCCTCGGGCAACGGCAGGAACCCGTCTTTCTGCTGGGGGAACTCACCAACCACCGCATCCTGGTACCAGGTATGCAGTCCTCCTTCCTGGATCAGGAAGTTCGGAGTGCACGCGTCAAGGTGAAGGGAGGCCACGGTGCAAATCGGGCCGTACGGATTGTGTGGCTGAAATCCGACGAAGTGGGCTTCGGCCATCGCCGCTATCTTCTTCAACTCAAGAATGCCGCCGCCCTGCACAATATCCGGTTGAATGAGTGCCACCGCCTGGGTCGGAAACAGGTCGACGTAGTCCCACTTGGAGAAGAGCCGTTCTCCAGTAGCAATCGGGATGTTGATCGAGTCGGCGACCTTTTTCAACGCATCGATGTTCTGGGGCGGAACCGGCTCTTCGTACATAAACGGTCGATACTGCTCTATCTCCAGTCCGACGCGTATGGCATCCGAGGTCGATAGCCGACCGTGGACCTCGACCAGCAGTTCGACTCCATCTCCTACGTGCTCTCGCGTTCGCCGAAGCTTTTCGATGGCTCGTAACTCCGATTCCCTATCAATGAAGAGACCATGGTGGTCGAACGGATCACCCTTGAGGGCCGTGATCCCCTGTGAAGTGTACGACTCCGCGTTTTCGATGCAGTCCTCGGGCGTCAGGCCATCCCAGCGTCCGTAGCACCAGAGCTTGTCTCTGATCTTGCCGCCAAGCAACTCGTAGATCGGCACTCCCAGCGCTTTTCCCTTGATGTCCCACAACGCTATTTCGATGCCGCTAATGGCTGACATTTGAATCGCACCGCCGCGCAGTGAGTGCTGGTGGTGGAATAGGTACTGCCAGTGCTTTTCGATCTGGCCGGGATCCTCGCCGACGAGCAAGGCGCCGAACTCGTCGACCAGTGTTGCAACCGCGCGTGGGCCGATCGTAGATTCTCCCCAGCCAGTGATGCCCTCGTCGGTTTCGATCTTCACGAATACGTAGTTGCGAGGAACGCCCTCACTGCTGTCCGAGGCGGTGACGGACTTGACTGATGTGATCTTCAATAGATTTCGGTTTCCTTTGTGGGAAGAAGCTTATCGCTGCCTAAGCGCACGAAAATGCTTATAACGCTGTGTTCGGCAGGACCAAACCAGAAGCATTCGGATTCTCGTGGCTAAAATATTTCCGTCGATATTTGAGGTGCTAGCGACCGGCTGTTGTGTCGGACGGTGAATGAGCCTCAAGAAGATCAAGCCCAGCCCTCACCTTGCCAAGGACTCCGGATACGTGCTCTTCTAACGCAAAGAGCACTTCACTGGCGTAGGCATCGGCGCCATCTCGCCTGTGGATCGCGTCCGCCTCGGCATCATTCATCATCACGCTGATCCGGCTCTCAGAGGCTTCAATTTTATTGCTTGCGCTGGCTTCGGCTTCTGAAATGATGTTTTCTGCTTGGCGCTCAGCTTCGGCAACTATCTCAGTGGCCTTCCGCTCCGCTTCGGCTGTGACTTCCGTCTGTTGGATCATCTTGGCAGCTTTTTCAGCTGAGGTTTCTACGGTGAATGCTGCCTTCTCTTCTGCCGTAACCCGGATTGTTGTTGCCTCTTCGTCTGCGTACGCACGAATCCGTCGGGCCTCGATCTCGGCTTGTTTGATTACGCTCTCTTTTTGCCTAATTATCGCCTGAGATTCACTCATCTCCTCAGGGAGTTCAGACCTGATATCCGCAATTGCCTCGTTAAACCGGTCGAGGTTTATGAGTGTTCGTGACGTAGCCGGTACGCGCCCGCCGGCGACAAGATTTTCGAGTGCTTCCAGGCGTTGTTCCAAAGACATTTATGTCCCCCTGTTTTGTCCTGTCGGTAGCGCTTTGTTGCGGTCCCGGATGGCTCTACTGTGTTGATTCCTAGCGATCGTCTATGCGAGCGAAAACTGCCTCTGAAACGTGCGGTGGAACGAAGGAATTGATCTCCGCCCCGAGTTTCGCGATCTCTTTTATCCGACTGGAGCTGATGAATTGCTGTTCCAGGCTGCTCATGAGGCAAACCGTCTCAACATTTGGTTGCATGGCTCTGTTCATCAACGCCATTTCTCGTTCATATTCATAATCTGCACCGATTCGCAAACCTCTGACCAGTACGTGCGCACCGATCTGGTCTGCGTACCTTACGGTCAGCCCTGAGTAGGCGAATATCTCTACCTGTGGCAGATCACTGATTGCCTGGCGGAACATGTCTACCCGTTCTTCTGTATTAAACATCAAAGACTTCTGTGGAAGATCGTAGACTCCGACGACGACTTCCTCGAAAAGCTCGGCTGATCTCCGAACGATGTCCAGGTGGCCGTCGGTTACTGGATCGAAAGTCCCGGCGTACAGCGCTTTGACTTGATTGTTCGCTATTTTCCTATTTCCTTCTTTTTCGATGGTCTAAGGGAAGGTGTAAGTAGAGACTGCGGTATCTCCGTATGTTCTACTGTCCGTCTGTTTGAGTGAACCATACCGATCTTCTAAGTTCGTCCTTCTCGAGTGCTCAGCGAAGATTAAAGCTCCTGGATTCAGCACAAGTGATTCATCTAAATTTGACATCACCTTTGCAAAGGGATCATCGGCGTATGGTGGATCAATGAAGACGATGTCATATCGGTTGGTCAAACTGGTTATGACTCGCTCACATCGTCCCCTTCGTACTGTGACTTGGTCACGGAAGCCGAGATGAATTGCGGCTTCTTTTATGTCTCGACATCGCCTTTCGTTTTGGTCCACGAATTCTGCAGTATCGGCACCCCTGCTGAGTGCCTCAAGTCCCAGAGCGCCAGTGCCGGCGTAGAGATCGAGCACACTCAATCCACTCAGCGTCTCTGGTCCGAGCATTGAGAATATGGCGAGTCGAACCCGTGATGAAGTGGGCCGCAGTCCCGCTTCTCCACGACGTCCACGACGTCCATTCCCAACCTTTCGCCCGCCGACGCTCCCACCGCCGATCCTCATCGGAACCTCCGGAAGGTGCTGACATTTGACAAAGGTAGTGCGCCCGTCTCAGGTGACGGATACCTGATTATGGGAATTTGTGACCACTCAGTGCTACTTAGACGTGATGCGTGTTTGAGCTGATTTAAATTATTAACTGTCTGCAGACCCATAAGCACGAAGAAGCAACTAGCACCTTTATTCCAGGTAATTATTTGATGAGGAGTGCCAATAATCATCTGTAAACAACAAACTTCGCCAAGTATTGGAAAGAGATCACAAAGTATGTGCGGCTCCATGTGATAATAGTGTTATTCCCGTCAGCGAGGGGACTTCTGTCTCTGTACGCGTAAGTGCGGCGTTAAACCGATGCCGCTGAGGACCACTTATATGCCCGTTCCCGAAGACGTAACCGATCAGCCAGTATCAGAGGCACGTCTAATTCAGGCTCGTATAGATAAGCTTGAACGCCTTAGAGCGCGCGGAATAGATCCGTATCCTGCTCGTTTTAAACCTAACTCAGATAGCGCGTCTGCAAGGTCGATACTGGATTCGGTAGAGATTGAACAAGGTGAAGGGGCCAAATCAGAATCGCTTATCCTTGCCGGGCGAATGATGGCCCGACGCGGAATGGGCAAGGCAGCATTTATCGACCTCAGAGATGCCAACGGCACGATTCAGCTTCATCTGAGACAAGACGTGCTTGGTGAACAGTATCTTCTCTTAGATGATCTTGATCTAGGCGATATCATTGGCGCGGAAGGTCCCGTCTTCAGAACACGCCGCGGCGAACCTAGCATCGAAGTTAGATCTATCACGATCCTCACAAAAGCGACACGACCACTCCCGGATAAGTGGTCGGGGCTGCGGGACACGGAAAAACGGTTCCGTCAGCGGTATCTGGACCTGATATCCAACGATCGTGCCATGGAAATCGCTCGTATGAGGGCAGATATTGTGGCATCACTACGATTGTTCATGTACAAACGCGGCTTCATGGAAGTTGAAACTCCAGTGCTGGTCTCGGTGCCAGCGGGGGCCTCGGCGCGGCCGTTTGGGACACACCACAACGCCCTAGACCGAGATCTTTACTTGAGAATCGCTACCGAACTGCACTTGAAGAAGCTAATAGTTGGTGGCTTCGACAAGGTATGTGAGATCGGACGTATCTTTCGGAATGAAGGGTTTGATCAGGACCATAACCCTGAGTTCACAACTATCGAGAGCTATGAAGCCTATGCTGACTATAACGATGTGATGGAAATGGTTGAAGAAATGGTCTCGACCATTGCACAGGACGTCACCGGATCGATGGTCGTACCGCCATCTGAAGAGGATGGAGACGAGATTGATCTTGCGCCTCCATGGCCTCGCTTGGATCTTAGGGCGGAAATAATAAAACGCTCTGGCATTGACTTCGTAGAATCCAACGATGTGGAATCACTTTCGGCTGCGATGCGCGCCCGTGACATTCATGTCGAACCGGGAGCCAACTGGGGCAGGCTATTGGATAAAGTGATCTCAGACCACGTTGAACCTTACCTTATCCAACCAGCATTCCTCATGAACTACCCTGTTGAAATGTCACCGCTTGCCAAACGTAAACCAGGAAGTGACGGGATAGTTGAACGGTTCGAAGGATTTGTAGGCGGACATGAACTATGTAACGCTTTCACGGAATTGAACGATCCGGTAGACCAGCGTCAACGCTTTGAAGAACAGGAACGGTTACGTAGTGATCACGACGATGATGAGATGGACCGGCTCGATGAGGATTTCCTCGTAGCTGTTGAGCATGGTATGCCACCGACCGGCGGGCTTGGGTTGGGAATTGATCGCCTCGCTATGCTGATCACGGGTGAACGATCGATCAGGGAGGTCATCCTATATCCCCAATTACGGGACTGATTTCCTCCTCTAAATGACCGCCAACAATCCGGGATAAGCAGAGTCAGTAATGCTATCGATAGAACAGATCATCAAAGCTCCAGAGTTTATTCGTCAAAAACTCGTTGATCGTGGCGAGGATCCTCCGATAGAAGAGATGATTGAACTGGATGCACGGAGACGAGAACTCGTGCACGAGGGTGATGAATTACGGGCTAAGCGTAATGAAGTGAGCCGAGGTATCGGCCAGTCTGGTGGGAAACCGTCGCCTGAACAAATCTCGGAGATGCGCTCTGTAGGCGACCGTATCAAGGAAATTGATGTAGAACAGGACGAGATACAGGGGAAGTTGCATGACCTCCTAATTGTCTTGCCAAATCTGCCCAAGGACGATGTTCCGGTAGGAGTTGATGAATCCTCGAATGTAGTCGTAAGGGAAGGTCCTACCCCGAAAGAACGAGACTTCGAGGTGGAACCTAACTGGGACTTTGCTGAACGCACGGGGATCTTTGATCTCGCTGCAGGGGCAAAGATGTCCGGCGCACGATTTTACGTATTGAAAGGCAAGGGAGCCGCCCTGCAGCGTGCGCTGTCTGACTGGATGCTGGATGTGCATACCCGTGAACATGGATACGAAGAAATAGCTCCACCGTTCATGATTCGTTCAGAAGCGATGACTGCATCTGGAAACTTGCCAAAGTTTGCAGACAACCTATTCCACGACGCCGAGGAGGACCTGTGGTTGATCCCGACGGCTGAGGTGACTCTGAACTACCTTCATGCCGGTGAGATTATTGAACCTGGTCAATTGCCACTGAAATATGTGGCACACACCCCCTGTTTTCGTCGGGAACAGACCGCTGCCGGGAGGGACACGCGCGGGATAAAACGCGTACATCAGTTCGAAAAAGTGGAGATGTTTCAGTTCGTTCGTCCATCAGACTCCGAGGGAGTTCTGGGGGAGATGGTTAATGATGCGATAGATCTGTGCGATCGTCTCGAACTGCCCTGGCGGCTGATCTCTCTGGCGACTGGCGATATTAGCTTTCAGTCCGCTCAGACCTATGATCTTGAAGTGTGGGCGCCGGGTTCTCAAGAGTGGCTTGAGGTCAGTTCACTTTCAAACTGCACAGACTTCCAGGGCCGCCGTTCGAATACTCGATTCAGACCTGAAGAAGGTGCAGGTCCCCAGTTTGTTCACTCGCTGAACGGTTCCGGATTGGCGCTGCCCCGGATGGTCATAGCTGTGTTAGAAAACTTCCAGCAAGCAGATGGATCGGTCACTGTTCCAGAGGTTTTACGCCCCTATACAGGCTTCGACACCATAGGGTAGGGCACTGCCAGGTGTGCGGTTCTACAGCCGACGAAAAGATGTGGTCTGAAACAACGTCTCATATGCTCTTTAGTTAACCCGGTCGGTTGAATCGTTCCATAGCGCGGTCAAGTCCGTCGCGCTGAATAGCCTCGACTGCGTCGGCCGCACGGCCGATGGCGGCCTCAATCTGGTCGCGTTCATCGGGCCGGAATCGCCCCAGTACATGTTGAATTGGGTCACTTCCAGTTGGTGGTCTCCCTACCCCTATTCGTAGCCTCGGGAAGTCGTCTGTACCGGTTACCTGTCGTACGGACTTGAGGCCATTATGACCACCAGAACTACCACCGGCACGCAACCTTAATCGACCAATAGTCAGGTCCATATCGTCAACCACTAACAGCAAGCTCTGGGGGTTAGCGTTAAATTTGCGAAGAATCTGCCTGACGGATTTTCCACTGTCGTTTACGAACGTAATCGGTTTGGCGATTACCGCAAGTGCATCCCCGATTTCAGTCTCAGCAAGCTCGGTCTCGCGAACTCTGTTTTCGAGGCGTGCACCGGAACGCCGCGCGAGTTCATCAACGCACATGGCGCCGACATTGTGCCGCGTGCCGCGGTACTTCGGTCCAGGATTCTGTAGACCGACCACGATCAACGGCTTACGTCTAGCCCTCTGTTCCATCCGCTCCTGTTCGTCTTTCTTAAGGAGCCGAAAAGGGTCAAGAAACTTCCTGATGACCAATGGATATTCCAATACCAAGTTTAGACTTCGAAGAAACCATGCAGAGGACCGTAACATCGAAATTCGCCCAAACTAAAGCAGAAACCTCAACCAATAAGGCCAGCGTATCTGCCGTAATGGCTCGATCTAGTTAACCGACATGCATTTTTGGCACCCGTTACTGGTCGAAAAGGCATCTTTGGAAAACTAAGAGAGATTCGTATCTCCACTGTCAAGAAATGCTAAAAACTCGGCTTCTTCCAGTACAGAGACCTCAAGTCGTATTGCCGACTCGTATTTCGAACCCGGGTCTTTACCCACCACAACATAATCCGTTCTTTTTGAAACGGATGACGATACAGCACCACCAAGCTCTTTGATCCGGACTTGAGCCTCCTGTCGCGATAAAGAATCAAGCCGTCCGGTTACGACGAATCTCAGCCCAACAAACCTTTGGTCATTTTCATCCGGTTGCGCGACAGCAGGAGGTTTTACCCCGCGGGATTTAAGGTCTCTTAAGATCTTCAGGTTGGAGCCTAATTGGAGCCAATCTCGAATACTTTCCGCGATGGTCGGGCCAATCCCATCAATGTCAGTCAGGCTTCTGATTTGTTTCGATTTACCCCTATCCTCGTCTGGCATGTTGCGCCATATATTGGCTACCAGAGATGCATCCGTAAGTCCTTCCAGAGTGCGGTAGTGATCTGCGACTAATCCCGCATTCTCTGAACCAAGGTGTGGGATGCCCAGGCCTGTGATGAGTCGTGCGAACGTCTGAGTCTTTGAGCTTTTTATAGCTTCCAACAGGTTATCGACACTGGTTTCCCCCATGCGGTCGATATTTATCAGATCGTCGCGTTTGTCATCGAGGTTGAAGATATCCGATACATCGGACACGAATTCCTGTCGATAGAGAATCGCCACTAATTTTTCGCCAAGACCTTCTATATCCATCGCATTCCGTGATGCGAAGTGCTCTAAAAGGCGAACCGTCTGGGCGGGGCAGCTACCATTGAAGCAGCGCAATACAACATCTGCATCATCTTTCACCACAGGTGTTTCGCACGCTGGACAACGCTCTGGCATCTCGAAGGGCTTTGAATCCGGGTCTCTCTTATTATCCGGGGCTGGACTAACGACCTGGGGGATTACGTCTCCTGCCCGCTGGACGATTACGTTGTCACCAGATCTAATGTCCTTTTCTGCAATAACATCCGCGTTGTGCAGAGTCGCCTGGCTGACCGTCACACCGCCAACGAAAACAGGCTCTAGGATAGCGTAAGGGGTAAGGCTTCCCGTTCGGCCAACATTAATGGCGATCTCATTAAGTCGCGTTGTGACCTGTTCGGCTGGAAACTTCCATGCTGTAGCCCAGCGTGGATCACGGGCTACCGACCCTAGCCTGTTCTGCAATCCTAAATCATCCACCTTGACGACAAGGCCGTCGATCCCGTAATCAAGACTCGGTCGATCAGATGAGGCAGTATTGAATGCATCTTCTACACCATCCAGATCCGTGACGACGCGGTTCCATTCATTGGTCTTAAACCCCCATTTTTTCAGTTTTTCAAGAACGGCTGAATGGTTTTGCGGCATGTTGTCAGCAAATCCTGAGACCGAATAGATGAACGCATCTAGAGGTCTGATGGCGGTCTCACTTGAATCAAGTTGTCTTAAAGAACCAGACGCTGAATTTCGGGGATTTACATAGGTTTGGAGACCTTGTTCGGCACGTTCTGCGTTGAAGTGTTCGAATCCTGAGATCGGAAAGAATACTTCTCCGCGCACTTCAAGTGCCTCTGGGACATCTTCGCTGTCCAACCTTAAAGGGATAGACCTGATGGTCCTGACATTAGCTGTCACATCTTCGCCGCGTATCCCGTCTCCTCGCGTGGCTGCTTGTACGAGAATGCCATTCTCATAACGGATAGATATCGCAAGTCCGTCGATTTTCAACTCACAGCTCATGTTGAAGCGGTCGAGCTCGATATATTCGCGCACCCGTTTATGCCAGGCTTCAAGCTCAGCTCGATCAAACACATTGCTGAGTGAGAGCATGGGGGCTGGGTGGAGAACCTCTTCGAATCCATCTGCTGGAGCTGCACCGATTCGTAGTGTTGGCGAATCAGGGGTAAACAGGTCGGGATGTTCGGCCTCAAGCGTCTGCAATTCTCGGAGCTTCATGTCCCATTCCGAGTCTGACATTTTCGGCATTTGCTCTATGTAGTAGAGACGGTTCGCCTGGTTCAGGGCGTAGCGCAGTGCGGCAGCACGTTCTGCGGCGGGTTTGGGAGTCATATTAGACATATTATGCTCAGACCTGTTTCCGAACATGAGACGATGGGGAATACGTGAAACATATTCTTATCAGGATGCCTTAAAACGAGATAACGATTACAAATATCAGTGTTTAAAGTTTGCCTTAAAGCTGCGTAAATTACGCTGAGTCACGCCTATAATCTTTTGTTCCTGAAGCGATTTGATCGATCCCACGCTAAATTTACGGGATCAGGTGCAATCTTATGTGACTTGAGATTACAGGAGGCACTGAGCGTTGGCAGAAGTAAGACCCTTCCGTGGAGTTCGATACAACACTCGGTCAGCTGGTGACCTTTCAATGCTTCTGTGTCCACCATTCGACGTGATCTCAAAGCAGGAACGAGAAAGGCTTTACGCTGATTCTGAGTTCAATGTCATCAGACTTGAGTCAGGCGTGGACGAGCCGGGTGACATTCCAGGGAATGACCGTTACACCCGGGCGGCTAAACTTCAGGCGGAGTGGCTGGAGTCTGGGGTGCTGCGAAAAGACGATTCACCATCTTTTTACGTTATCCAAGAAACTTTTTCCTTCGCTGGGAAAGATTACATCCGGCAGGGGCTGATATCTGAGGTCCGACTCGAAGAGTTCAATAAAGGAATAGTACTTCCACATGAGTTCACTCGGCCCGGCCCTAAGGCAGATCGACTTGCGTTAATGCGCTCGACGAAGGCCAATTACAGCCCAATTATGGCACTGTATCGGGACTCGGGCTCTAATATCGCAAAGGTAATGAAGCGTGCGATGTCCTTCGATGCAATTGCAGAGGCCAGGCCAGAAGGACTTCCTTCTCTGCGACTCTGGAGTATTACTGATCCGACTGATATTGAGACCGTGACTTCGGTCTTATCAGATACCCAGATTTATCTTGCAGATGGACATCACCGATATGAGACAGCTATCACATACCGTGACGAAGTACGTACCACCAACGACCTTGGGGCGTCTGGGTCTATAGATTTCCGTCTTATGACGTTGATATCTGTTGACGACCCTGGACTACTTCTACTTGGGTATCATCGACAGCTACACGATGCTTCGGGCGATGAACTGACTCGATTCAGAGATTACGTAACAGGTGAATTTGATCTCGAGGACAAAGGTCCTGTCGACCCTTTGTCAGCCGCCGATTTCGAACAGGCCTTGAATGCCGCGCCCCCGGACGAGGTTGCTATAGGGTTTGCAGGTGTGGAACCTGGCCGACTCCAAATCGGGCTGATGCGAAATCCCGTCGATGCCAAAGACGAGCTGGCGGCCTCTGATTACACGCGTCTTCACGACGAAGTGATTCGATCAGCGTTCAACATCGAGCGCGAGCAGACGGTCGTGGCTTTCGAGCACGACGCATTCTCCGTCCTTCAGGCTGTATCTCAGGGAATGGCTCAAGTCGGTTTTGTTATGAGAGCTGTCCCCATAGAACCGTTCGAAACCATTGTTAAACAGGGACAACGTTTACCTTCAAAATCAACATATTTCCACCCAAAACTACACACGGGTGCAGTGATACAGAGGCTTGAAGACGAACTATAGACCGAGGTGTCTGTAGCCCGGACTCAACCGTTTATAGCGTCCAATTCCGAGAGTATCGTATCCGGATCCACATAATGCCGGTGGTCCGCGCCTAAGGACTGCCATACCAACTTTCCGTTTTTATCTATTACAAACACTGAAGCATCGGCCAGATCAGTACCGAAGTTGTCGTAGCGTTCCCACTCTTTAGGCACTGATCCCGTGGTGTCGTAAACGAGTGGAAATGGAACTTCAACAATGTCGATAGAATCAGCAGCGGCCGTCAAATCCTGTGTTGTCACTGCGATTACTTCTGCATCACGGGCTTTGATATCGTCATACCTGTTTTGCAACTCGCCGAGTTGCCTGCGACATTGCGTTCACCACCAGGATCGGAAGAACACAAAAACTACGTTCTGTTCTCCTGCATAATCATTGAGCGATACGTTTCCACCCCTTGCCCTAGGCAGATCGAAGTTTGGAACGTTACCACCAATAACTGGTGGGTTCGGTGCGATCATTGAATGGGCAATGTTTGATTCGCTATCGTGGTCGTCCGTGGACGTAGGTTCCATTCCACTTATCGCTTCTAGCACGCTCAAAATCGAGTTAATTGTAGGCCGCTCTGAGACCGTTGTACCGACCAGGGCAGTCTCCAGAGACCCATCCATGCGGATAACGAAGGTTGCGGGAACTGATACCCCGTCATCCAGTACATCGAACAACCCCCAATTGGTGGTTACCGAGTGATCTGTGTCGTAAAGCACAGGGAATTCCAAACCGAAATCATTGCGCATGGAGTCAGCATTTGCAGCGTCGTCTACGCTAAGAACAACCACTTCACCGCCGAGTTTTTTTATCTGATCGTAGTGATCTTGCAGCTCTACGAGCTGATTACGACATATACCTCAGAAGTATCCCCGATAGAAAACTAAAACGGTATTCGATTCTGCATATACGTCGGATAATTTGACAGTTCCACCCCCAGCACGAGGCAGCTCAAAATCTTGAGCCAATACCATCTCGTTGATCGACGTCGAGGTTGGTGCTATCGGAGTTGCTGTCGGGTTGCTAATACCAATTGGAATGGGAGTTTGCGGCGGGGCCGATTCGCCGAGGCTTTCATTGCCCGTCCCACAGGCAACAAGCAGGAAAGTTACGGTAGCCGCTGAAACCAGTAGGAATCTGACCCTTAGACCAGATGAAAGGTCAGCTTGTTTATCTGGTCTCATCTAAAACTGCCTTTAACACTACCGAGCGTGTTGTCTAACGGCTTTTGTAAAGGAGTGCCAGTGCAGGCACTTTTACTTATTACGAAGGTCAGATAGTGTTTTTGCGACCGCGTTGATACTTTCATCTATGTGTTCCGGCATCACCCATCCCATATGCCCTATGCGTATGATCTGTCCGGCCAGTTTCTCCTGCCCGCCACCTAGTTCAACGTTGTATACGTTCCGAGCGTGTGAAATCATCGCTTTGCCATCGACGTCTGATGGAACCCTGATGGCTGTAACGGTATCGGATGCAATGGACTCGTCCGGGAAAATCTCAAGCCCGATTCGCTTCGCACCGTTACGGGTCTGCTGTGCTCGCGCTGCATGCCGGGTCAGTACTTCCTCGACACCCTCGTCGATAATCGCCTGCAAGGAATGATCCAACGCGTAGATGGTGGAAAGTGCAGGGGTGAACGGTGGCTGACCGATCTGTAAGAATTTTTCGTACTGGTCTATATCAAAGTAATACTTCGGAATAGTTGAGGTCTCGTGTGCCCTCCATGCTCTATCGCTCATAGCGATCATCGCTATTCCTGGTGGGGCAATCCATGATTTTTGAGAAGCTGTTCCCACAACATCCAATCCCCAGTCGTCCATTGGAAGGGGAACACCTGCTGCGCTGCTCACGGCATCGACCAGAACGAGGGCATCTGATTCATCATGAACAACCCGCGAGATCTGTTCAATTGGGTTCATCACCCCCGTCGAACTTTCGTTGTGAGTTACCACTACAGCCGCACAATCTGGCATGGAGCGAAGTGTTCTTCGCACCATCTCAGGATCAGCTGCCTCCCCCCACTCGGATTCCATGCGGGTTACCTCCGCACCATAGGCTTCTGCGATATCGCCAAAGCGATTTCCGAACGATCCGATGCTGATAGAAAGTACCCGATCACCGGAGGATAGCGTGTTTACAATCGCTGCCTCCATGGATCCGGTTCCCGACGCAGTTAGAAAATAGGCTCGACCGCGTGTGCCAAGGACGGTTTTGAAGTTAGCCGTCATCCGACTGATTATCTCGGCGAACTCCGGTCCGCGATGATTGATCATTTGTCGGCCAGTGGCCTGAAGAACTTCTTCTGGTAGTGGTACCGGTCCGGGGATTCTCAAGTTCAAGTCGGACATTGGTTTCTGTCGTATTCCTTGTGTTCGATCAGACGGTTAGAGTTTTAATACGCATCCTATGTTGCACGGCGATACCCAACAGATGTCACCAAGCAACAAGTTTAGCGATCCTCGGAACGGATGGGCGTACTTTGGCAGTGATTTTCCGGGTGGGTTTGTTTATGGATCAGATCAACTGGACCATGAAGTAGTTACGCGCCCCACGTCTAAGAATCACAACTTCCCCGTCTATCGTATCTTTCAGGGACACGACTGCCCGGGCATCGGTAATTCTTTGATTGTTAAGGTACACACCTCCACCTTCAATCAGTCGCCGTGCCTCTCCGTTCGACTGGGCACCACCTGCCTGGGTAAGCAACTGAGCCATACCGATTCCGTCACCCTGTAGCGATGCTTGAGCTATCTTTTTTGAAGGGACATCAGAAAAGATATCCAAAAGTTGGGAGGCCGGAATTCCCTCCATATCGCCGCCGAACAGAACGTCGGTGGCCCTCTGTGCAGTGGTGACCCCATAAGGGCCGTGAACCATCTCGGTCACAGCCTGTGCGAGTGCGCGCTGGGCCTCGCGCTTATGAGGTTCGGAGGACACTGCCTCTTCATACCTAGAGATTTCGTCGATTTCCAACAAAGTGAAGAGTTTCATATATGGCACGACGTCGGCATCATCCACATTGATCCAGAATTGGTAGAACCTGTAAGGAGACGTTTCTTTGGGGTCTAGCGTCGGGGCTCCACCAACTGATTTTCCGAACTTGGCGCCTGAAGCCGTTGTTATGAGCGGGTAAGACATAGCGTGCGCCCGGTGGCCTCTGGCACGCCGGATCAGATCAACTCCGGCAAGTATGTTCCCCCACTGGTCGGAGCCACCCATTTGGAGATTACAACCGTAATCATCGTGGAGCATCAGGTAGTCATACGCCTGCAGAAGCATATAACTGAACTCCGTGTAAGAGATGCCCTGTTCGCGCTTCATTCGTCCGGCGACGGATTCCTTGGACAACATGTAATTCACTGTGAAGTGCTTGCCGACATCACGCAGGAAGTCGGTCATACCGACCTTTCGCAACCAATCGGCGTTGTTGATAACGCGTGCCTTATTTAAGTTTGTGTCGAAATCCAGGAAATGGGCGAGCTGAAGTTTGATGTTCTCGACGTTGTCGTCGATCTCTTCCACACTCAGCAGCTGTCGTTCGTCATCTCGTCCAGATGGGTCTCCGATCATGCCGGTACCAGCTCCGGCAATGGCGATAGGCGAGTGCCCGTGACGCTGCATTCTCACAAGACCCATGATCGGTACAAGGTTCCCTACATGGAGACTTGGCGCGGTGGGATCAAAGCCGACGTAGACCGTGGTCTTCTCCTGTCCCAGCATATCTTCCACACCAGGAGTTGAATCGAAGATAGATCCTCGCCATCGTAATTCTTGGATGATATCCATAACTATCAACGGGATCCTGATTGTTGTGGAGCAGCGCCAAGGATACGGCGCGTCACCTCTACGTCATTCTTCATTTGCGTCAGCAGATCATCAACATTGTCAAATGTCTCTTCTTCACGTAATCGATGTACGAACTCTACGGTTATGCGATGTCCGTAAAGGTCGCCATCAAAGTCCAGTAAGAACGGCTCGATTACCCGAGGTCCGTTATCAAATGTGGGTCTCACCCCGATACTGGTCGCTGCCTGGTAACGGCCTCCTTCTGTGGTCACATAGCACGCGTATATTCCGTCTGTCGGGAGAGCTCCATGAGGGTCCGGCGTTATATTCGCAGTCGGGAATCCAAGAGTTCGCCCCCTGCGGTCACCTTCTGTGACTATACCTGTGATACTGAAGGTTCTTCCGAGCAACTCTGCAGCGGACACCATGTCTCCTGTGGAGAGTGCCGCCCGTATCGCTGTACTGCGGGCTACCTTCCCATGCACCATCGCGGGTGGAACCACGCGCAACTCAAATCCCAGCTCTCGGCTTAGTGAATCCATTCGTGCTTCGTCGCCGCCGCGTTCGCGTCCAATGGTTGCCCCTGGACCGATAACTAAACCCACCAAGTTTAGTTCTGAGATCAGTATTCGTACGAATTCATCGGCCTCTAAGTTCCTGATAGATTCGTCAAAATCGATTTCGATCAGATGGTTGATACCGAGTGATTCAATTAACTTCCTGCGCTCGTTTAATGGCCCGAGGTGTGGGACCAAGAGCTCAGGGTTGAGCAACTCACGAGGGGGGTATTTAAATGTGATTGCTACGCTGTCAGCATCAATATCGTTTGCAAGCTCGACGGTCGCCCTGAGAAGTAGTGCATGGCCAACGTGGACACCGTCAAAAGTGCCAACGGTTATCACGGTCGGTCGACCGGTGGAGGCGGCGTTGAGTTGTGTTTGCAGACTCATCGTCTGGGATTTCGCCTTATCGCTGGCATTTTAAGCATAATCAACCCATCTCAGGAATTCGCTCCGACCGTTCAGGAGAGCCTACTGTGTGCCTCTAGGAGGAGTTCCTCCGTCGTGGACCAGTTAATGCAGGCATCGGTAATAGAAACGCCATACACGAGCCCTTCCAAGCCATTTACAAGTTTTTGTGCTCCTGCGTTGAGGTGACTTTCAAGCATGATTCCGGCGACGTTGTTATTGCCGCTCACTCTTTGATCAATGACATCGCGGAAGACAATTGGCTGTCGATTGTGGTCTTTGTTGCTATTGGCGTGTGAACAGTCGATAACAAGCCGCTGTGACACCCCACCTTCACCGAGTAACTTTGTAGCTTGAGCAACCGACGACGAGTCGTAATTTGGACCGCTTGAACCACCCCTTAGGATCAGATGCCCCCCGATATTCCCCGCCGTGTGAACAACACTGGCCCGACCCTCGCCGTCGACTCCTAGAAATGCGTGTGGAGATTCTGCTGCGACCATGGCATCCACTGCAATCTGGAGTGTCCCACCGGTGCCGTTCTTGAATCCGATCGGCATGCTGAGGCCACTCGCCATCTGGCGGTGCGTTTGGCTTTCGGTAGTGCGTGCACCGATAGCGCCCCATGACACTAGATCTGCCAAGTACTGTGGGGTGAATGGATCCAGAAACTCGGTTCCGGCCGGAAGACCAAGTTCGGCTACCTGGAGAAGGAATTTGCGTCCGCGTCTCAAACCGGTGGCCACATCGAAGGTGCCGTTCAGGTTGGGGTCGTTGATAAGGCCTTTCCAACCAACCGTGGTGCGGGGTTTCTCAAAGTAAACTCTCATCACCACTAGGATTTGGTCACTAACGCGTTTGGCCAACTCCGCTAAATTTTGAGCGTACTCGAGCCCGGCTTCTTCATCATGAATCGAACAAGGACCGACCAGCATTGCCATACGATCATCTTTGCCAGCCAGAATATCTTGCAGTTCCTGACGGCTTTTCGCGACCAACGCTACGGCCTGAGGTGTGATTGGCAACTCAGCCATGTAGTCGTCAGGCGTCCCTAGTCTATCCATTCGTTCGACATTTACGTTGTGGGTAGTCATTTCGTTGATAGTTCTTTCAGAATTGTATGCATCTAAAGGATAGTTGGTTTTTGGGAACTGGCTAGCAGGGCGGATAAAGGAATCTTCGACGAGAGTCGATCAGGTATTTTCTAACTGAGAGATGTGTTGGGAGGTTCATGTATTTGTGAATTTTGTGTAATGGTTTTAGGAATACGCGCGGGGCTAAGATTGGGAGCAAGAAATTAAAATTTACGGGCACCCTGGGCGGAGGTTAGCCGCGATATAGATAGGGGCGCCTGCTTGTAAACAACGGGACCAGGGCGCAGCAAAACAAATCGCCAAGCGAGAAACTTTGGGCGGTGGAGTTGCCTCTGTATGTCGTAGGTCTACCGTTCATCTAATTGTCTTTTTAGGTCAGTTTGGATTGCTTCGTCCGCAAGTTTACCGCGTCTCGCAAGTAGATGTGTTTGACATCTTTGGCCGCCAAACTCGTATTCCAAGTCATTAGCACCCGTATACATCGTGGGAATCCATGGGGCACGTCCATCTCATGGCTGTTCATGAGCGGGACATGGACCCAGCCTAGCATTCGCGCTGCGACCGCGGGAAACTCTGCGACAAGGTCTGTCGTGGTCGTGAACTGGACGGAAGCCAGGTCATCTTTGTTGATATCGTTGGCGGTCACGATCTCCATAATTAATTCGGTAGTCGCGTCTAGAATTGCTTCGCGCGTGTCTTCGGTTACTGTCGTTGCGCCGCGTACGCCTCTAACTGCCATCGTGCTCCCGAGTCGATAAGGGTCATAATATTTGGGTGCGGCGAGCAGTTTAGCCGGAGCGCACGCCCGCGACCAGTTCTCGTACGAATACACCGGCGCGCTCGGCTGAACTCTCCGGTGGACCATTTCCAATCACATCTACTAGCGCGCTGCCTACGATAGCAGCATCTGCAAACTCCGATACGGTTCTGGCGTCCTCTGCGGTGCGGATCCCGAAGCCCACACCCACAGGTATGTCGGTGTGCTTCCTCACTTCGGTAACAAGTCTTTCTACCCTGTTAAAGGACGTCTCTCCCACGCCGGTAACGCCGAGAACTCCCACACAGTAGATGAAGCCAGATGCGCCGTCGCAAACTTCTTTAACCCGACTATTCGGACTTGTTAGAGCTACCAAGGGAATGAGGCTGAGGCCGTTTTCCTCTGATAGAGCACGGAGTTCTGTACTCTCCTCTCTGGGGAGATCGGGAATAATCAATCCGTCGATTCCAGATGCCACTGCATCTTTGCAGTAGCGTTCAGGGCCGTAAGCGAGGATCGGGTTGTAGTAACCCATAAAAACCATCGGGACCGTCACACCAGAATTTCGTAGTCGCCGCGCTACGTCCATTGCAGTACCTGAAGAGACACCGTGGTTCAGAGCGTGTTGACTTGACCTTTGGATGGTTGGGCCTTCTGCAAGTGGATCACTGAAGGGGACACCCAGTTCTATGAGGTCAGCCCCCGCAGCCTCGAGTTGGGGCACTATTTCAAGCGTGGCTTCGATCGATGGGTATCCGACCGTAACAAACGGAACTAGGGCTGCCCGGCCCTCATCTTTCGCCATATTGAACGCTAATTCAATTCTCTTGGACATCAGTTTGAGACTCTCGCTTTGCTGGTAACAGGGTCAAGTAGCAATGAGCGTCGCAACCACATTCTGGGTTGAGTGAGCGATGATACTCGGGTAGATCGAGCCTGTCCGTATGTATAGCCACGCTAGTACGATACCAAAGATAAATATTGGTACGAACGAACCGATACTGAAGTGGAATACTGAAAACAGTGTTGCGCTGATCAGAATACCGCCGTTTAATCCGTAACGCTTGGCGAATGCTGGCAATGCAAACCCACGGAAGAAGACTTCTTCACAAAATGGCCCAAACAGACCTACCACAAGTAACGGGTACGCTAGCCTGATCCCCGAGTAATCCACTAGCTCTGCGGGTGGGTCCGGGATCTTAAGTAGATCAATCCCCAGCAGTTCCGTTAGGCCGGCCCATATGAGTAGGGCAATTAGAGCAGAGAGCCAAGCGACAATCGCTAGAAGATACGGTCGTCGGCCGGTTGCTGGGACGAACCCTAACTGTGGAATGGGGGCGCCATGTCTCGAAACCGCAAAAATAAAAACCGCGGCTAGGAAAAAGGCCTCAAGCAATATTGCCAGTACCAATGGCGCCGGAATGCCGAGGAAATCCCCGTCTTCAAGCCAGTCGGGATTGCTCTGGGACGCATCCACGGCAACCACAAAGACTAGCGCTGCTCCTAGCACTGTGGCAGATCCGAGCAACACATCTCTTATTGACCATGGTACGTCTATCTTTGGTGGATTAGACAAGCCAGATGATTCATTGCCGTGTGTCCGCACTAGTCATCAAGCCAGGCTACATTTCCGTGCAAATCGTCAGCGTGTTGTTTTGTGGCGAATATTCCATATTCGTACTTTGCAGACCCGATTGTCGTGTCATCACCGTGTCCTGGGAATACGGCCGTTTTATCAGGTAAGGGGAACAATCGTCCGGTGATACTACGTACTTCTTGCAGGAACAATTCGGGGCTGCCCGACTTTCCTGGGCCCCCTGGAAACAAGGTGTCACCAGAAAAGAGAAGTGTGTTTTCTCCCTGTTCTGTGCTGATCGCGTAACAGGTCGATCCTGGAGTATGACCAGGTGTGTGTAGTGGTCTAATTAACAACTTCCCAACATGGATATCTTCGGAGTCGGATATCCATTCCGTGATCCCCTTGCCATCTAGTGCATCACCATCGGCAGAGCCGATACCTACTGGAACGTTATAGGCCGAAAACACAGTATCAAAGCCGGCCAGATGATCCATATGGTTGTGTGTAATAAGGATTGCCTGGACGTTAGTACCGGTCGCCTGCTCTATTACTGCCCCCGGGTCTTCTGGAGTGTCGATGATGGTGCTCTCACCGGTCTTGCGACAGATCAATAGGTAACTATTGTTGTCGTAAGGTCCACAAGACGTCTTGTAGACAATGATGTCCCGGTCCTGATAGTGGATCCCCATAGATCCTGCTCCTGTATGTTCCAGTTTTGTCAGGTGGTCACAAGACTACCCTAATAACGTATATCGCCGTTCTGTCTAAGCTCTGGATTAGACTAGGACTCAATTAACCCTCTAGGAGTAAACATGAGCGTTCATGGGAAATCGTCCGATAAAGCTGCTCTCACAGATGGTGGCTTTGCCCTTAAGTCAGGGCCTGGTAGTGCATCTTTGGCGATGGAGTGTCCCCATCAGAACGGGTTGCTGTACGTGGTCCCCGGAGATCGTAGTTGGGTGTGTGAAGACCAAGTAAGGACGGCACATGCTCTTGCCGGATTTTTCAGTGAGATTACGTCCTTAAATGACACTCGAATTCTCGAAACAATGAATCGCTGGGGGTTGTCTTATCGGCCCCGATCTCTGGCCAACAAGGGGACAGAAATTAAGTAGGAGGTCGTTTTGTCGAGTCCTCAACGTGTAAATGGTTAAGTTGTTGCACGGATTAATCCAGACCCGGTTGTGGGTTGGCGTCCCGCATATCGGGAGCCCTACCCTGATTCTCGTTTGATCCTGATGGGCCCTCATGTTCTTCGACGGCACTTTCCTCTGTGCTGCTCTCTTCTATGTCCGCGACCTCAAGCGGGTCACGACCATCAACTATATCGACCATCTGCTTCGCATCTATCGTTTCATGCTCTATCAAGAAGTTTGAGATGGCATCCAGATGAACACGTTGTTCCGTGATGATACGCTCGGCATTGTCCCATCCGGCTTGAAGTAGCCGGTCGACTTCGGTGTCAATCAATTCCTCGGTGCGCGGGCCATAGTCCCTGTGTTCGCCGAGGTCTTTCCCGAGAAACACCATCTCCTCACGCTTGCCAAACAACCGTGGCCCTAGCTTCTCGCTCATGCCGAACTGGGTAACCATTGCGCGAGCGATCTGTGTGGCCTTCTCGATGTCGTTAGATGCTCCAGTCGTCACTTCGTCGAAAACTATTTGCTCTGCCACTCTTCCACCCATAGCGGTGGCGATCATCGCCTCAAATTGATTTTTCGTTTGAAGTGTGCGCTCTTCATCAGGGAGGTACCTTGTGTATCCACCCATCCGACCGCGCGCCACGATAGAGATTTTGTGAACCTTGTCGGCATGGGGCATGAAATGTCCGACGATGGCGTGTCCCGACTCATGGAACGCCGTGACCTCTTTCTCATGTTGTGAGATTACCCTGCTTTTGCGGGCAGGTCCGGCGACCAGACGGTCTATAGCCTCGAGCATCTCATCCTGCCCGACCTCTTTCTTATTACGACGCGCTGCGAGGATGGCAGCCTCATTAATGAGGTTTGCAAGATCGGCTCCGCTGAACCCCGGGGTCTGTTGTGCGAGGTTCTGCAGATCGACATCCTCGGCCAACGGCTTGCCCTTGGCATGAACGTCGAGGATTGCAGTGCGTCCTCGGATGTCTGGAGAGTCCAATGTAACCCGTCGGTCGAAGCGTCCTGGTCGGAGAAGAGCCGGATCCAGGATATCAGGTCTGTTTGTAGCAGCGATAACTATCACGTTAGTTCCGGTCTCAAACCCATCCATCTCGACAAGGATCTGGTTAAGGGTCTGCTCCCGTTCGTCGTGTCCCCCGCCAAGTCCTGCGCCCCGATGGCGGCCGACTGCGTCAATCTCATCTACAAAGATGATTGCTGGTCCGTGGCGCTTGGCCTGCTCGAACAGATCACGAACCCGTGAGGCACCAACTCCTACAAACATTTCGACGAATTCGGAACCTGAAATGGAGAAGAAAGGAACCCCGGCTTCACCTGCTACGGCTTTCGCCAGCAGTGTCTTGCCGGTTCCTGGAGGTCCTACAAGTAGGACTCCTCGGGGGATACGGGCACCCAGAGCAACGAAACGTTCCGGGAATTTGAGGAATTCAACGACTTCCTCGAGCTCCTGCTTGGCTTCTGGAGCTCCTGCCACGTCGAAGAACGTGACGGTTGCTTTGGTGCCCACGAACATTCGAGCGCGACTACGACCAAACCCCATAGCCTGGTTAGAGCTGCCCTGTGCTTGCCGCATCATGAACAACAACAGCCCACCGAATAGGATTAAGGGCAGGAAATTGATCAATAGACCAATCAGGTTGCCCATTCCACTTCCGGACTCTTTGACCTCGATGGAGACGTTCTCCCTTACTCCCACCTGATCAAGCAGCTCCACGATGCTTGCGCCCGGTTCCTTTCGGGACACGAAAGTGCTTGCGCCTTTGCGGATCGTGAGATTATCGCCATCCACCTCTATACGAACCGTCTCGTTGCCAGGATTTTCCGCGATGGTTACAACTTCACTGATCGGGATTTCAGGGGCGCCATCCAGTGGCCCGCTGTCGAAGAACAGGAAGAACACCGTTATCACGGCGATAACGATCAATAAGTAGATAAGGCTGTTACGCATCCAACGCCGGCTCAATGTCACCTCCCCGGTGACCGGATTACCACACGTGTACGTTAATACTGGAGTGGATAATCCCGGGTAGAACGTTTCTTGAATTCTGTCGATGTCATCTCTGATGACGTTCTTTTCGGTGCTTGGAATTACCCGTACACCGAGTAACCATCGATCTATGATTTATCGGGACTATTTGATTTTATCACAGGAGGCCTTTTTTGCCTTCCTGTAGACACGGTATTCATACCGGAACCGTGTAGCAAATCGCTAACTACAACTGTGATCTTCTCCGAATGGGGCTCTGCAAAAAGAGTGCCACTATTTAGCTCCCGAACTAGTAAACGTAGACCGGTAACAGCACATCGTGGTATTCTTCATCGTGACGTAGTAGTGTCCGCAAGCTTGTAATTCCATGGACCTTTCGGGTCTGTGGGCAGAGGATCCAGCATATAGCCCGCGATTACCGTACCAACCGCCAAATCCGTGTTCCGGAAGTCCGAATTATTGAAGAGGACGGCACTGGAGTCGTATTGGATCTCCAAGCTGCGCTAGAAATGGCCGAGGAACAGGGACTAGACCTCGTAGAAGTGGCGCCTAATCAAACGCCACCGGTGTGCAAACTACTCGATTATGGAAAGTTCAAGTTCGTACAGAAGAAACGCGAGCGTGACACCAAGAAGACCCAGGCACGGAACGAACTGCGAGAAGTCCGTCTTAGCATGAAGATAGGCGAGCACGATTTTCTTGCTAAAGTTAGACGAGCGAGGGATTTGCTGGGTGGCGGTGCTAAGGTCAAAGTAACTGTTAGGTTCAGGGGCAGAGAGATAGCTCACCCTGAATTGGCCGTAAAACTCTTGCGACGGGCTGCAGAAAACCTTGCGGACGGCGCTAAACTAGAACGAGCGCCCATGATGGAATCTCGCTCACTCAGCATAATTCTGGCTCCTGATGAAGTGGCCGTAGCGGCGAATTCTGGAGCTAATGGATCAACCGAAAGTACCAAGTAACCAAAAATGCCGAAAATTAAAACCCATAAGGGTGCGAAACGCCGGTTCCATGTCACCGCAGGTGGCAAGGTAGTGCGAACAAAAGGCCCGAAGAGCCATCTGAGGCGTAACAAGACTTCCCGAGTCCGTCGTGCGTTCGATAAGAAAATTGGTACTTCGCCTGCAAACGCGAAGCGCATCAAGCGGTTATTGGGTCGATAGATCAATAAAATGCTTGCGGCATCGATCCGAAAGCGTCATCCTTAATAGTCCCCTAGAAATCTTTTGAATCTTTTTAGCAGTCAGGCGCGTACAGTCGGTTTGGCTGAATCACAGAAGACAACAATCACCGGAGAAGCCTAAGTTGGCACGAGTCAAGCGCGGCACAACAAAACACAGAAGGCATCGAGCCGTACTGAAAGCGGTCCGTGGTCACCGTGGATCACGTAATCGCAGATATAAGGTTGCGCGAGAGTCATTGCTTCACGCGATGGCTTACCAGACGTCGCACCGTCGTCTCCGAAAACGTGAGATGCGCTCGTTGTGGATCCTTCGTATCAATGCAGCGGCTCGTGTACACGGGCTGAGTTACTCAAGGCTTGTTCACGGTTTGATACTCGCCGATGTGCAGATTGACCGTAAACAACTTGCAGATCTTTCGGTTCGGGAGCCCGATGCGTTTGCAGAAGTCGCCCGTGTCGCCTCTGAGGCGCTCGCTGCCTGATTGAACTGCCTCTATTTGAAGAGATAGAAGGTCACCGGAGAGAATCCTCGGTGGCCTTTTTTAGTTACGGGAACTGGGTTCAAGTCCGGGTATTAACTGCTAGCCGATCGTTCCATCGACCATCACAGCCACGCAAACGAGTGCCAGGTAGAGGAGAGAGTACTTGTAAAGGCCCAGGATTACTGGTCGCCCATCGTCTCTAAAGAGTTTCGCTGTGAGGAAAATGTAAATTCCGCCCAGGACCGCTGTGGGTGCCAGGTAGATTGGACCCAGTTTGTCAGTTGCAGCGACAAAGGCCAGCGTCAGTGCCACTAGCAGAACCGTGTAGAGCATGATTGATAGGTTGGTAGTGGCACGAGGCGCGACGACCGGAAGCATCGGAATTCCGGCAGAACGGTACTCATCTTTGATAAGCAAAGCGAGCGCCCAGAAGTGAGGTGGGGTCCAGAAGAAGATGATTGCAAACAAGTACCAAGCTTCAAGGCCAACGCTATTTTCCACACCGGCCCATCCTACTAGCGGTGGTATTGCACCTGCAGCGCCGCCGATGACTATGTTTTGAACGGAAGATCTTTTCAACCATATGGTGTAAACGATGACGTAGATAAGGGTGCCCGCCATCGCAAGTAGTGCAGCGAGAAGGTTGGCCCATGTGAAAAGCACAGCAAAGCTGATCACATTAAGGATGATTCCGAAAGCGAATGCGTTCATTGGTCCGACCCGACCGCTAGCTACAGGGCGCGTCGCTGTTCGACCCATTTGCTGGTCGATGTCACGATCAAGCCAGTGGTTGAGTGCGCTTGCGCCTCCGGATGCTCCCATTCCGCCAATCAGTACAGCGACCAACACTACGGCGTCCGGAAAACCACCCGCTGCCAGTACCATTCCAGTTATGGAGGTCAGCAATAGCAGTGTCATCACACGTGGCTTAGTCAACGTGATGTAATCACGGATTACGGTATTCATGCCGTTCACTTTAGACCTGCATCGGTAAAGATCAGACGTCCACCTTTTGTTGCTGATTCATCTCGGTATCTAGAACATTACCATCCTCGTAAGGACGCATAATCAGAACAGCCGCTAATAGTGCTAAATCCGTCCACATGATAGTCGCTAGAGACAGGTGCATAGCCTGCGCCCATTCCGAAAAACCCGACCATGGATTTGCTGCACCGACCAGAACCTGGGCGACTACGGTTGCCACGGCCCCCAACGAAAGCAGTCTGACGAGGGATGAGTTCCCTGAGAGTCTGTACGTTTTGTGTGCCGTATACAAGGCAACCAGGGTAGCTACTGCTGCGGTCAACCGGTGTATCGCATGTATCCATACCAACTCGGACTCCGGAATAAATGAACCGCCACAGAGTGGCCAGCTGGGACAGACAGCGCCAGCTCCACGCCATACAGCGTACGATCCTGAGAGCAGTGTGATCAGTGCAAGCGCGGCTGCCAGTATGGCGATCCGGCGAATCGTTACGAGATCTCTCAAACGCTGAGCAGATTCGACCGTCAACCGGGTTAGTGCGCCTGCAGAACCCAAAACCCTACCTGGTCTCCATCCGGTAAAAGCTGCTGCGAACGCCAGTAATGAAAGCAACACCACTCCCTCGGCTAGGGCAAGGTGAAGCGTTCGCAGCGATGGCTCTACCTCGGATAGGACAACTGCTCCGCCGATTCCTCCGACGATTATTATCAGTACAAGCGATCCGGTCGTGATAGCGACAAGGAAAGTATTTCCACGGTGGGCTAACCAAACCCGTATCACGGCTGCGATGAAGAAAAGACCTATGGTAGAACCAGCGGTTCGATGGCTCCATTCGATCATTGTGTGATATTCGAACTCTGGAATAATCGAACCGTGACACAGTGGCCAGTCAGGACAACCAAGGCCTGATTCCGTTACACGAACCACCCCGCCTAGGGTGATTTGAATTATGGCCCCGATGACCATGATTGCGAGCAAAGCGATCAGGACTCGGTCGTTCGATGCTTCCTGATCCACACTAACCCTACTATTTGAGTTGGAACC
The DNA here is from genome assembly GCA_046583495.1 of Dehalococcoidia bacterium. Taxonomy (GTDB): domain Bacteria; phylum Chloroflexota; class Dehalococcoidia; order Lucifugimonadales; family Lucifugimonadaceae. Next base: position 65,552 of record JAYGCF010000026.1, read on the forward strand.
ATTTTGAAGGGTAGTCACGTGTCTGTGTTTCCATTGATTATGCGATTGCGTTTTGTTTCACAAGCACCCTAAATTATAGCCGTTTGAATCTATCAAATCAGTATCTGAAAATATCCTTCGGGTCGACGAGGATCAGTCCATGAGATTAACCAGGTGCGCGGAAGGCGAGTAACTCCGCTGTTACCAGTAATCGATGGTCGTAAACGAGTTTTGGATAGGAAGCTACGAGGGTAACAGTCGAACCGGAAGTCTCCTCTAGCCTTAATTCGTCCCGGTGGATAAAACCTGTTTCTGTGACCCTGTACAAGAACTCGCCATTCTCACTTCCGATGATCACATCCACCGGATCATGTTTTAAAAGTTCGACGACTTCCGGGAGGGCGTGGAATACGTTGCCTTCACCCCTTACAGGACTTTCTAAGTGTCCGAAATACCACCCGGTGCCTGTTTCACCGGGGAGTGCTGTGCCCGGTATGTGTCCAACAATGTCGACCGGGCTCTCCCAGAATGCTTGGTCTACGTCATCAAATAACTCAAGTGTGTATACCCTAGTGGAAAGCCCTATTGCAGCTATTTCCAAGGTGTCAGCTGGAGACAGATCTTCGGGTGCTGACACAACCTCCGCTGGATTTACATACACGAAATTCTCGGGCAGATGTGCTCCACCGTAAGGTAAGGCTCCCGCCCATTCCGGTTCTGCCCAGTATCGAGGGTTAGTCCATCTCGCCGGAAACAATTGTGCGGGGCCGATAAGTCCGGTGACGGCAGGTAGGTCATCGTCATTGGAGCTTTGTTCTTTGGGTGAGATATCGACGGAATTATTGTCTGGCACATGGGCGGTCAGCCATGCTGTTTGATCATCTTGTGAAACCTCGTAGACAAGGTTATCTAGACGAGACCGAGCGATCTCCGCGTAGAGTAGATATCCAACACCTACCAGCGCTAGCACGACACCAAGGGCCATTAAGCCTATAGCCAGCCTGACGCCTTTACGCGATGTTTTTCCAGGCGGCTGCGAAATCAGGTTGCTTTCTAGCTGTGGAAATTCGGAATTCAAAAGGGGACCGATGCCTCGTGGCTCGATCCCCTTAGTATTCTTGTGTAGCCTTTAGATAGCTTGGCTAGCGCATCTGCTGTCTTCGGCTGCGATCAGCTTCAGTGAGGATCGGCTCATTCAAGTATACGTCCCCATTCCTAATTTTCAGGTTGAATCCACAACCGGGATTCGTACATATCCATGCTTTGTAATGAACTGCTGATCCCTGGCCACCAAAGTCTGACAGCGGAACGAGGTCTCCCTCTCCACAGGATTTGCATTCTGGGTAATTCTCTGTTGTCACAACGCCCTCCGTCTCCGGTTGATCTTCTATTTCCCCCAACCTCGTAGGTCCGGGGCCCATAAACGATGTTGCCGTCTACAATCTACTAAACGTACACATCAACTACCTACTGTACCTAAGATTTACGCGAATGGTGAGGCAATAACATTACGCTGAGTCTTTGATCTAACAGGTACATCGAAAGGATAGACAGTATTGATCGTCTTGGGGATTGAATCGTCATGCGATGACACGGCCGCTGCCGTTGTAGTGGATGGACGTGAAATTCGGTCGAACGTTGCCTCCTCGCAGGCGGAGTTACATGCGAAATACGGCGGCATAGTGCCGGAGTTAGCTTCACGTAGTCACATTCAACAGATCGTGCCGGTAGTACGGGCTGCTCTTGCAACGGCCGAGGTGTCGTTGCAGGAGATCGATGCGATCGCTGTGACGAGTGGTCCTGGTCTTGCAGGGTCCCTTATCGTGGGGCTGAACATGGCCAAAGGTCTGTCTGCTGCATCCGGGAAGCCACTGATAGGCGTGAATCACCTCCAAGGACATGTCTATGCCGGGTGGCTGTATCAACCCGATTCTGCGAAATCGGTGCCATCAGCCCCTGAAGAAACGTGTGGGTTCCCATTACTGAGCCTCGTGGTGTCAGGTGGCCACACTGACCTGGCGCTTCTCAAGTCCCATGGAGAGTTCGAACGGGTCGGTCGCACTAGAGATGATGCTGCAGGCGAAGCATTCGATAAGGCCGCCCGCTTAATGGGACTCGGATACCCCGGAGGTCCTGTTATACAGAAGGTGGCTGAGAGCGGTGTCCCTTCGGATCCACTACCGAGGGCATGGATAAGAGGCACGTGGGATTTCAGCTTCAGCGGTCTTAAAACTGCGGTGTTGCATCGCGCAAGGGCAGAGGGAATATACCCACCTCCAGAGGGCGGGCCTGATCAAGAAGCGGTGGCGGCATTAGCTAGATCATTCCAAGAATCGGTCTCGGATGTAATTGCCACTAAAACGGCGCGCGCTGCAGAAGAATTTGGCGTTAAAGGCATAGTTATAGGCGGTGGTGTCGCCGCGAATTCTTTACTTAGGGAGACGCTGCGAGATCGATCGAGTGTGCCGGTAATGTCACCCCCCCCAGCGCTTTGCACTGATAACGGCGCAATGATCGCCGCCGCTGCATTCCATTATTTGAAACGTGGCGACACCTCGGATTTGGGCTTGGACGTGACACCTGGTCTTACGATCGAACAGACACCGTCGGCTGCGACTTCAGCTTCGACCTAGGGCGCGGGATAGCGATAACGGGGTGTAATTGTTGAGGTCTTTTCTGATGGGAGATTTGATTCAATTCCGGAGCCTTTTGACGAGAGTTCGAAAACCCTGTCCGAGAACGCCCGAGCTCCGGCTTCCGCTGATCTACTTAAAGGCCCCCCGACGTCCTGTCCGGCTGCGTGGAACACGAGTCGCGACGGTGGTGTTCTGAAGTAATAATCCCATAGCAATAATGCGCCCAGGAGCGCCATTATGATGCCCCCAACTATTCCCACTTTTTCATTGGTGGCGACTTGCCATATGCCAAGTGAGGCGATCAGCCCTAACACTCCCCAATACAGTGAAGAACGCTCTCTGGAGACGCGCGTTACCTCGATTGAAGAGACGTTGGATAATGAGGCAAATGACCAGTTCCTATGGTCTTCATCCCCACCTATATAGATCACACGCATATCAGTCAGAATGAACCTGTCGGTACCATCGACCTCTAGCTCTTCAATCACAGATTCGCCATTGGTTAATCGGAATCCATCAATGACCTCGCTCGTCTCTGGTACGAGCGGGGGTTCTGCTGCATGCAAATGTGACGTTTTGTGGATGGGTTCTTCGATTGCCAAAAAGGATCCCAACTTGATCTCGTTACAACCTCGATCATATCAGTGGGTTGTTCGGTGAACCTGAATAATTTACAACGCTATACGTTAAATCTGCGAAAAGAGTGCATGAACAGGTGAACTTCTAACTCTGTCGAAGTTGCAAGTTGCGCTACTCGAACCCGTTATCTCCGTTTGCTGCAGTGAACGTTCGACCTTCACTTATAAGAAGTGCCTTCATGTCCATGGTTGCACCGTAGTCAGACCATAAGTGCTTGCCGGCTGCACGTACCTTCGCCTCCACTTCGCGGTGAATTGCGATCACTGATGGGTGATCGGGTTCTCCGGGATGACCAAGAGAAGCAGCCATATCATGGGGTCCCCAGGCAATTGCCATCAGGCCTGGAACGGCGATAATCTCGTCGGCGCGAGCCGCTGCTTCCTTGGATTCGATCTGTGCACCGACCAGCATATTTGCGTTCGCAAACTTGGCGAACCCCAGTTTGCCCCCGTATTTACTATCAAGAACATGTTGGTCGCCGTGTTCCGTACCGCGACCACCCCCCCAAGATCGTCTGCCGTCTGGTGGGAATAGGCAGGCATCTGATAGTGACTGAGCCTCTTCACCGTTCTCGACGTGAGGACCCATGATCCCTTGAAGTCCGCGATCCAACCATCGATTGATCTCGTTTGCGTTGATGTTCGGAACACGCGCCGTAACACTCATTCCAAAAGCGTGTGCATTGGCAACTATGTCATCCACTGCTACCGGGTTGAAGGCCCCGTGCTCTCCGTCGAGATGGATGGCGTCGAAACCGGCTCGAGCAGCCAGTTCTACAGCGCTTGGCACCGGGTACTGCATCGAAAAAACAAGTGCCTGTTTACCTAACTTGTTCTTGGCGAACATGGAGTTCTCGATCATGAGCTTGTCCTTTCAACTGGATGAGTCTTTATTCGTTTCTAAAGAGTTCTCTATATCTGCCTGCTTGTTCCCCCGCGAGCTGTTGCCGTCGGGTCGTACCCGTGCTCGGCCAGTACCTCTTCGTTGATCGTCAATCCCAGACCTGGTGCGTCTGGAACCGTCAGGTAGCCGTCCACTTGACGTGGAAACCCATCAAAAGCATCGAAGTAGTGTGGAGTATAGAACTCGGCGTGATATTCCTGAATCAGGAAATTTGTCATTGTCATATCAAGATGGCATTCCGCCATTGTGCCGACTGGTGAGCAAGTGTTGTGAGGTGCCATGTTCACGTGGCGTGCCTCGGCTATGGCGGCGATCTTCTTAAGCTCGGTGATACCGCCGGCGTTGGCGATGTCGGGTTGGAGCACGTCTACGGCATCAGCCGCAACAAGTTCATAAAACGGAAACTTGGTGTAGAGACGCTCGCCAGTGGCGATGGGGATGTTAACCCTATCGCGGACGTACTTCATTTCTGACACGTTTTCCTGCGAAGTTGGCTCCTCGAACCAGAGAGGCCGGTACTTTTCGAGCCGCTGGCCAAGAGATATCGCTGTCCCCGTGGAGAACTTGGCATGGACCTCGACGAGTATGTCGATTTTTGGACCAACGGCCTCCCTCACGGCAGCAACGCGATCTTCAGCTATCTGCCCTTCTTCTAGCGATATGTTGTAGTAGTTGTTCTGGGCGAATGGATCGAACTTCATAGCGGTATAGCCCATTGCCACTACTTTTTTCGCCTCTTCAGCGTTTAACTCTGGGGACCCCGGGTTCGTATACCAACCATTGGCGTAGACCCGAACCTTCTCCCGTTGCGCACCACCGAGAAGTTTGTAGACGGGAAGGCCCAGGGCTTTGCCCTTAAGGTCCCACAGTCCAATATCGATGCCGGAAAGTGCAGTAGTGTCAATCCGTCCACCGCGCGATTGATTGTTGTAATAGATCTGTGTCCAGATGGCTTCGTTATCCATCGGGTCACGACCGATCAGAAATTTCTCCGCCATTTCGTCTACGAGAGATATCACCTGATGATCGTTGCCGAGCCCACTCGCATCACCGAGTCCATACTGGCCGTCATCAGTGTTGATCTTTACGATAACCCAATTGCGGTTCGCGTTATGGTGGGCCGCGGAAAAAATAAACGTTTCAACATCCGTTATCTTCATGGATAGTCCTTGTTCTGAAGATTAAACAGGGGCCCAGATAACTGGGCCCCTGTAATTTGGTTATCTATTTGGATCACGGTGGGCGCCAGGCTAGTCCCTAAGGTTGAATGCGATATCCAGTTCGCTGGTTATGCCTTCGAACCAATCGACGACTTCGGGATGTAGCGGCACTCCTTTTTCTCGACGCTCGGCCTCGGTCTCCACTTCGATCATCCCGGCGTATACAACTCGGTCATGGCCAGGCGCAGGCTTCGTTTCTCGCAGACCCTTCATCATGCCGTCCATGTCTGCCTTAAACTCGTCCAGTGGAACGAAGGCTTCAACATCGTAAGCGGCCACGAAGTGAGCGCGTCTCTCCTTGGTGGCGGCCCCAAATCCGGCTGCTCCGGAAAGCGGCCCGCACATGATGTCTACCATCACGCCGAGGCTGTAACCCTTATGGGAACCAAGCTCACGAGTTGAGCCCATGGGAAGCTGCATTCTTACCCCTCCTGCGGAGAAGTCAGAAGACGCTGCCCCTTCCATGTCTGGAGAGCCATCATCATTTGCAACCCAGCCTGGCTGTAGTCCGTGGCCAAGGCGGTTGGCAAGACCGATCTTGTTACCAGCGATAGAGGTCGTTGCGGCATCAAAACTAAAGGGTTCTTCTGTGCCAGTTGGCGCTGCGAACGCGATCGGATTAGTACCGAGTTTAGGCTCCGCCCCCCATGTCGGGACCATGGAGTTACCCCCAGCGGTGTAAGCGGTACCGATCATCCCTTCTTTCACGGCCATCAACGCGTGGTAGGCCATCATCCCGGCATGGCCCGAGTTCTTAATTGTGACCATACCGACGCCGGTATTCTTCGCCTTGGCGATTGCGATATCCATGGCGTGTGGAGTGGTGATGATTCCGAGTCCATCATCTCCATCGTAAACGGCAGTCGATGCTGTCTCTCGAATGATCTTTTCATTTGGAGTCGGGTTCAATGAGCCATTGCCGTAGGACGCAACGTAGGCACGCAACATGTTAGAAACACCGTGAGTGTCTGCACCACGCAGATCGGCCTGCATCAGCACATCGGTTGCGAGAGCTGCATCAGCGTCAGGAACGCCCATCTTGAGGAAAATCGACTTTGTCGCAGCAGTCAGGTTTTCGATTTTTACCCTGACAGCTAAATCATCGGGGACTTGGAAGTGCTTTAGCAATTCGCGCTACCTCTTTTTTGCGACTCGTCAAATATTGATTAGGAGCGAATGCTCCTGATTGTGGTTGATCTTCTATACGAGCACCAATCGGGCGGGATTGTAGCACCCGCGTGCGGAGTTTATTGGATTATTCCTTTTGAAGCGATGAAATTGTTGACGGGGTGGTACTGTCGTAAAGGCGTATGTTCGTTCACACATCTACTTATGGACGGTCATTTGCCTCCTCTTCGAATCAATTCTCTCTAAACTTGATTCGTCAAAGATTCAAAACAGCCTAGGGGCCACCAAATGACAGAAAACGTAAACCGACAGTGGATCCTAAAGTCACGTCCTGATGGTATGCCAAGGGAGAGTGACCTGGAGATTGTGGAAACTCCCATCCCAGAACCTCGGCATGGTGAAGTTCTGGTCAAAAGTCTTTGGATGTCCATTGACCCCTACATGCGCGGTCGCTTGCGGGACGGACCGTCCTACGCCGAGCCAGTTCCAATTGGAGGCGTTCTTCAGGGTGAGTCCGTCGGACGGGTTATGGAAAGCAAGTTAGATGGTTTCCAGGCTGGAGACATCGTCCGTGGCCATATCGGATGGCAGGAGTACGGCATCCTCGATGTTAAGGGCGCGCATGCGGTTGATGCTTCATTGGGCCCAATATCTACATCAGTTGGTGTGCTCGGGATGCCCGGCCTCACCGCTTTTTTTGGTCTCCTAGAAGTCAACAGACCTAAACCGGGCGAGACGATAGTGGTCTCCGCTGCATCTGGGGCGGTTGGGGCAATCGTCGGTCAGATCGCTAAGATTATGGGCTGTCGGGTTGTAGGCATCGCTGGATCTGATGAGAAGGTGTCATACATCGTGGATGAACTTGGTTTCGACGCCGGTATTAATTATAAAAATCAGGACGTAGCATCTGCGATCGCAGACGCCTGTCCAGACGGTGTGGACGGTTACTTCGACAATGTCGGAGGCGAGATCACAGAAGCAGTTATGCCGTTTTTCAATCTGTTCGCTCGGATGGCTATTTGTGGTCGTATTTCTGAGTACAACGAGGAGACCCCATCCATGGGTCCTCGCGTAATGCGTTTCGTGCACACAAAACAAGCAGTTGTTGAAGGGTTCCTTGTGTTCCGCTGGGAGGATAGATACGAAGAGGGTCGAGCCCGCCTTGCTGATTGGGTCAGAAACGGACAGATCAAATACCTCGAAGACATAGTTGACGGGTTTGAGAATGCTCCGAAGGCATTCATAGGACAACTCGGAGGCGCCAACTTTGGCAAACTCTTGATCAGGGTCTCTGATGAGTAGGGTTGGTTAAAGCGTTTAGTCGGCGTAGTTGATTTCGTTGACACTCGATCAAAGCCACTGCTACGCTTGAATTCAGCCAATTCCCGGAGCATAAAGATGCGTCGGCGGCTCATGTGGGGATGTAGCTCAGATGGGAGAGCGCTGCGTTCGCAATGCAGAGGTCGGGAGTTCGATCCTCCCCATCTCCACCACATTTAAAAGAAAAGGCGTCGTCCTGTCGGGACGGCGTCTTTTTGCGTGCTTGAAGAATCCTTGCCTCCGAGACTGGTTAGGATTCACGTATAACTAGTATGAAAACAAACAACGGGACAAGTTATACGTCCGCATCCGTTACACCAGACACCCTACACACCGTAAAATCTCAGGTGTGCCCCGGTAGCTCAGTGGATAGAGCGACGGTTTCCTAAACCGCAGGTCGTGAGTTCGACTCTCACCCGGGGCACCATACGTAAATCGTTCGTGAGAGAGGCATCCAGAAACGGGTGCCTCTTTTGCGTTTGGCAGCACTTCTGGCAGCAACCGGGGCGCACTTCC
>JAYGCF010000030.1:0-1535 GCA_046583495.1 Dehalococcoidia bacterium
TATCTTTACGTGTTCGTTGCCGTCCATCCACGGCATAGGGTTTCCAGCTGGTCGGGGCAACACTTTGCCATTTTGGACTCTCGCACATGTCGTATGGTCGTGTTGAGCGATAACGTGGAATAGCATGAAAAATTCTCCTTAGATTGCTCCTTCAGGGTCAGCCCGGTCATTTAACCATCGAAAGCAACCGGGCGCACTTCCGGCTCAACTCCGGTAGTCCGTCACCTGCCACAGCACGGCTAGTTCGCGTGTGTCCGGTAGTCACCAGAAGTTCGTCTCCGAGTACGTCGAGACCGGCAACGCAACCGAGGCGGCGAGACTTGCTGGCTACTCGCCGCGCACTGCGTAATCGCAGGGAAGCCGGTTGTTGGCGTTTGTTGAAGTGCAGCAGGCGATAGAGATCGAATGGCAAACGCTTCGCGCCCGTGTGGAACTCGATCAGGATCAGTTAGTCGGAGAGCTGGTCAGCCTGTACCGGGTAGGATTGTGAGCATCGTGCGAACAGCGCAACGGAACGATAACTGATCCTATTCGTAATCTGCATCCAGTGAGTAATCCCACCCATCATTTGAGTTCCAGAATATAGCAGCATAGGCACCGGCTTGGTAACACCAACTATCTCCCCACCACCGACCAGACCAGTTCGGCCCCCAGGTCCCGGGATCACAATCGAATCCGGCACCACCGGCCACCCAGCCCTCACCCTCAAAATTCCAGATATCTTCGCCGTCATCCTCGTTCTTGAACATTGTTAGTGATACGTCACCGCGTGCCGAGATAACACAAAGGGCTTCTCCGTAAGCGAAACCTCTCAGGGAGCCCCCGTACGCAGTCTCGTCTCCTGTAAAGAACCAGATTTCAACCTCTCCACCAACATTCAAAGAAAGAGCACAGCCGTTTTGAATGATTGGGACGTCGGTTAATCCTCGTACGTACACCCCTGTCATTGGGCCACCGGCCTCGGGGAATTTATTTACAAGTTCAGCGAAACCATGGTCCTCTAGAACAGGCGTACTGCTCCCGTTTATTCTCCCAATTAACAACCCGGCTCCGACACTTGCACTGGTGTCTTCTAAGTTGAGCGTCCCGTTGCCATTCATGCCAACGTAGAAAACACTCTGACCGAACCCAAATACGCCAGAAATATCGTCGAGAGTCAGTGTGCTAATTTCGACTCCGTCGTAGTAGGTCAGACCACCCTGAATTCCAACATTACCGACCCCGGTACTGATCACAAGTGTGAAATCGGCCCGGTCGACTTTGTATCCAAATACATCCGCTTCTACGTCTCGTCCGAGGATAGTGAAATCCCCTGATTTTGTATAACTAAAGCCAAGTAAATTAGTCTTTAGGAAAGTGTGTTCAGAGTCTTGTGATCCAGCTTCGGATATATTGACTCGCATTCCGAGATCAAAGCGTTCAAAATCCGTGCCGCCAACGTCATTTGTAGTAAATTCGACGTTTCCGCGTACGAGATTGAATTGCATCTTGTAGTCGCTGTCGAACTGCAAAGCCTGTCCAACTCCACCACCTAG
>JAYGCF010000048.1:0-10305 GCA_046583495.1 Dehalococcoidia bacterium
AACCACCTTTTTACGATTGTGGAGCCCCAGGGGGGATTCGAACCCACCGACCTGCCGATTACAAATCGGCTGCGCTGCCACTGCGCCACTGGGGCATGTTGTCACTATTTCCACATAGTTATCGAACTCACAATTATTTTATGAAATCCAAAACAATCGAAGGTTCAACTGCTCGAGAAACTAAGTTTGAGGCCAGACACCCATGTGTTCAAGTGGAGACTAATACGTATCTTGGCTGTCACCCGCATATGGTTGTCATTTCGAGTGACCTACATGACTTTTACATCGGGCCTGAAAATTAGATCAGCGTTCTGGCCTTGTCAGCTAGCTGTCTCATCACTTCTGCGAATGCCACATTGTGTTCGATTGCAATGGAGCGACAGTCGTCATATTCAGGTGCAACCCCCACGACTTCACCTTCAACCCGTTTGATCTTCACGCGCGCTTTACCTAGCGATGTCGCTACTTCAACGATTTCTCTATCCGCTGTATAACGTTCTACTGGCCGCCGCCGTACTCCTAGAGTAGACGTTTCGCGCAATATGACTTTAGCTGCTTTATCGGCATCAGTTTCTTTAACAAGGACCGAGAGTAGTACGGCGGGCCGATTCTTTTTCATTTGGATAGGGGTCATCCAGACATCAAGCGAACCAGATTCCAGAAGTCGTTCCTGAACGTATCCGAACTGTTCACCACCCATATCATCGATATTGGTTTCAAGCAGTGACAGTCCGCCGTCTCTAGACGCATGTGTTGGACCTACAGTTTCGCCTATCCACAGGCCTAGCGCGTTTGGATAATCCTCTGGGTCTCGTGATCCAGCTCCATATCCGATCGTGTTAACGCTTAACTCGACTGATTCAAAACTGGCAATGGAAGTGATTAAAGACGCTCCCGAAGGCGTCACGGTTTCGCCTTTTGGTCCCCATTGATTCGCAGAACGGACCGGTGCGTTTGCGGCTGCGTAAACCTGCGCAGTGGCGGGAGCGAGCCCGGGAATACGGCCATGATCGCTCATCACAAATCCTGTCCCTGCAGGAAAGGCTCCAGCTGTAATTTGTTCAACTCCAATGAGCCGGAATCCGGCAACAACACCAACAATATCCACGAGGGTGTCAACGGTACCCAGTTCATGAGGCCTTAAGTGGTGGCGATCGACGCCATGAACAACCGACTCAGCGTCGGTGAGTCGGTCAAGTACTTCAATAGATTTATTTCGGACCTCTTCTGGTAGCCGGCTGGAAGCGACTGTGTCGGAAAGTTCGTCCCAACCACGTCGTCTCAGGCCTTCATCATCGAGATCAACGTGTAGCAGGGTGCAGTTCAATGCTCCTCGCGACACTTTTTCAGGACGCAACGTGTAACCGCGTACATCCATCAACGCTAGTTCATTGCGAAGATCGTCTAAGGAAAGGCCAACGTCGATAAGGGCACCTAGCAGCATGTCTCCTGACGCACCGCCAATCATGTCAATGTAAGCGGACTTCATTATGAAAACATTCGCGTATTGATCGGAGAGAGCGTTCTAGAGGACCCTATGAGCGTTCGCCGTTCCGCTGAAAAGTCATAGAAGCGGTGGCTTTTCCGATCGCCTCGTTCAAACTTCCAGACCGGAATCCGGCAAGATCGAGCGTGACGTATAGATACCCGGCCTCACGTATCTTCTTCACTATGGTTTGCCGAGTCTGGTCATCGATCATAAGAGCCAGGTCTTCTACCGGTACCTCAATGCGCGCCACATCGTTATGGTGACGTACTCGCAGTTGCCTGAACCCAGCCTCTCTCAAACCGCGCTCGGCCTTTGCTATCTGTGTCAGGGCTTCGACCGTGACTGTGGTCCCGTAAGGGATCCGTGATGCTAAGCAGGCCTGCGCCGGTTTATCCCAGGTCGGTAGGCCCATCTCCTGCGACAGAGTCCTTATCTCGGCTTTGGTAAGTCCTGCATCTACTAGTGGACTTCGTACCGTGAAGTCTCGTGCCGCATCCAAGCCAGGCCGAAAGTCACCTAAATCATCCGAATTTGTTCCGTTGGCAACTTCGTTCCATCCTTCAGCGCGTGCGATTTCGATCAGGTGGGTGTACAACTCTGTCTTGCAGAAGAAGCAGCGTTTCGTGTCATTGGCTGCGTACCTGGGATCATTGATCTCATCGGTAAGGATTACTCGATGGTTCCAAGAATTGTCCGAAGCAAGTTCTACGGCGTCTGTTAGTTCATCTTCCGAAAGGCTAGGGGAATGGGCCGTTATCGCTATAGTACGGTCTCCGAGAATCCTCTGGGAGGCAGCAACAAGAAATGCACTGTCTACACCACCAGAGTATGCGACTATCAACGACCCGTATCCGCGCAAAATCTCGTTCAACCGCTCACTTTTTTTTGCCAGCGAAAGATCATTTGCGGCGGTTTTAGGACTGGCCTTAGTGCTTGTCATCGGTAGCTCCTGGTTACTCGGGAGTCCCCGGACCACCTCACGCGCTGGGTTCGGCTAGGACTCTCGACTCGACGTAGTGTAACTCCTTCCGCCCCAGAGGCAGAGCTTTTTGGATCGCGTCTGTCAAGGTCTCTACCTGAGATTCACTGTTATTTGCGCTTAAGGTACCTTTTTCGAGGTCTCCGTTGAGTAGCGGAAGAAGACAGTCGTCGAATCCGAGCCGTAGAGCCTCGGAGCGTCGGCGATACGCTTGCGGTACGGCTCGTAATTCTCCCGATAGGCCGATCTCTCCTGCGGCAGCGAGGCCAGGATTTACCGATACGTCGAGCAGGCTGGAGGCAATAGCCAATGCTACTGAAAGATCTGCTGCTGGCTCGGTGAGCCTCATCCCTCCGGTCACGCTGACAATCACGTCTTGGGATGCTAGAGGTAGTCCGACTCTCCGAGTAAGTACAGCCACTATCTGGTTCATCCTAGCCAGATCGATTCCAGTTGCCACACGCCGCGCCGCTTGACTACCGGATGGTGCCGTCAAAGCTTGGACTTCCACAATAATTGGTCGGGTGCCTTCTATGACGGCGGCAACCGCTGTTCCAGGAGTGGGTTCCCTACGCAGGGAACGGTGAGTTAATAATGATTCAGATGGGTCCGTCACCTCGGAAAGACCCTCACTGCCCATTTCGAAAACTCCGACCTCGTTGGTATGCCCGTACCTGTTCTTAATTCCATGAAGGGTTCTAAGGCTTCCGGAAGGATCACCGGAAAGTTGCAAAACGACATCGACAGTATGTTCAAGCACTTTAGGTCCGGCGATAGACCCGTCCTTAGTGACGTGTCCCGCCAGTACCAGAGGGATACCCGTGGATTTGGCGCGTGCGGTCAATTGACGGGTGCACTCACGAACCTGACTTACACTCCCCGCGCTGCCTGGCACGTTGGGTGCCGTCATGGTCTGTATTGAATCAATCACAATCAGGTTAGGTTTGAGCATGTCGATCCGTGTTATTACCGTTTCAATATTTTCTGTATTCATCAGAAATATGCGATCACCAATTATGCCTAATCGACCTGAACGCATTCGTACTTGGTCAGGGGATTCCTCTCCTGAGACGTACAGAATAGAGCCACGATTTGCAGCGACGGACCCTGCCACTTGGAGAAGTAGAGTGGATTTACCTACTCCGGGGTCGCCAGAAAGTAAAACGACTGACCCAGCGACTGCCCCGCCGCCTAGGACCCGATCGAACTCACTGATTCCGATGGATAAGCGTTTAGAAGTATTCACCGATACACGGGAAAGCTCCATTGGCTCTATGGAAGACAACCCTTCCAATAAGACTGTCCCCGCAGGAGCTTCTAATCCATACGGTGTTACTTTTTTCCGAGGCTCTACAAACGCATTCAGAGTGTTCCATGTTCCACAACGCGAGCATTTACCCTCCCATCGGGAGAATCGTGCCTCGCATTCGGAGCATATGTACACAGTCTTTATGTCAGGTCTCGACAAGTTGGCCCAGTGACCCTTTGCAAGATGTTGTCTAATTCAAGCTACTCGCAAAGTATCTGATTTACCCGTTGGCCCGACAATACGCTCTCGTCGCATAAGAATGTCGGCTTTGACTACAGCACGCGCCAGTAAGGTTTATCACCTTCTCGGATAACTTTTCCAATGCTCTTATTGATCCCGAGATGGCCAGAAAATACAGTCCAGCTTTCTCGCTCTGCCCGGCTTAGCAATGCGCGTCGTGACTTGGTCGATAAGACGGTGTCCCAATCGAACACCGGACACCAGTCTTGCTCGGATATCTGGGCGACGTTATGGAACAAATCACCCGTAATTACGGCCGTTTCGTTGCCGGACTGTACCAGTACACACTGGTGACCAGGCGTGTGACCATTTGTCGGTAGTGTGGTAACCCCGGGCACGACTTCTTGGATACCGACAACCAACTCCAGAACGCCGAGAGTTTGAAGAGGTTTTATAGAGTGTTCGAACGCGAAGTTTGCATTTTCAGGTTTTGAGTAATGATCCCAATCTGCCTGAGGGACCATGTAACGCGCGTTAGGGAAAGTCGCGCGAGGGGAATCACTCTCGTACGACACATTCCATCCAATGTGATCCCCATGAGTATGAGTTATGACTACGACGTCAATCTCTTCTTTTGAGAGACCTAAGGCACCGAGGCTTTCTAGTAATTCGCCTGATTTCCCTGTGTGTTGGTGAGGTCCTGGGCCCATACCAGTATCAACAAGTACATTAGGCGATCTGCTCATTGCAGATCGGATCAGATGCCCTCTCCATTGAGATCGGTAAAAACCGTCTGTATCGAGCGCAAACGTACGATATGGGTCCCACGCATCTTCCGGAACCTCGGAGTAAACCTCAATGGGATTGCGATCAGCCCCAATGTGATCCTGGATCGTCGTGATCTCAAAGTCTCCGATGTTGAGTCTGGCGGACAAGGAACGCTCCAATTGTCGTATATCGGATATGGATGTCGTTTTATGTGCTGCTACAGCCCACAGGTTGAGCAAACCTTAGTTCTAGGGGAACCGTTTAGACAGGCTACCTATAGAGAACGTCGATTATCTGTACGCGAGAAGGGGGAGTCATATGACTCCCCCTTCTCGCGTTTCGTTTTAAACAATGGAAGCCTATTCGACTTCTGCTGTTATGGCATCCTCTTTCTTCTTCTTCGTCTTCTTCTTGGTCTTCTTGGCTTTGCCCTTTGGAGTGGTCACGCTGACTTCTCCTTCAGCATCGATATCGAGCTCTACCACGTCTCCAGCCTTGAACGCACCAGCGAGCAACTCATCGGACAGTCGGTCTTCGATCTTGTCTTGAATGAGCCGTCGCAGCGGTCGTGCGCCGAATATTGGGTCGTAACCCTTCTCTGCAAGCCACTCCTGTGCTCTTTCGGTAACTTGGAGCACCATCCCTTTTTCGAGCAACTGCGCCCGTACCGTCTCGAGCATAAGATCTACGATTTCTACGATGTGCGGCTTGGTGAGAGGGTGGAATACCACGGTCCCGTCAAGTCGATTAAGGAACTCGGGTCGGAAGAAACGTTTGACCTCTTCCATGACCTTGTCAGACATTCGCTTGTATCGCTCTTCGGCTTGAGAGTCATCGACTTCGCTCACCCGGCCGAACCCTAACGAGGTGTCACGCTTGATCAGGTCTGATCCCAGGTTACTCGTCATGATGATCACCGTGTTCCGGAAGTCCACCTGGCGACCCTTAGAGTCAGTTAAGTGTCCATCTTCAAAGATCTGCAAAAGGATGTTGAATACGTCCGGGTGTGCTTTTTCAATCTCGTCCAACAAGATCACCGAATAAGATTTACGGCGTACCGCTTCTGTAAGTTGCCCGCCTTCGTCGAACCCGATATATCCGGGAGGGGCTCCTACCAGTCTTGCGACGGTGTGGCGCTCCATAAATTCAGACATGTCTAAGCGCACCATTGCTTCTTCAGCACCAAACATGAAATCGGCGAGTTGCTTGACGAGATGAGTTTTGCCAACACCGGTTGGCCCAAGAAACATGAAAGCGCCAATCGGACGTGCCGGATCTTTAATTCCGGCACGAGCGCGACGGACTGCCTTCGCAACCAGTGATATCGCATCGTCTTGCCCTATGACATGTTCGTGAAGAGAGTCTTCCATGTGTATTAAGCGTTCAGTCTCTTCGACACCTAGGCGGGTGACAGGGATGCGCGTCCACATGCTGACAACTTCTGCAATATCTTCGTCCGTTACTTCTTTCGCATCCGGCTTCTCAGCGTCCCAAGCAGCCTGGAGCGTTTCAACCTCTGTTGACAGTTTCATTTCGGTGTCCCGCAACTCGGCAGCGCGTTCGTACTGTTGGTTGGATATGGCATCGTTCTTATCAGCGCGCACAGCCTCTAGCCCTTTGGAGGCATCTTTGAGGTTTTTGGGTTGGACGCTGTTCTTGATGCGAACACGGGACGCCGCCTCGTCGATCAGGTCGATAGCCTTGTCTGGCATGTGCCGGTCCGGTATGTACCTGAGTGCGAGCGATGCAGCTGCACGTATGGCCTCATCCGTAATGGCTAAGCCATGGTGTTCTTCGTACTTGCCCTTAATGCCGCGCAAAATATCAACTGTGTCAGTGATATCCGGGGGATCCACAGTTACAGGCTGGAAACGACGCTCCAACGCAGGATCCCTCTCCACATATTTTCGATAATCGTCAAGTGTCGTCGCACCGATTGCCTGGACCTCACCGCGCGCGAGAGCTGGTTTTAGGATATTGGCTGCATCTACTGCGCCTTCAGCTGCACCGGCACCGACCATGGTGTGCATCTCGTCGATGAATAGCACACAGTTACCAGACTGCCGTAGTTCGTTAATCACCTTTTTAAGGCGTTCTTCAAATTCTCCACGATATTTCGTACCGGCCACCAAAGACGCCATATCCAAAGTCACAACTCGTTTGCCGGTAAGAGTCGGAGGGACATCACCTTGCTCGACCATCTGAGCTAATTTTTCGACAATGGCCGTTTTACCTACACCGGGCTCTCCAATCAAGACCGGATTATTTTTGGTACGGCGACTCAGGATCTGGATAGCACGCTCTACTTCTTCTTCTCTCCCAACTACCGGGTCAAGTTTGCCTTGGCTAGCCCATGCCGTTAGGTCCACGCCTAGCTCATCTAGAGTCGGAGTGCGCGTCCCTGTTTGAGGCTGTCCAGACTGCTGGCCTCCACCTTGTGCGCTTTGTTCAGGTATTCGCGCGGTTTCGGCACGGACCTTGTCCAGAGATATACCTAGGCTTTCGAGAACGCCAGCTGCGACGCCTTCACCCTCACGCATCAAACCGATGAGAAGGTGGTTGGTGCCGATGTAATGATGATTTAATCGGCGAGCTTCGTCCACGGCAAGTTCGATCACCTTCTTGGCACGCGGTGTGAGGCCTATCTCACTTGAGGAAGGGCGTTCTCCACGACCTATTATGAACTCAACCGCAGATCTCACCTTTGTGAGTTCCACGCTCAGGTTGGACAAGACCTTTGCGGCAGACCCTTCGGTCTCTCGCACAAGTCCAAGCAGAATATGTTCGGTCCCAATGTAGTTATGGTTGAAGCGCTGGGCTTCCTCTTGGGCCAGAGACAAAACACGTCTTGCTCGCTCTGAGAACTTTTCGAACCTACCTGGCATGAATTGTCCTTCCTGGCGTGTGGTCGATACTTTTTATTCAGTTTCCGAGAAGACTTCGGCAATTTCCGACAACGACTGTGCGTCGAAAATTCCGGTCGCTCGCGGTGCATCTGTTTCCTCCGGCTTATCTTCCACCGGCTCGTATGCATCCTCTCCGGCCTGTTTAAGGCTCAGGCCCAATCGTCGCCTTTCCGGTTCAATTCGGAGGATACGGAGCTCAAGGTCATCGCCTTCTGTGACAACCTCTCTAGGGTGCTTGATCATTTGTGCACTGAGCTCCGAAATGTGGATGAGTCCTTCAATGCCGCCTTCGATACGGGCAAACGCCCCGAAGTTGGCAAGCTTGGTTACCGTTCCATTCACAGTCTGGCCGACGGCGTACTTGTCTTCGATCGTCTCCCATGGTTCTGGGCCCAAACGCCGTAGGCTAAGTGCAATCTTGAGGTTATCCCTGTCGACGCGCAGCACATGCACGTCCAATTCATCGCCAATTGTGACAATGTCTTCTGGGCTCTTCACAGGCTCCCAAGAAAGTTCTGAGATGTGGATGAGGCCGTCTGCACCGCCGAGATCCACGAAAGCACCAAAGGATGAGATACCGGTTACCCGACCCTTCGCAACATCACCTTCATTCAACTCCTCGACCAATCGTTTCTTCTGGGACATTTTCCAGGCTTGTAGCGCCGATCTCTCCGAGAAGATTGCCCGGTTTCGTCGCCGGTTGAGTTCAATAACCTTGAACTCAATATCCATACCGATGAAGCCCTCTTTGGGGTCCTCTCCCCCTGGGACGTAAAGCTCTCGAGCCTTGCCGACAAGTTGAGAGAGTGGGATAAAGCCTTGGACACCCTCGGACTCAACTACCGCACCACCGCGGTTGGATCCTACGATCTTCCCGGTGACAGTTTCTTCGACTTCCATTGCTTTCTCGAGGACACGCCATCCCTGCTCCCCCCGTGCCCTGTCGATGGAAAGAATAGCTGAACCATCATGGCCCTCAGGATTAAGAACGTAGGCGATTACCTCTTCGCCAACAGTAAGGTCAGATACGTCCTCTTCGGTGAGGGTGCGCATCTCTTTGGACAGGACGACGCCTTCGGATTTGTGTCCGATATTTACCAATAAACCATCATGGTCATGGCGCATGACACGTCCGTCGATGATGTCCCCTCTGCGGAGTGAGCGTGCAGGCATATACTCGTCGAGCAGGTCAGCCATTGTCAGGCTGGATTCGTCAACGGGCAGGTTTACCTCTTCCTCTTCCGCTGGGGCTTCAGCCACTGCGACCGCCGCTTCGGAATCGACGCTCTCGGTCTCCGCGTCTGCGACTGGGTCATCTGCGACCGGTGCTGGAGTGGCGCCATCGGCCTCCGCAACCGGTGCTACGGCCTCCGTGCTCTCAGGGGTTACATCGATTCCCTCGTTTCCACCGTCTGTGGATTCGGGGGTCTGGTGTTCGTTCGTGTCAGTCAAACTAAGTTACCTGGGCCTTTCATCAGAATTAGATGCATACATTATATGTAACGCCCGTTCGAGTACTAGTGAAACGACAATAAATCTCGATTCGAACCCTCATGCATCCGGAATATAGCTTGTTACAAGGTCTCTTTACCGCAGTTTGAGTTTTGCTGTTCGGACGCACCGTTCAAACTGGATTATGGTTTTCTTAGTGGCTGCGCAGAAGGTCTAACTGGGTAGCATCTCCCATGCACTTCGGAACTTTGACGGCAGCGCCCCATCAGTTCGTGTACTGGACGCGTTTACATTAGATCAGATGATCTATCGAGGTCTGGTCGAATGTTAATGCGTCAGCGATGAGGTATTCAAACATGGGTTGATCATCATGAAAAAGGCCGACAAATATCAACTCTAATATGTTGGTAAATGTTTCATGTGTTCTGGCACAAATGTTGGGATGGATTTGTAAAACGCCAGAAAAAGAAAAGCCCCCTGGCAGTGGCCTATTTTCCCACGACGTCGCCGTCGCAGTATCGTAGGCGCTACAACGTTTCAC
The DNA here is from genome assembly GCA_046583495.1 of Dehalococcoidia bacterium. Taxonomy (GTDB): domain Bacteria; phylum Chloroflexota; class Dehalococcoidia; order Lucifugimonadales; family Lucifugimonadaceae. Next base: position 9,625 of record JAYGCF010000048.1, read on the forward strand.
TACCGTGTTCGGGATGGGAACGGGTGGGTCCGTTGCGCTCTGACCACCAGAGGACTGTTCACAAATAAAGACCCGGACCTGTGGCCCGGGCCGGTTGATCTTGGTCGCGGGGGGCGGATTCGAACCGCCGACCTTTGGGTTATGAGCCCAACGAGCTGCCGCTGCTCCACCCCGCAAACTAATACTATCGGATTAGCATACGGGCGTCCAGATCAGCGACGTGTTTTTAATACCACTCGCGCGATTAATTAAACCGTTTATTCGTAAATAAACTAACTCCAAAACTCTGAGTAACCGAGAGACAGCCGCACCTTAACGTGGGTCAAGCCCTCGATCCATTAGTACCACTCAGCTGAAGACATTACTGCCCTTACACCTGTGGCCTATCTACCACGTAGTCTACGTGGGATCTTACCCCTTCCTAAGAAGGGCGGGACAACTAATCTTGGGGAGGGCTTCGCACTTATATGCTTTCAGCGCTTATCCCGTCCAGACATGGCTACCCGGCGATGCATCTGGCGATACAACCGGCACACCAGTGGTCTGTCCACTCCGGTCCTCTCGTACTAGGAGCGGCGCCCCTCAATTGTCCTGCGCCCACGGCGGATAGAGACCGAGCTGTCTCACGACGCTCTGAACCCAGCTCGCGTGCCGCTTTAATGGGCGAACAGCCCAACCCTT
>JAYGCF010000004.1:0-5403 GCA_046583495.1 Dehalococcoidia bacterium
GGTCTGGATGAATTCCCGCCTGCTTCAGGCGAGTTATCAACCTTCCCTCACCACCACCGAACATCTCAGGCACAGATGGGCCTATTCCCGTGTCCACAAGGACTACATAGTCATCAGATATCAAGGCAAATATGCCGAAGGAAACACGAAACTTACCGTTTTCGTCCAGAGCGTGATGTGAACGGTGTGGTTCCCACGCCTCTAATGGCACGTCGGGGAAGAAGTCGGATGGATTCATGGGTGGCGGGGTGTAGTCCTCTATGTTGAGGATTTCGACGCGTCCGATTTTTGTTGATCTCGTCATAAATACTTCCCTTCGATCAGGAGACGATACTCAACCGGGTGCGAGGTTGCAAGTTGCCCCACGGAGTTCATCCCTATTCGGTAAGTACTTGCCAGTATCTTCGTCCTTGAATCTCCACAATGTGCCCTAGGTTGCCATCGTAACGGAGGTGTCCCGCTGCCACGATCAGTTTCTCAGTGATCGCCTTTTCAATGAGCATCTGGCGTGATGCAATTGCTGCCGCTTTGTCGATGTCTGCCCTGAAAGACCAGTCCGGCTCTTGGAGTTGTGCCGGAGTATGAAGCACATCGCCAGTGATAACCGCGGCCTCACCATCTGATTCAATCAAAATCGATTGGTGACCTGGCGTGTGCCCTGGGGTTCCCAGAGTTCGGACTCCCCTGAACAGTTCTTGGTTGTTTTCGACGAGGTCAAGCACTTGAAGTTCTCGTAGTGGAATAACTTGTTCTGGAACGTATGAAGGAGGATCTTCTTGAGGAGTCCAGTGTTCCCAGTCAAGGCGCGAGACGCTATAGCGCGCTCGAGGGAATGTTGGCTCTCCGTTCTGTATGTTCCAGCCTACGTGGTCGGGGTGGATATGTGTGTTGATTACACCATCGACGTCTGAGGGATGAACACCGACGCCTGCGAGATTTTCAAGTAATTTGCCCTCCACGCCATCTTGTGCTGCATGTGGCCCTGGGCCAAGTCCAGTGTCGACGATCGCGACGAAATCATCAGATCTGACTACAAATACACCGTAGTTCCTTGGGTACAAACCATCAGTAGTGAGCGACGATTCCTTGTACGGCTCCCAAGCCTCGATCGGGACGTCTGGAAAGGGTTCAGTTGGGGATGCCGGTGAGGGTATGAAGTCGCAAATTGCCACGATTTCGATGTGACCTATTTTCGTCGTTAGAGCCATTTTGTCACTACCTTTAAACCGGCTGGTTCAGGGGGTGATATTCACACCACTACTTGTAAACCTAATATGTCTTTCACCAGCACTCAGTTCGACATTGCCAAGTCGTTCTAACTCTATCAAGACCTGTTCCATCCGCTCATCGAGAGCACTGTTTTCGTGGCCAGGCCGCTCCCGGCGGGCAGGCACACTACCCCATAGTGTGCGCATAGGACTTGACTTTATGTAGTTTGAAAGTCCTTTTAGGAACTCTGCAAAGGCCATCTCCGACACCATATGAGGCCTGTGTTCGGCGGACTGTTCGAGGAACCGAAACTCAAGTGATAATTCGTTATTTGAAATATCTGTCACTTCAAATACCAACTGTGGCAACGGGGATGACGCAAATGTAGCAGCCGTGTTGGGTGAACTTTGCGCTGCCTCGCGAGCGGCTACTTGCATAGTTCGCAAAAGGGAGTGAAACGCGGAAACGGATTGAGTAGTTGAAGGCAGGCGCAGAACCATTGTTTCGTTGCTCATCGCAGCATCCTCTCATCCCCCATACGACGAGTTATCTTCTGGCGATCCATGTATTCCAAGAGGGCGAGAGTATATTTACGACTTGTACCAAATAACTCACGCACGTTTGTGATCGTGATTTCGCCACTCTCCTCAGCCTGCTTTCGGACGCCTTCGAGCATTTGATCGTAAGCGGACTTTAGGAATATCACGTCTTCGGAAGCACGTATGATTTTGCACTGATCGGACAATACTGTTAAAAGCTCGGGATCTATCTGCTGATCTGTGGGAGGGGAGTAAGGATTTTCGCCTAGTTGCTTCAGGTAACCGTTGACGATCTCCTGCTGAGAATCGTTCAGCTGGGGCGAATGGTCAGGTAAACGTATGTTGGTCCCGTCATCCTTGATCGCCAAGTCGGTGATCAGTTTTTCTACCACCAAGTTAAAAATGGCAGACCGCATTTCTAATCGATTCCGTAGCTCTTCGCGTGGCATACCTTGTCGTAATGGAAACGTGAAGTGATATCCGTCTAGCGCTGCCGTTGCTTTTGAAGCCATCCGGGACCAACCGCCCGACGAGTAATATAGCGTCCCAGTGCCTTTTCCAAGTGGAATGGCTAGACCATTCTCAATCTGTTCGCTGAGGCGTTCTTCGATAGACGTTTCTGAAATATTGGCTGCTTGGGCGAGTGCCACGGCAACTGCCGGTTCAATCGAGGCTAGTGCAGACTGCAGAACGTCCGAATCGGATCCCTCCTGAAGCGTTTCAAGCCGCTGGATCGTTGGCTGGTGCTTGCGTCTATGTCGCTTAGCATGTGCTTCTACCACCACACCTCCCCCTAAAGTGAAATTTGAATCACGTATTACGAAGAGGTCGTCTTTGACTACCGGCATCGGATTCTGGAGTTTAATCTGTGCCCAGCTCGTGTCACCAGCAGCCATCTCATCTACTGCAAGCAGACGAATTCGTGCGGGGGTCTCTGCAGCGCCGACGTGGAACGTTACGGTAGCGTTGTGCTTGATCGACCTCGGTGCTTCAGGGATTAGTCGAAGGGATACGTCGATGGCATCGTCCGACGTTAGCCATCCGTGCGTTGTCACTACGTCTCCGCGTGAAACCTCGTCGTGCGATACGCCGCTGAGGTTCACAGCGACGCGAGTCCCCGGATAGGCTACATCCGCGGAATTTTTATGGGTTTGTAGGCCGCGAATTCGGCACTTAATGCCATTGGGCAGTAACTCAACTTCTTGACCCACACGTAGCGTACCATCGACCAAGGTCCCTGTGACCACGGTCCCGAATCCAGAGATGGTGAATGACCTGTCAACAGGTAGCCGTGGACGTCCCAAGTCACGCTTTTCTGGCATTTTGTCTAGTTCGATATTAATGGTCGAGAGGAGTTCGTCTAGACCTGTACCCATGGTTGCTGACACAGGAATAACGGTTGCCGTCTCTAGTGAGGTTCCGTCAAGAGCCTCCTCCACTTCCGCCGCTACCAGATCAACCCAGTCAGGCTCCACAAGATCGCTCTTTGTAAGCGCGACGATCCCACGATCAATGCCTAATAGGTCAAGAATAGCTACATGTTCTTTAGTCTGAGGCATTACACCTTCATCGGCAGCGACAATGAGTAATGCAAGGTCAACTCCACCTGCACCCATCAACATGGTTTTGATGAAACGTTCATGTCCTGGTACGTCTACGATACTGACATCTCGACCACCCGGAAGCGTCATCCACGCAAACCCAAGTTCGATGGTCATTCCGCGTGTTTTTTCCTCCCGTAGACGGTCGGGATCGATGCCTGTGAGGGCCTGGACAAGCGTCGACTTACCGTGGTCGACGTGGCCGGCGGTTCCGATCACGAACATAGGCCGGAGCATGCTTTCATAAAGTGGAGCGATGGTGATTGGTGGGTATCATGACTCACGTAGACGCAAGACTCGTGAAGGCCCGAGATTTTCGAAGATAACACAGGATCGGGGAATCAAAACCTCTTCGTACGGTTTTATAGGCACGACTTCACTGTAGTAGACGTACAATCTCTTCCCGTTGGATTAATTCCGAGTACATCAGGAACCTAAGAGGAAGGCAACAGCGTTTGACATTCACGCACATATTCGCCGGAGACCCCTTGGACAGGGCAGATGCTGAACGTAGGGATGCTCAGTGGATTACAGAACGTCTTGCTAACCCTGACTCACGCATCCTTCCATTCTGGAGGCTAAACCCTCTTGCCACCATCGGTGACAATCCTAGGCTGGCTTGGCAGGGCAACAACATTCTCCACAGCGCTGCAGCCAAGGCTGAGCCGGTGCTCCTTGGTATCAACAACGATATTGCGCATTTCGCACTTGACGTGACCTCCAGCTCAAAGAGTGACGCCAATTCAAAAGAAATAAGTGAAGAGAACCCGATAGAGCTGCTGGGACTTCCAGACAATACTCTGTTCCAAGATGCCCGAGGGATAGCGACAGAAGTTTCTGGAGAAGAGTCCGGGACTCTTGCGCACGCAAGAGCGGTTGTCGGCTGGCACCAACGAAATGGATTCTGCTCCAATTGTGGCGCGACGACTTACTCCACGAAGGGTGGCAAGGAGAGGATTTGTAACTCGTGTGAAGCGCATCACTTCCCGCGTACAGATCCGGTCGCAATCATGGCCGTAACGGACGGTGAACGATGTCTCCTAGGACAGACACGAGTTAGGCGAAGGGGACGGTTCTATTCAGCACTTGCCGGGTTTATTGATCAGGGCGAGTCTATTGAAAGCGCCGTCAGGCGCGAAGTCTGGGAAGAGGCCGGGATTCGTGTGGGAGAGGTTAGGTATCACTCGTCTCAGCCGTGGCCGTTCCCGGCTTCGTTGATGATCGGGTGCATTGCCAGAGCTACGACCACAGAGATCAATATCGATCCGGAGGAGATGTCGGATGTCCGATGGGTGTCACGCGAAGAGGTTTTGGTAGCATTAGATGTAGCTACTAAACCCAATTACTCTCTCACAGATGAGACCGAAGAAGCAGGTGTACGCGTACCAGGCCCGATAGCTATAGCCCATCACCTAATTAAGGCATGGGCTAACGACGAGTAGGCGACGAGCTATCTATCTTGGGGATAGCGTTTTGCAATCTTCATGAAGTCGTTCTATCGGTGGGCTGATTAGGGTAAATTGTTCGTCTAACGGTCCGGTAGTTTCACATTCGCCGACGCGGTGACAAACCGCTCAAATACCTCATTCCCGAGTAGGCGCCCACCGTCGCTAAGCCTAATTCCCTCTTCGCTCGACATAAGTAAATCGAGATCTACCAATTCATCGATCAATGGTCCGAATGCGTCATCTAAGCCGAGGCCGAATCGCGCGCGAAACTCGTCTGATCGGATGCCACGTGCCAATCGTATTCCCATCATCATCGTGTCGGAAAGTTCAACTTGTGGGCTAACTGGTTCGACAGAACAAAGAATTCCGGCTTCAACAAGTGCTTCGACAGGATCGCCTTCAGGCAACGGGCCGTTAAACAGGTCTACATATCGTCTTGGAGAACGCAGTGCTGCAAAACGTTTACCTGGTAGGTAGGAATGTGCTCCCGGGCCGAAGCCAAGATAGGCTATGTTCAACCAGTACGCTAGGTTGTGTCGACTCTCCCGATTTGGGAGTGACCAGTTGGAAATTTCGTAATGCCCGAAACCCGCGTCATTGAGCGCC
>JAYGCF010000034.1:0-2598 GCA_046583495.1 Dehalococcoidia bacterium
CCAATGTCCTTCCAGGAAAGATCTGAGGGGACCTTACCCTTTTTTGTCGTAATTCAAGCTGTTTGTCACGTGATCGGTACAGATGAGCAAGTCTGTAACGGCTTGGCTGATGTTATCTGATGGTGTTCGAACGACCGAAAAGCCCTTTTCCGGCAGGATGCCCGGATCATACAGTAGCAATCTTTCAAAGCCTCACGCGTCTACCGCGGAAGCGACACTTGATCACTGCGAAAATCGTCCCGCTCACCGTACTTAAGCCGTCAAAAATGGTTTGATGGAACTCCATGTGAATGGTTCGTTGGATACATCAGATGCTTTTCATATCCAACTGCCGGATTAAATAGCCCAAACGGTACAGAAATTCACAGGTTTAGTACCGAAATACACTTAAACTATTAGTGCCACTGACTCAAAGTGTTTCTCAACACGCCACAGGTGCAGCCACTGGTCAGTCGGCTCTTACGAACCAATAAGGAGCGACTTATAGCAATCTTGAGGCCACGGCCAGCTACGTCCGACTACGCAGATCTAAAACGCATACTGGCTGATGCCGGTTTACGTGCAGCTCAGCCTCGTTTTTACATCCTGATGGCGACGTTTAATCTTGCTGCTCTCACGGCTATCGTTGCACTCGCCCTGTGGTCGCCACATCCGGCTGTCCTGATGCTCAGCGCAGTGCTATTCGGCTTCATGATTACCCAAAACGGGATGCTGGGTCACGACGTGGCGCACCGACAGGTGTTCCGCAAAGGAAAATCTGTGTCGGTGGCAGGATGGATCCTCGGCAATGTCCTTATGGGTAACAGCTACTCGTGGTGGACTCGCAAGCACAACATCCACCACGCCAACCCTAACCACATCACAGAAGACCCTGACGCCAGTTATCCGATGCTTGCGATATTCCCAGAACAGAAGGCGAAGAGGAGCTGGTATGTGATGCCGGTCATTTCTATACAGGCATACATCTATCCAATCCTTGTTATGTTCATTTTCATAACCATGCGTTCAGCCAGTATTGCTGTGCTTTTCGCCAGGGACACACCGTCGCGCATTCGGCAGGGCCTAGGAATGGTATTGCACTGGACCTTATTTAGCCTGCTCCTAACACAACTTGGCGGATGGCCGGAAGCGTTGATTTTCCTCGCCGTCAGTCAAATCGCTTTCAGCCTGTACATGGGCTCCGTCTTCGCACCGAATCACAAGGGAATGAAGATGATGGATGAGGACGAAGAACTAGATTTCATAAGAACTCAGGTTCTCACCGCAAGAAACGTACGTGGTAACTGGTTTGTAGATTACTGGTACGGCGGATTGAACTATCAGATTGAGCACCACCTGTTTCCAACAATGCCCCGAAACAGGCTCGGCGATGCAAAGCCGTTAGTCGAACAATTCTGTGCGGATCGAGGGATTCTCTACCATGAGACGTCGATAGGAGGATCGTACAAAGAGATCTTCCAACACCTCAGGCGTTCAAGCGCAGAATAAACCACCGAGTAGTAGTTGCTGTACCTGGCCACAATATTCGGGGCCAGTTGCAGATATTTCTAAAGTTGTTCCGGAGCTCGCCCGACTTTTATAAGCCGATTAGTGGGTAGAGATTGTATGGCCGCTGATGTATTCAAAATTGATGTCCTCGCCTAATCCCGGGAGCGTGGGCATCGGAACGTAGCCATCCCCGTCCATTGGATCGACGATGCTGTTGAGATGTGCAGGTACTTCGTCGTAATCGATGAAGGGATGTAGCAGGCCCCTCTCGTACCAGTGCGTATTTGAGATACCGCCTATAACGGCCAGATTGCCAGAGCCACCTCCGTGGATTTCACAATCCATGTTGAATGACTCGGCAAGATGAGCAACTTTCATGCTCGGGCCGATCCCTCCAACATCGTGAACACCCACGCGGCTGATATCGCATGCCTTGCTCATAATCCACTCAGCCCTGGTGTGGAATTTACCGTAAGCGTACTCAGGGCCAATGATCGGGATCTCGAGTTGCTCCGCAAGCCACCTGTAAGACTCTGTCGAGTGCTCATCCATTGGCTCTTCGTACCAGTAATAATTTAGAGCCTGTATGCCTTTTCCTAACTCAAGCGCATCAATCCTGGAGTACCAGTGGTTGGCGTCAAGCATCAAGGGGAAGTCAGGTCCTACAGCCTCACGAACCGCAGCACATGCTTTGATATCCATCTTTACGCTGGGAGCCCAGGCAACTGGCGGCATCCACGTGTGTAGTTTGATGGCTTTGTACCCTCGCTCGACCATCCACTCCGCGTACCTGCCATAATCCTCCGGAGTGGCTAATCCACCATCCATCTCATCCCCACACATGGTTGACCCGTACGCGAGAACCTTGTCTCGATAGCCACCCAACAGCTTCCATACGGGAGTGTTCAATGCTCGCCCGACCAGATCCCAGAGCGCCAGTTCAGCGACAGCAATTGTCCGATCCGTCAAATTGTTTGCGCTGCCCCTTTGCCATTTCGCGAGATTAATCCAGAGTTTCTCCCGATCCATTGGGTCCTCACCCATAAAGACCTTCTTGATGTAGTTCTCCATTAGATGAGGTCGAAGAATTTCGGGCGAGCCAAACTCGTA
>JAYGCF010000037.1:0-3020 GCA_046583495.1 Dehalococcoidia bacterium
CTGAAATTGGATCGGTAGAAGTCGGAATCGGGCTTGCCCCTTTGTTGGGAGCAGTGCAGCGACTGGTGGAGAGAGCTGGTCCAGCGCGTGCGCGGGAAATTACGATGCTTGGTAGGCGCTATAGTCCAGATGTATTAGAGCGTTGGGGAGTCATCAACTTGGTTACTTCGGACGAGGAGCTTGAATCAGCCTCCCTAGCGTTTGCGCAGCAATTGGCCGCAGGACCGACCGTTGCCTTGAACGCCATCAAGCGGATCGTACGTATTGCAGAATCGAGTGGAGTCCGTGCGGCGGATGAGGCGCTAGCCAAAGAACTTTCTGTGATGTGGGAAACCCAAGATGTGCAACGAGGTCTCAAGGCGTTGAAAGAAACGGGGCCGGGTACAGCAATCTTTGAGGGCAACTGATGAAACCCTTAGAAAACGTCAAAGTGTTGGATTTTACGAGAGTACTGGCAGGCCCGACCTGCACGCGGATTCTTGCTGAGTTAGGTGCGGATGTGACTAAGATTGAACCCCCGGCTGGTGATATTGGGCGTATCGCAGCACCGCGGGTGGAGGGTCAGAGCGCTTACTACCTGCAAATGAATGGTGGCAAGAAGAATATCAGTCTAGATCTTAACTGGCCTGAGGCGAGGGAAGTTGTGCTTGAGTTATGTACGAAGGCCGATGTCATTGTAGAGAACTTCCGGCCAGGGACCATGAAGACATTTGGCCTCGACTACAAAACGGTTGTGACTAAGAATCCTAAAGTCGTGTACGTATCGATGTCTGGTTACGGACAAGATAATCCATGGTCAACGCGACCAGCATTTGCGCCCACGGTCCAAGCTGAGTCGGGTGCGACTCGTACGCAACTGGATCATTTTGGGGACACGTTGAAAAAGCCTACAACAGACTGGGCGAGTCATGCGGATGTCTATACTGGTCTGCAAGGTGCCATCGCTGTGCTTGCAGGTTTGAACCAACGAAATGCATCAGAAAAAGGTGTCCATGCGGACGTTTCGATGATGGCAACCATGCTGGCCGTCAACGAACGGTTGCATGCTCAAATCAATGAACTTGATGCTGAAGGGGAACCGTTAGCATTGGGAGCTCCTGAGTCTCCGATTTTCGAACTGGCAGATGGAACGCTCGTGACGATTGCTGCGCCGCCCATTTCACCTGTGGTGTTTTTGCGTTATACCGGGATGATGGGCCGTAATGATCTGCAGCTCGATGAGCGATTTACGACTCCGGAGCTCAGGCGAGTGAATATCAAGGCGTTGCTTGCCGAAGTGCAGGGGTGGATGCGCACTTTTAGATCGTTCGAGGAGCTCGAGTACCAGGTATCGGGAGCTGGTGGTCTCGCTGTCGGTAAGGTACGGACTTCGGCAGAAGTGCTCACTACCGAGTGGGCGGAAGCAGTTCAGCCGACGTATACGGTGTTGGTAGGGAACCAAGAGATTCGTTTACCCAAGGGGCCTTGGAAATTTAATGGCCAAGACACCGGTGCTCTTTCTCCTGCCGCGAAGCAAGGTAAACATAATCACGAAATATTGGCGGAATTAGGTATTGATGAATCTACGATTAGGGAGTGGGAAGAAAGAAGGATCCTCACCGGTACGCCTGATTAGCAAATGAGTCAGGGCTGTGGCGTGTGTGCCCAATAAGCTCATAATGGCTGTTCAATGGCGTATCGGGGTGGCCGGTTCCACAATGGCGACCATTTCTATAGACCTATAGACTAACCAATCATTCAATTGTAGGAGTAAGTGATGACGGCTGGCGACCGAAGGTCCGACGAAAACAGAAGTTCTTCCAATTCGGAGTTCATCACGCTGGAAGCAGCAGCAGCCATGACAACTGGAACCCGGATAACTTTTATACCAGGACTTCCGGCGCTTTACTCTGAAGCCCTTAAGAACATTTGCTTCGTTAAAGGCATACCGGTTACCCGAGCGTTACACCCGATGATGGGCATCGACGAGACCACACAGAAAGACCGCCAGGCTACGTTATATGAACTCACTAGCCAGACGAGCTTGCCCACGATGTTCCACAATCAGGAGCGACCAAGGAATGTATGGACAGAGCAGCTTGCCTTAACGGAGCAATTGGGCGCACCGGGGTCACCGAATTTGATTCCTCGCGATTATGAGCAACGCGCCGATATGTTCGGTCTCTGCGCTGTTATATTGGCCGAGGATGGTTTTATCTGGAACATGAGGATTCAGGGGGACAGTCCGTTGGCCCGAAAATATGGATATAGCGAAGAGGCGAGTGCTGCGGCTACAGAAAAAATGGCCGAAGTTATTGCTTTGATCGTCCGTCGGCTGGCCGCACAGGAAAATCGAGGTTTTCGCTATCTTGTGGGTGAGTCGCTTTCCGCCGTGGATGTTTACTGGGCGACAATGAGTATGAGTTTTGTGGTTCCGGGACCGGAAATTATGCCAATCACACGACAAAACAAAGGGATGTTAAAACATTTTGGGAACAACTCGCAGATCCCAGAAATTGCTGAGGTAATGACGGCTGACATATCAGCCCATCAGGAATTCATTCTAACAAGATTTTGTGAAACGCCTGCGGTCCTCGGGGGAGATCTGGATTCGACGTCAGCGTAAACTGCATGCTCAGAATCGTTGGGCGTACTCTAACTAATAGCGATTGTTATTGACAGGATGATATCGGCCGATCAGATGCTAATGTGCTATCTCCCTGTTAAAATCTATAGGGGCTACAAGTTGTGATGGGATATTACATGCGGAGTATTAGAACCTCCTTTGGAATTGTGTGCTTTCTGCTCTTCACGATTGACATAGGCTTCCTGCGATTTGCCGCTGGGGAGTCAAATTCGGTTGGGCTGGCATGCGAGCCGATGAATAACTCTCACGGAACGAAAGGCACGGCCATCGAATACGTTAAATTGATTGAATCGGAACTTGGTGTTCCGCCACGTGTTGATTGCGGGACCAATGTTGAAATGCCGGTTTACGTCAATGGTGTTAAATCGATCGGTAACCCAGGATTACATCAGTG
>JAYGCF010000053.1:0-61111 GCA_046583495.1 Dehalococcoidia bacterium
CGTGTGTCCTCCTGAATCTGCTCACGACCCTCGGTCAGTGCGTCGTCGATCGTGCGGGCCCCCACGACCTGGCGTAACGACGTTTCAGCAACGTCACGCAGGGTTCGTCCGTCAGGCCTGCCGATGCCGACACTTCTGTCCGTGTCTCCGGGGTCGTCAACCTCGAACAGGTAGTTGCGGAGGTCCGATATTTTGTACTGGATCACAGCGCCAACGTCCACAAGGTTTTCGTCACCCGTGATCATCTGCGCCTCTACAGCGACTAATGTTGCTGACGCCGTTCCTTCGGATCCACTTCGGAATCCCAACTCGAGGGTTCGCGTCTGCGTCACCTGAACAACGTCACGTTGGCCTACTGGTGACGGCCACCACCAATTCAGCCCGGATCCGGCCGTACTGTTGTATTTGCCGAACAGGCGCAGAGACGCCTCCTCGTCAGGATCAACCGTAAATACGCCTGATGCCAGCCATATAACAGCAGCAACGATGATGCCTAACAAAACGAGCAGACTAACACCACCGCCGCCAAGGAATTTAATGGGTGGTAATCCACCCTTAAAACGCCCAATCAGATCTTCTAATGAGACCTGTTCACGACCGGCGTTTCCGCCGTTATCTCCACCATTGTTATCTGGTGGACGATACATTTCATCCCGCCCTATCCGTGGTATGGGATCGCTACCAGCGGCCATTATTACTCCTGCCGGAGGCGTTTAATCGCCCACCGATCGGCTATGGCACCAAGGCCACGCCTGAATTTCCTTCGGCCAAACGATTGGCGGAACATTTTCCGCTTCGTCATCCAAAGTTTTTAAATGTCTGAGGACTCAGTCAACGTCCTGTTAATTGAGCCAGTAGAAGTATACCTGACACATCCACGGTTGCCGTTATAAAAAGTTATTTTCAGTACGCTGAAGATAAGAGTTAACACTCCACGTAATTACGTGAATCCAAAAATGTCACCTCCTAACCGTGCTCAGTCCGTTTACTTTCAAGGACATCAATAAATTCTTTATACGTTGTCACGGACTGCACAGCCTTCACCAGGTCTCCGACACTCTTGACGTATGTCCGTAACTCACGGACCTGCGCCCCTATGGGACTAACGGACGCCGGATTATCACCATACGACCCCTTGAATGCGAAGTAAGCCTGATTGATCTTACGAATGAATATCTCGTGCTCTTGCAACTCAATTCTTCGATCTTCCATGTAAGACTCGGCACCTTCAATATCCCCATCGAGAAGCATCTCATCGGCGGTAATGCGGGTTTCACGCATAAACGCGCGGAAGCTAAAGGTTTCAACATCCATGTCTGACGGATGACCTGAGCCTATCTGCTCAATAGGAGGGAGAGTTTCTCCAGTTAAACGAGCGTACGCAAAACGTCCAACCTCTTCTCCGAATATATTTGCCACGGTTTCATTCAACGTGGTCATCTCACTGCTGCTCCAGTAAGCTCGACCCAACGGTCTAAAGATCAGATACGCGTGCAACCATTCGTGTGCAGCGACATCAAGCGTCGGCAAAAGATCGCGATCGTCCGGTATTACAGCCGGGAATGTGGCGACGCCCCCGGTTGATAACACGATCGCGGACAAATCTGAATCTAATTCGAATACCTTGGCTTCTATTAGCTCGCGTTCTTCCAACGCTATATCTGCATCGATCAGTATCGAATCGTTGCGTTGAATAATTTCACGCGGGGACGTTATTAGCACTGGTGGCGTAGCGTCCATTCTGAAATCTACCGGCGGCCATGTAAGTGCTGTCAATTTGCCAATGCCCAGATCACGTAGTACAGCATCTATTGTGGATTCAAGAAGCTCTTCGACGTCGTCTCGCAAGCCTCGACGTTCTGATTCGAGCCCATCCAGGGTCTTGCGCAACAAGATGAGACGGTCAGGGTCGGGGTGAGTGGCAGAAATCTCATAGTCCAGTTCCCTTTCAGACACCGTGATCGCATTATTCAACTCGAGATATCGGTCCAGAGCCCGACGTTTCTCTTCATCTGAGGATCCAAGTCCGGGAATGAATTCCTTGGCTTGATTCATCCACTTATCGAAAAAGTTGGACACTTCCCATCTGACGAGACCGTATTCATACCCACGCGCGGCGGACTGAGCAGGACTGAGAACATGCGTCGATCTGGAGATCGATAGCAGCATTAACGCGATCAGGAAAATCAAAATGCCTTTCCAGAGTCGCCGACTTCGCAGGAAGTTCGCAATTGCGTGAAAGGGCCAGAACAATACTCCCAAAAGGCCACAAACCTGGTGTCCGATCGAATGGAGTGTTCTCTTCGCAATCGAATAATTAGACAGGGTAGGAATCCTCAACCCATTCTTATGACTGAAGGGGCCTCCGTGCGGTCGGTAACTCGAGTCCCACTAATACGAACGCGCGAACAACTGCGCTTAATAAGGCCATCAGACGGTTTTCACGGTCACAAAAGGTTGCGACAGATTGCTCTGTGTGAGCTTAGCGCACCCGGAGTCATCGTCTAGTGATTATCGATCAAAAGAGTGTGACGACCAATAACTACATTAGAGTTGACCTTTAAAAGCGGAATTCGATGCTACTTGTACATCATCCCCACTGATAATTCGTTTTAGAGTTAACCATCGAAGGTTCAGCGGTCTTAAACGTACTCAAACATTAGTCTGCCAGAACTACACCTGTGTGGATGTGTAGCATGATCGAATTGGGAAGGCATTTGCACGCACTAGTCAACCTTAGTCGTTCGATCCTACTGGTCTCCTGTGCCATAGTTGTTTTAGCCTCCTGCACCACCAGTAGTGACACTGCTACTACGCGTGACGCTTCCCTGGAACCACACGTTCCAAACATTCTCAACGGCGGACAACTGTTCAAGAGTGAGGGTTGCTCTGCCTGTCACTCGACTGGCACTCAGGACGTGACCGGCCCAGGGTTGGCGGGAATCGGGACATCAGCCGCATCTCGTATCCCGACACTGACGGCAGAACAGTATCTTCAGCAGTCAATACAAACGCCTGGGGTTTACGTGGTGGACGGTTTCAGAAATCTCATGCCTAAGACCTACAGTCGAATGCCAGCGAACGACCTCCAAGACTTAATCGCCTATTTGAAGACATTGAATTAGACGTCCGACTTTCCTTCCCGCGGAATTAATTCTTACTGGGTAAGAATGCGGTCGCCGCGGTCTTTCTAAACAGGAGGATGGAGGTTGTGGAAATTTGTCGCCTGTTCGAAAGCGTGACCAGCCTGGACAAGTAGTTGTTCGGACAGGTGATGACCTACAAACTGAAGGCTGAGCGGAACTCCCCTATCGTTCAACCCACACGGCAGTGAGATTGTCGGTAGGCCAGCGTAATCGTACGGCGCGGTGAACCGTGATTGCCATGGGACACGACTCGGTGGTATCGGTCCATAAAGCTCTTCATGGGTGATTGGATACGCACTGCGATGTGTAGACGGGCAAGCCAACAAATCGATGCCTTGCATGGTGTTACGAAGTTCTCCGACACATGCCGCCCTTAAAGTATTTGCTTTTGCGTAGTCGGTTGCGGTGTGTGATGCACCGTTCCTGAGCCAACCTCTAAACCATGGCCCGTACTCCTCTGACCGAGAGGGATAGGTATCAGTGTGTGCGGACGCTGCTTCAGACGAGCAGATCACAGACCATGCTTCCAGGTATTCACCGAGACGTTCAGGCATCTTCACCGTTACGATCTCGGCACCAAGACTCTCCATCACTTTCACACTTTCAGCGATAGATCTTACGATCTCGGGTTCAAGATCTTCGGACGCGTAGCGTTCATCGTAGCCAATTTTGATACCTTTGACGCCAACATCCAGCGTTCCGGTCATATCTGGAACTGACTGAGTAAGGGATGTCGGGTCGAGTGGATCATGACCTGCTATTACCTGGAGCATGATTCCTGAATCGGCAGATGAACGGGTGAGAGGCCCGACGTGATCGAGTGATTCAGCAAGATCCATCACGCCATATCGGCTGACCCGACCCCATGTCGGCTTCAAGCCCACAGTGCCGCACGCCGCGGCCGGGTAACGAATCGAACCACCGGTGTCACTTCCAAGTGTTCCATAAGCAAGTCCAGCGGCCGTGGCTACGCCTGATCCACTGGACGACTGACCTGTCCAGTGACCATCTGCCCAGGGGTTTTCAGGAATATCCAGCCGAGGGTTATAGCCACCCATTGCACCTTCAGTCAGATTGAGTTTGCCTAACATAACGGCACCAGCATGGTTCAAACGCGCAACCACAGTTGAGTCAAAATCAGGAATATTATCGGCAAATACAGCACTCCCACCCATAGTTCGAACACCCCGGGTGAAGCAAAGGTCCTTCACCGCGATGGGAATTCCGTGGAGTGGGCCGCGGTAATTTCCTGATGCGGTCTGGATATCTGCGACTTTGGCCTGCTCTCGGGCACTGTCCGCCATCAGGGTCGCGTACGATTTTAAATGACCATCCAACCGTCCAATGCGTTCTAATTGTGAATCAGTTAGCTCAACCGACGTCACTTTTCCATCGCGTACGAGCGGAGCCAATTCGTGGATAGTCTTGTAGTGCAGGTCTTCTGCCATATGTTGCTCCGATTATCTGAACCGGTCTAAATAGAAGTTATTTGAAGTTGACTCAGAAAGTCTTATCCTTCCAGACCTTTCCGAAACCGGCTCACAAAACTACCGGAGGCTACTCAAATCCAGCCGGTCGTTTGTCTGCCCACGGCTGAGCATCTTCGAAAGCCTTGGAAGCCGCCAATACTGTTTCTTCGTCGCCCCAACGCCCCACAATGTGTAATCCAACTGGAAGTCCATCACTAGAGAAGCCCGCCGGTGCCGTCGCTGCCGGGTTTCCACACATGTTGAACGGATAGGTGAATGGAGTGAAGCCCCAAAGTTTGTCAGGGACCGTTACACCATCAATCACCTCGGGGTGTTCACCTACTTTAAAAGCGGGGGTCGCAAGTGTCGGCGTGAGCAGCAGATCGTAATCTTTGAAGAATTCTGTAACGTAGTTCCGGTAAAACTCCAACCTCGAGTAAGCATGCCAGAGTTCCGACCCTGTTACCTTTTGACCACCTTCCAGCCCATCTCTGAAGTAATCGGTGAGTAACTCTCGCTGTTCTAACAACTCTCCACTAACGGAGTAAGTACGGCATCGCCATATAGTCATCAGGAGATCAAACATTGCTTCAGGGGAGTCGATCCGAAAACCCGGCTCTTCAACTGTTGCACCCATATCTTCAAATAACTTTGCAGACCGTCCAACAACCTCTCGTACTTCGGGATCTACAGCTACACCACCTAGATCAGGCGAGTAAGCGATTTTCAAACCTTTGACACCGCGGTTCAGCGCGGTAGTGTAATCCGGGGGTGCTGACTGAATAGTCAGGTGTTCCGCATCTGGATGTGGTCCAGCCAGAACCTGCAGCAGAGTGGCAGCATCGGTCACGTCGCGAGTCATCGGACCAACGTTCGAGTAGTTAAACCAGTGCCAACTGTCCATTCCCGCTGAATAGCGCGGTACCCGTCCTTGGGTCGCCTTGATGCCAAAGATTCCACAAAAAGCAGCGGGGATTCGAACCGAGCCCGCGCCATCGCTACCCTGCGCTATGGTCGTAATTCCAGCAGCTACTGAGGATCCCGCTCCCCCACTGGATGCGCCACTGGTACATTCCGTGTTCCATGGATTACGACAGGCGTCGCCCAGTCGGTTTTCATTCGTACCGATATGCCCGTATTCAGATGTATTGGTTTTCCCAAGAATCACTCCACCTGCATTCTTGATCCGAGCAACCGAAAGAGAATCGCTGTCCGCAATTCGATCTTTGTAGACCAGAGAACCCGACGTAAATCGGACATCTTTCATTGGTTCCAGATCTTTGATGGAAGTGGGTATCCCGTGAAGTGCCCCGATCCCCTCACCATTCATAACCGCCTGCTCAGCCGCTCGGGCCGTCTCAAGCGCTTGGTCAGGAATGACCGTCAGGTAAGCATTCAACTCATCGTTGAATCTATCAATTCGAGAAAGTGAAGCCTCCGTCAGTTCGACAGGAGAGATCTCACGCTTTGTGATCATGTCACGTAATTTGTGCATGGGCATCCAGGTGAGTTCGTTTATTGCAGACATATATACCCTCCGATTGATTGCGCGTCGGCTACTCAGCCTCTACTGCCCGCATACAGACTCAGTTCAGAGAGTATTGAGCCCTGAAACTAGGCGTAACCTGCAGCAGCCGCATTAGGCGTATAAGCACCCCGAAGGTCGGTTTCCTGGAACTCCAGCGGCTTTTCTCCTCGTGCATAGTCATAGAGGGCTGCCTTAAATATGCCCTCCATTGCCTGCACGGTTCCGATTCCCGTAGCGAACACTACGATACCTATAGGAACCCCAATAATTGGTGAAATTGCACTGAATACGGCCGTAATCACCCCAACCAGTAGCATCACGCCCATGTAAATGATTCCAAACCCGAAGTTGGAAGTCAGCTGCCTACCCCATGTCGCTGTGAACAATCCCGTAGACCGCTTCATGGCCTGTATCGGTCCTACACCCTCGGTCACGAGAATGGGTATGACAAAGAACGTGATCATGGACCAACCGGAAGAGAGGAGACTGGTACCTATAGAACCCATCATGCTATTGCGTGATCGGGATCGCAGGTACATCAGGATAAGACCCACCACAGCCGCGATGATTGACCACAGAAAGATGGTATGAACGTGCTTCGCTGCGTGTGCAAGTCCAGAACCAACGTTTGGGTCCCCGCCGCGTAAACGTTCCTGCGCCGCAGAGATCAAAGCCGCATTAAAGAAAATAATGACAAAGTAAGCGCCGAAGAATGTCGCGCCTGCCAAGACGATATCTACAGCCGTAATCTGATTTTCTTCTAACCCTGTTTGCGGGTTGAAAATAGTAGGCTCTTCGAAGTGGTCAATGGTCCCTGTGGCTTTGCCAATGGCGAAAAACAAGCCGATAAGTATCAGGACGCCAATACCACCCATGATTGGGAAGAGAATCAGTTCTTTGTCCTTCATAAGGACAGTCCAACTAGTTTTTATAAGTTCGAATGTGTGGCCGATTGTTCTGAACATCCGTGCAGTATACCGATTAGGGTTGGCACTTCGTCGGGACAATGCATAGGATTCGACTCAATCAAAGAGAATGGTTTCCTGAAAATAATTTGTGAAATCTGATAGTGACGAGTTCCGGTTGGAATTACAAAAGAAGTTTTCGCAAAGAAGAACTGTCGCCGGAATGCCTCAACGAGGAGAAACATGAGTAATGATCGGGTAAAGGTCGGGTTTATCGGTGCTGGGACTATCTCGCAGTTACATGAGCTCGGATATCGAGATAACCCCACAGGCGAGTTGTACGCAATTGCCGATCCGGCAGATGGTGTTGCTCAATCCCGGAAAGATCAATGGGGTGCTCAGAAGGCGTACTTGGATCATAGGGAGTTGCTCGCCGATCCAACCGTCGATGCAGTAGAGATACTCCTACCTCATCACATGCACCTTCCTATGACCCTAGAGGCACTAGCCGCGGGAAAGCATGTATCACTTCAGAAACCAATGGCTATATCCATGGAAGACGGCCGACAAATTGCTGCCGCTGCCTCGGCAAGTGATCGCGTATTTAGGGTCGTTGAGAACTATCGGACGTATGTGCCATACATGCAGGCAAAGTCAATGATTGAGGCAGGCGAGATTGGCGATGTGGTATCGATCAGAGTGATGATGGTCCGAGGAAATGGGAAGGGTGGGATTGACACTCCCCCAGATGCACAAGCGTGGCGTGATGACGCTGCTCGCGGTGGACCTGCTCAATCAATTCTCGACTACGGGTATCACATTACATCTATCGTGTCCTATTTCCTGGGCCGAGTCGATAAAGTTCACGCTATGGCGGACTTGGATGGTCCAGGTGGATTCACTGGTATCCCGTCGGTCATCTCGTGGCAGCACGCTAGTGGGCAGTTCGGAAGCTGGAACATGGTGGCTGCACCAGACATGATGGTACGGACGAAGTACTACCCTCTTGATGAGTGGATCGAAATCACCGGAACACGAGGAATCCTCTGGATCAATCGGTGCACGGGGGAAATGCTCGGCAAAGCGCCTCTTGAGATGTACCGAGACGGTGAGATTCGAGCGTACAGCGATATGGAAACTGATTGGGGCGACAGCTTTCGACTGGCGGCTCACGCTTTTACGGACGCAATAGTGAACGGGACACAACCAGATATGGACGGCGAAGAAGCAGTTCACGCCCTAGCTTTTGCCCTCGGAGCCATTAAGAGCGCTTCAGAGGGTGTAGAAGTGCGATTGGCTGAACTTTAAGGCTCTTAGAACACCTCTGAGTTCGACTTGAGGGTTTTTATTTCTTCGTCGGAGTACTCCGCTTCCCGAAGGATTTCATCGGTGTGTTCTCCGAAAGCCGGTGCTGCCCGAGTGATTTCTAGCGGTGATTCACTCATCGTTGAAAGCGGGCCTGGACCTCGAACATTGCCAGAGACCGTGTGTTTAGTTTCTACGATCATCCCGTTTGCGAGGGCCTGCTCGTCGTAAACCATCTCCTCGATAAAACTCATGCGCCCGCACGGTACACCAGCCTCGGTGAGAAGCTTCATCCAGTCATCGGTGGTTTTCGTCTTGAATAGGTCTCGGTAGGTCACGATTAAACCCTCAGCGAACGTGACCGATTGCGGTGACTCACGGTCGTATCCGGGATCAAAGCGAATGTCGTGCACTCCCATCGCATCGGCCATTTTTTTTCGTAGCGGGTTGCTAAGGCAGCCGATAGAAATCACCCAGTCTTTGGTCTCATACGGCTGGTAATAGGCTGCAAATTCTGGGTTGTAACGCTGGTCACGATACATGGCGTAGATTTCGCTAAAAGGAACCTTTGCCTCCTTCAAAACAGGCAAATCCTGATCGCGCCATATCTGTCTTGGCGTCGGGAAGTCGTCTACCTGTGTCAGACTGCTCTGCTGCATACGCAGCGAGTTCTGCAGTAGTGAGTTCTCTATCTTCTGGCCTTTGCCCGTCTTCTCTCGATAGTAGAGGGCTGCTGACACCGACATCATGATGGCATATCCGGCGGCCATATCCGAGACCGGTGACACGTTCACAGCCCTTGGAAGGCCATCGACGTCGTGGCCCTCGGAGGTCATCATCCCGGTGATCGCCTGAACGATCACGTCGTAACCGGGTAACTCCCGATTCGGACCCAACCGTCCGTACGCCGTGACCTCGCAATAAATAATCTTAGGGTTGATTGCAGATAGAGTGTCATAATCTATCCCCAGCTTCGCCGGGACATCCGGGCGGTGGTTGAGAACGATCACGTCCGCCTGTTCCACCAGCCTGTGAACAACACTCCTACCCCCTGACTTGGTCAAGTCCACCCGTATACTTCTCTTACCTCTATTAACAGCGATGAACCCTCGGCTTTCGTTCGGCCCCGTCGGCCCGGGCGAAGTAGAGCGCCATGGATCGCCCCACGGAGGTTCTACCTTGATCACATCTGCACCAAAATCAGCAAGCAACATACCACCGACGGGACCGGCGATAATCTCCGAGAATTCAATAACGCGTACACCTTCGAGTGGACCGGGCATTTGATGGGGCCTCCCAGCAGTTAGAGATTAATCTCCGTAGGTCAGGCTTACATTCCCCGACACAGCGCCGGACTCTAACAGGGATTCAATCTTGTTTGCGTCGTATCCAAGTCCGGTCAACACTTCCAGCGTGTGTTCACCAAGTTGTGGAGACCGTTTTTCGGCTACGTTGGGGGACTCAGACATTTTCAGAATCGGTCCGGCTGTTTGAACAGATCCCGCAACAGGGTGTTGATGTTCCACAATCATCCCATTTGCACGCGCCTGTTGATCAAAAACCATCTCTTCAACGAACTTGAGTGGAGATACGGGGACACCAACTCTATCGAATAGATTTATCCAGTGAGCCGTGGGTTTCTGCAGAAACATTTCCTGCACTTCCAAAGCGATCCGACGCGCAGATTCCAGGCCCTCCTCACTCAACTCATCATATCCAGGTTTGAAGCGGGGATCGTCTAAACCCAGGGCATTGGCCATCTTTAAACGTAATGGTTCGCTCAAACAGCCAACAGCTATCACCCAGTCTTTGGTCTGATAAGACCGGTAATAAGGCCTAAACTCGGGAGTGCGCTCACTTTGCTGATACAGGGCATTGACGTCCTGATATGGCAACCCAGCCTCACGAATTGCAGCAAGGTCCTCTACCACCATACGATGTTGTGCAGATGGTGCGTCAGGAACGTACGTCACCGTGAGGGCCTGGATTGCAAGAGCGTTAGCCAGCAGAGAGGTCTCAATCTTCTGGCCTCGCCCTGTACGTTCTCGATGAAATAGCGCAGCAAGAACCCCCTGGGCGACCGCGTACGCCGTGGCAAAGTCTGTGGGAGGACTACCCCGAATGACGCGTGGAACACCATTATCGATCATGCCGTTCGTCGCCATCAGTCCCGTCTTCGCCTGCATGATCAAATCGTATCCAGGCTTGGCGCTTTCTGGCCCCAGACGCCCAAACGCCGTCAGCTCAGCGTATATGAGGTCTGGTTTGATAGCAGACAGGGTCTCGTAATCAATACCCAACTTGGCAGGAACATCTGGTCGGTGATTTATTAGCACCACATCAGAGCGTTCCACTAGCCGATGCACTACCTCCACTCCATCAGGATCAGTAAGGTCCACTCGTATGCTACGTTTGCCTCGATTAACAGCTATGAAGCCTCGGCTCTCTTTAGCTTCCGGTGGCCCGACCCGGGTCGGCGACGCACGCCACGGATCGCCCCAAGGTGGTTCTACCTTTATAACGTCCGCGCCAAGATCAGAGAGCAGCACGCCACTCACGGGTCCAGCGATGATTTCCGAGAATTCGACAACCTTGATGCCATCAAGTGGGCCGACCATGTGTCACCTGCCTTCTTCCCTGCAGAATGTGGGGTCGCGCGCAGACTACGCCGGTACGCGTTTATGGTATAAATCAGCCCGTTTTCGCTGACCCCCTCTTGTGAAACGCCTCTATTTCAGATGACGAGTAACCGGCCTCCGCCAATATCTCACGAGTGTGTTCACCACGAGCAGGTGATATACGAACCGGCTCGGGTTTCGTTTCGGACCACCTTGAGAGAGGGCTAGAGTACCTCACTCTTCCACCCACTGGATGTTGCTGCTCCATGATCATTCCAGTAGCCACAGATTGTGGATGATCAATCATCTCTTCGACGTAGAGTAGCGGAGCAGCAGGAACACCGGCAGCGTGAAAAATATTAAGCCATTCCTTGGCCGATTTCTCTTTAATCATCTCTTCGACACGATGGGCAAGGTCTATAGCGAACCGAACCGAATCTTCAGAAGTGGGATCGTAATCTTCGTCGAACCTGATGTCTTTTATTCCTAGGCAATCAGCTGCCTTCTTCCTGAGTGGTTCACTCAAACAACCGAGTGTGATCACCTGGTCAGACGTCTGGTAAGAGCGATAATAAATAAAGGCGCCAAACGGAATTGGTCGTCGCTCCCGATATATGGCATCGATCTCCTGGTAGTTGAGACCCGCTTCTCTCAAGAGCGGAAGTTCGTTCTGGACAAAGTCAAACGATGTTGATGGAGCGTTCTCGACCTGTGTCAGGGATAAACCTTGGATCGTAAGAGCGTTGGCGAACAGGGATGTTTCGATCTTCTGACCTTGACCAGTTCGCTCCCTGTGAAATAACGCAGCACAGACGGACTGAACAACTGAGTACCCTGTTGCGTAGTCGACCATTGGCATTACCGTCAGGTACCGCGGTACACCTTCGTTCATCGTGAGATCACCCGACCTGTAGCCGTCCATGATCCCTTCAGCAGCCATCACACCGGTCAATCCTTGCATCAGTAGGTCATAGCCCGGATTCCCAGCATACGGCCCTTCACGGCCAAACGCCGTAATCTCGCTGTATACCAAGTCTGGCTTGATCTTTCGCAAAGTTTCATAGTCGATCTTGAGGGCATCAAGCACATCCGCACGGTTGTTCACCGTCACAACGTCAGCCTCTGAGACCAACGTGTGAACTATCGACTGACCTTCTTCTGAGTTCAGGTCCAGACAGATCGACCGCTTGCCACGGTTTACAGCTATGAAACCCTTACTTTCAGTTGCATTTATCGGCGCCGATCCACCCCGCCACGGATCTCCCCATGGCGGTTCAACTTTGATGATATCTGCACCGAGATCCGAAAGAAGGACACCACTAATCGGTCCGGCAATGATCTGTGAGAACTCGACAATCCTAATGCCCTGGAGCGGACCAGCCATAGATAACACCTGCTTATACGTATATTGCGTGGCCACGTTGCATGCCACGATGGCGCAGCTTATCCCAGTGCGGCTCCAGATTCGAGTAGCGCACTAATTTCAGTAGGCGAAAAGCCCGCTTCAGACAGAACCTCCACCGTATGTTGACCAAGAGCCGGTGATGGTTGAATTGCTTCCAGTGGGGTCTCAGACCAATTAGATAGAGGGCCGACCAGTTGGATCTTTCCCGCCGCGTGATGATCATGCTCTATCACGAGATCGTTGGCCTTGGCCTGTTCATTGTCCAAAAGTCCCTCTACGAACTGAACGGGCATGGCCGGAACCCCTGCACTATGAAATATACGTAGCCAATCCTCAGATGTCTTCTCCGCGACCATGTGCTCGACTTTGACAAGAAGCTCGTCCGCGTATTCCACAGACTCTGGGGCTTCCAAGTCCCATCCAGGATCAAATCTTCGGTCTTCGAAACCGACACATTCGGCCATACGCTTACGAAGGGGTTCGCTCAAACATGCAACGGCTATCAGCCCGTCAGAGGTCTGGTATGGCCGATAGTAAGTGAGAACGTGCGATGGAAACCAACGCGTTTCGTTGTATATGTCGTTGAGATCACCATATGAAAGGCCTGATTGCTGAAGAGCCAGCAGGTCTTCATCGTACCAACGCTGTGACTCAGTCGGGTTGCCTGGGATGCGGGCCAGTTGCCCTGACTGGAACATCATGGCATTTGCTAAAAGTGAGGTGCCGATCTTCTGCCCACGGCCGCTTTTTTCACGATGGTAAAGGGCTGCACAAACTGACTGGACGATAGCGTACCCAGTTGCAAAATCTACGAACGGCGTTGTTCGGATCATCCGGGGAACGCCTCGCCACATGATTCCTTCAGATTGGATAATTCCGCTAAAGGCCTGAGCCAATACGTCATATCCAGGCCCGCCTGCATAGGGTCCTTTCAACCCGTATGCAGACGCTTCAGCGTAAATAATGCGTGGGTTTATGTCACGAAGGGTTTCATAATCGATACCTAGCTTGGCAGGAACATCAGGGCGGTGGTTCGTGACCACAATATCGGCGCTACTGACGAGTCGATGCGCGACGGAACGTCCATCGTCTTTTGTCAGGTCTAACTGAATGGAACGTTTACCGCGGTTGACGGCAATAAAAGCCCTGGACTCGTATTGTGCAAACGGTCCGCCCCCGACACGCCAAGGGTCACCCCATGGCGGTTCCACTTTGATCACGTCTGCACCAAGGTCTGAGAGCATCACGCCACTGACGGGACCAGCGATGATTTCCGAGAATTCGACGACCTTAACGTCCTCCAGGGGTCCTGTCATACGCCTTTCCTAGCTCCGGTAAAAGAATGTTTGATTTCCGTACAAAAATAACGCTATTCCAATCATCGAGAGATTACTAAGCCCCTGTCAGAATTGATTCTGTTGCAGCACCGACGACATCAGCTAACGGCTGTGGATAGATACCAAGAACGACGGTCCCTATAACCATGACCACGATTAGCAGCCAGCTAATGGACGGGACTCGGATTTTCAACGGAATCAGTCTGGACCCAGCCGGATCGTCAATAAACATACGTTTGATAACCATGAGGTAGTAGTAAAGCGACACAACACTCGACACCATCGCCACGACTGCAAGCCACAATAAATTAGCCTCAGCCGCTGCTGTGAATAAGTAAAATTTAGTGAGAAACCCGACGAAGAAAGGAAGACCCGCTAGGGAAAACAGTGAGACGGCCATAGTCATCGACAGGAAAGGTGAACGCTGCGAGAGTCCTTTGTAGGCAGACAGTTCATCTGAACCAATGTGGTTATAGACGGCGATCACCACAGCAAATGCAGCGAGATTAGCGAACGAGTACCCGATCAGGTGAAGCATTACAGCGTCCGAAGCCAGCGGGACAGGAATGATCACTCCGTCCTGGATATGCCCGAGGGCAGACACGCCAACCAACAGGAACCCGACTTGTCCCACACTGGAGTAAGCAAGCATGCGCTTAATGTTCGTTTGAACTATCGCCACTGTGTTTCCGATGACCATGGTGGTCACTGCCAGTACCGCCAGAAGGACCTGCCATTCCTCCAGCGCCGGTAGTAACGCTTGTGTAAACAAACGTAGCACCAGTGCAAAAGCAGCTGCCTTGGAGGCAATTGCAAGGAACGCAGTTACGGGCGTGGGGGCGCCTTGATATGTGTCCGGAGCCCACATGTGAAACGGTGCGGCGGCGATTTTGAATCCAAGGCCCGCGAGGATCAGCGCAAGTCCTAGTATCAACGTGGGATCGAGACCCCCCTCATGCGCGAGCAGATGCTCAGAGATGCCAGAATAATAGGTCGTCCCCGTAGCTCCCCAGATCATGCTTATTCCATATAGCAAGATCGCTGATGAGAACCCCCCGAGCACAATGTATTTAACCCCAGCCTCGTTACCGTTTGAGTCGTCACGCCTGAAAGCAACAAGGACATACAGGCTAAAACTCATAAGCTCGAGTGCCACATAGGCTGTCAGTAATTCGCCTGCCTGCGCCATACCGACCATACCAATAGTGGCGAAGACCATAAGCGCATAAAATTCTCCTGCCTGACGGATGTGATGGCGTACGTAATCCTGTGACAAAAGTAAAATCACGGCGGTCAAAATCGTCAGAAATACAAAAAAGAAAAGCCCGAATTTGTCCGCTATGAACAATCCCTCATACAGGGTCTCAACCGTGTCCCAGCGTCGTACCATCGCGATAACGGCGCTCAAGATAAGCCCGCCAGCGGCGAGCCATGACAGATGAACGCGTTGGTGACGCGGGACAAGGAAATCGACGGTCAGGATGACAAACGCAACCCCGACTAGAACGTACTCGGGAACCAGTAGCGAGAAATTAACGTTCATCCGGTAACCACCGGTATGTGACTTACACCAGCCCGAATAATGTCAATTAAATAAAACGGTGCGAGTCCTACGACAAGCAAAGTGAGCGCAAGTGTTCCGGCCACCAATTTTTCGTTGAACTTGAGGTCCGGAAGGCTTTCCCATCGCTGTGTCGTTTCACCAAAATATACCTTTGCTAACAGACGCAGCATGTAGATAGTAGTTATGCCTGCACCGATAACAGCAAGAACGCCAACCCAGGGATAAGTCTGGAACAGTCCTAGGAATACGAGTAGCTCCGCCACGAAACCACTGAATCCGGGAAGGCCAAGCGAAGCAAACCCCGCGACGGCAAAGAAGAACGCGCCGACCGGCATTACTTTTGCCAGCCCGCTCAAGATACCAATATCACGTGTGTGAGATGAGTGGTACACAGCCCCAGCAAGTGTGAACATCAGGGCCGTCATGATGCCGTGCGAGAACATCTGTAAAACTGCCCCGGTCACGCCGAGAGTGTGCAGCGTGGCAAGTCCAAGGAACACATACCCCATGTGACTAACACTGGAGTACCCGATAACGTACTTCAGGTCTGTCTGTGACATTGCAGCTATGGAACCGTAAATGACGTTCACCGCCCCGAGTCCCAACAACAAGGGGGCCCACGCCTCAGCACCCTCCGGCATAGTCTGAATCCCGACCCGAATTAGGCCAAAGGCTCCTAGTTTCATCAGCACACCAGCGTGCAACATGCTCACGGAAGTCGGTGCAGATACATGGCCATCCGGCGACCATGTGTGTAACGGCCAAAGCCCGCCAAGCAAACCAAACCCGATCATCAATAGTGGGAATACCCAGTACTGGAAGGATTCATCAAATCCAACCTGCTGGAAATCAACGAGACTGAAAGAGTTGAGATCCGCCTCGACAAACATGGCAATAATCGAGACCCAGATCAATACGCTGCCGCCCACTAGAAATAGCACCAATTTCATGGCGCTGTAATCCTTGAGCCTATTGAATCGTGGGAAGGTAGTGCTCGATCCCCAGTAAGCAATCAGCAGGTACATCGGGAGAACAGCAATTTCGTAAAAGAAAAAGAGGAAAAACAGGTCGAGAGAGACGAAGGTCCCGTACACGCCACCGACCAATAGGTTCAGCAGTATCAAATAGTCTTTGCTGCGTGCGTCGACGTTCCATCCAACGAGAATTGCCGCCGGAAAGGCAATAGCTGTCAGAGACAACATCGCTACAGCAATGCCATCAACCCCGAGATCAAATCCAATGCCGAGTTGTGTTAGCCACTCGGTCTCATTAATAAACTGGTACTGGGGGCCATCTGTATAGTCAAACCGCAACATAATCACCAGAACCAGTGCGGTAGAAGTAAGCGCAACCACGGCCGAGAACCACTTCATCGGGCGAATCTCGTCTCCCGGCCAAAGGATAAGCGCCACGGCAGCAGCAAACGGCAACACAACCAGCAGGCTCAACACGCTGTCATCGAAGGTGTTCATGCTTTATATCGACCACCACAGAACGCCAAGCGTGATAGCGCCGATCACCATCCCGAGGGCGTAGTTATAGAGCCTCCCCGTCTGCACATGCCTCAAAATCCCACCACTGAAGCGTGTTAACTTGCCCGGTCCATCGACACCGATATCGTTTACCCAAGCCCGGTCAATAAATGACGTTAACTGGGACAGTGGAACGACGATTCGATTAAATACCCACTGATATACCTGATCGAAGTAGAACTTGCGCTCTGCCGCGGTCGCCAGTCCACCTAGCCGAGTTTGAATTGTGGCCGAAGATACCCAATGTCGTACATAAATAAACCATGTTAAAGACAACCCTCCCAGAAGGATCACCGTAGAAACACCCGTGATCGCAGGGTCGAGATGAAAACCCACTTCCGAATCAGTAACCCACGATACGAAACCTTTGTAACCGTGACTCCACTCGAACGCAGCCAACCCCAAACAAGCTGCAAAAAGAGTGAAAAAGCAGATCGGCAGAAACATCTGCAAGCCAGGTTCATGGCTGTCTTTATTTATGGGAAGCAATTGCCCGAGAAACACCCGGTACAACATTCGCCCGGTATAAAGCACGCTGAAAACCACTGCCAGAAAGCTTACAAGGAGAAACCCGTTATTTAGCCGTCCGGTATGTACGGCAAGTAGGACTTCGTCTTTCGAGAAGAATCCCGCTAGAACTGGTAGCCCAACCAACGAAAGCGCGCTGATTGAAAATATAACGGTGGTGTACGGTATTTTGCGCCAGAGGCCACCCATCTCTCGTATATCTGTCTGGCCAGACCCATGGCTAATGCTCCCTGCCCCCAGAAACAGACTCGCTTTAGCGAACGCGTGGACTAATAAGTGAAACATCGCCACGCCCGGAGCACCAGCACCGATAGCGAGCATCATGAAGCCGATATGGCTAATGGTCGAGTAAGCCAAGATCCGCTTGAGGTCCGTCATCACAAGCGCTATCGCAGCCCCCATAACAGCTGTTGCTAACCCTATAACGGCGATCAGGTCCAGAGATTCAGGAACCATCTGGTAAATAGGGAACAGGCGCACGATCAGGTAGACACCGGCTACCACCATTGTCGCTGCGTGAATCAGCGCGCTCACCGGTGTAGGGCCTTCCATAGCATCGGGAAGCCAAACATGAAGCGGAATCTGTGCCGACTTCCCTGCAGCACCCGCAAATATCAAAAATAACGCCCATTTGAGTTGCGCCGAGTCGACTAAGCCGCCATGTGCCATGGTGATGATCGTAGAAATATCAAATGTGCCCGTCTCTCTGAACAGAAGAACGAAACCGATGAGTAACGCCACATCACCTATACGAGTAGTCACAAAGGCCTTCTTAGCTGCCTCTGCTGCAGAGCGTCGTTCCCACCAGAAACCGATCAGTAAATAGGAACCTAACCCAACGAGCTCCCAGCCCAGGTATAGGAGAATTAGATTATCCGCAAGCACCAAGGTCATCATTGCCGCAGCAAACAGTGACTGGACGGCAAAGTACCACCAAAGCCGTGGCTCGTGCTTAAGGTACTCGAGTGAATAAATTTGGATACCGATGGCAACCAGAGAAACGATGCCGAGCATTACGATTGAAATCGCATCAACCGTCGTACCCCAAGTAAACTCGAATCTGCCGACCTCAAACCAATCAATAGAACTGCTTCCAGGTCCATCATTCAAGAATGCCATCAGAACGACGACCCACACGACAAACGAAACGGCGATTGAGGTTATGGACAGATAGGGAGCAATTTCGGGCAAGCGTCTACCTGTCAACAGGATCAACAAAAAACCGATTGCGGGAATTGCCGGAGCAAGAAATACCGTGTCAGTTCCCATTCAACGTCACCAGCAAGTAAGACGGCCGCACGGCACTACGCTCAGTAAGTATGGATTCGGTCGGTGCCACCATCACGAACATCATTACCACTTCATCACGTTAAGTTCATCAACGTTTGCTGAACCACGATTCCGGAAGACTCGAAGCACTATCGCTAGGGCGAGACCGATCTCGGCAGCGGCAATTGTGATGATAAACACCACCAGGATGTGACCAAATACTCGTACATCAGCGGCGCGTTCGGAAAAGGCAGCTATCCCTACAAGGTTGACATTAACGGCGTTCAGCATGATCTCGATAGAGATCAGAACCAGCACGGCACTACGCCGCGAAAGAACCCCGAAAATACCGATACTGAACAAAGCTGCACTTAGAACTTGAAAATGAACGAGTTCAAGCATTTGCTACTCCCCATCCTCTACATTGCGAGCCAATAAAATAGCTCCGATCAGGGAAACAAGTAGGACTAGAGATGCAACCTCAAACGGGATCGCCCAGTTTGTAAATAATTCAAGGCCAAGGACTTCAAAATTACTTTCAGTATCCGTGGCGACCCTTGTTGTACCGTCCAGAGTCTCCACATCCGAAGCCACGAACACCACCACGATAAAAGCGAACGTCACAGTAGCTACAAGCAACGCAAGTGGCCATTGAATATTGTCGGACCGAGGCTGATCGTCTGATCGCGTCAGCATAATGGCGAACAGCACCACCACGGTCACAGCCCCTCCGTAAATCAATACCTGGGCCAAGGCCAGGAATTCGGATATCGCCACCAGGAAAATTCCTGCCACAGCAAGCAACGCCACTAGGAGCATAAAAGCAGCGTGCACAACGTTACGAGTGAGGACAACGCCGAGCGAACTCACCACTGTAATGGCACTCAGTAAATAGAAAACGACGAGTTGCGCGGTCAAGTTACGTCTTCACCTGAATCTGAGTCCGGTTGCTCCTTCGCACCACCGTCAACAGCCTTAGCTGGGTTTGCTGCCGCTTTAATCTCCAATTTTTCGTTAGGCGAAGCAGGACTAGCCTTTGATTGCCTCCATCCAACCTGTGCCTGGTATTTTTTGCCCATGTCCAGCAACGCAGGAAGTCCTACTCGGTTTCCGTCACGCAGTCGTTCACTGCGCTCATGCTCCAGGCTCATCTCGATTGCGTCGAAGTTGCAAACGTCAACGCAAATGCCGCACAGAATGCAACGACCTAAATTGATCTCGAATTTCTGAATAATCTTCTTGCGGTGACTGACACCTTCTTCAAATTTTGGATTGTCCTTCATAGTTGCCGTCATGCACTCTGTTGGACAGTAACGCACACACACCATACAACCGGTGCAGTAAGGCTCATCACGATTGAAATCCCATGTCAAAGCGGGAAACCCCATATAGCGGTCATCCACCGGAAGGTGCTCTTTCGGATACTCCGCTGTCACCTTTGGACGTAGTGCACCTCGAAGCGTTACGCCCAGGCCTTTAAGACCGCCTAGCATGGTGTACCCATGGCCTATCCCCTATCCGTAGCTGTTACATCAATCGACGTCATAGGCCTGCCGATTTCCCCTGCTGATCTCCTTAGTATCCGCACAGTTTGCGGTCGGCCACGCACACCACGACTTCGTTGAACAGCGAGGCCGACAATCACAATGATAGGCAATGAAAACGCAGTCATAACCCAGAGCGGCCAGCCATAGAACATGACAGTAGCAACCAGTACGAGGTTAACGAATGAGAGAGGTATGAGCACTTGCCATGCGAACGCCATCAACTGATCAATTCGCAATCGGGGATAGGTCCCCCGTATCCAGAAAATAAAGCCTGCTACGAGATAGGTTTTCACCATCAACCAGGCCACACCAATAAAGTCGGTCAAGGTAGACGAAAGTTCGTTTCCAAACAATGAACCTGGTGGAGAGGGCCAACTCCATCCACCAAAGAAGAGGATAACGATGAGTGCACTGATTATTAAGGTGTTCAGGTATTCGGCCAAGAAGAAGACTGCCCAATGCGCGCCGCTGTACTCAACAAAAGGGCCACCCACGACCTCAGACTCAGCATGGTGAATATCAAATGGAGTCCGACCAAGTTCGGCAAGACCAGCGACGAAGAAAATCAATAACCCCATCGGCATAACTAACGCAAATGGGATCGCTGCCTGTCCAGGAAGCACTCTTTCACTCCCATTAATAGTGATCGTGTTCCCAGCAATCACTGCATCAATCGACAGTGATTGAACGAGTACAGCTATGGATAGAATCACGATCACGATCGGGATCTCGTAGCTGACTAGTTGCGCAGCGGCGCGCAGGCCACCAAGCATGGAATAACGGCTGGACGACGCCCACCCACCCATGAGTAGGCCAACAACACCAATTCCATTAATGGCGACCAGATAAAGCAACCCGAGATCCAAGGTCATCACCGCTAGCTTATCCCCGAACGGGATAGCAACCCAGATCAGAAACGCGGGTACGGCCACGAAAACTGGTGCCATCCAGAATAGCAACTTGTTGGCATAACTCGGGATTATGTCTTCCTTGGTCGCTAACTTCATCGCATCAGCAACTGGTTGCAACAAACCGTGTGGTCCAACAACAGACGGACCAGCACGTTGCTGGATCCGGGCCAGAGTTTTGCGTTCCATCCATGTCAGTGAGAGAACGACTACCACCAATGCTGTGAAAAGGCCCAGCAACCCGACAATCGCCAAGAGGATCTCGATGAAACTCACCGGTCCACCTCACCCAGAACGATATCAAGCGTCCCTAAGATCACAACCGCATCCGCTATGTAGTGACCAATTGTTAGGTCCCTGAGTGCCTGGAGATTACAGAAGGACGGTGGCCTGACCTTAAGACGATAGGGTTTATCGCCACCATCACTCACGATGTATACGCCTAGGTCGCCACGAGGGTTTTCGCAGTGAGCGTACACCTCACCTGCCGCCGGTCGTGCTATTCGACCGATCTGCGCCATGGTATCTCCGGGTTCCATGAGTGCAATAGCTTGGCGAATGATACCGATTGATTCCCGGGCTTCCAAAATCCGCAGGTAAAACCGATCCCAACAATCTCCTGCACTTCCCACAGGGATTCCGAAGTCCAGTTCAGAATACCTAGAATATGGCTCGTCTACTCGGACGTCGTAAGGGATTCCAGATGCCCTCAAGACCGGGCCAGATAGACCCCAATCGAGGGCATCTTCGCCGGAGATCACACCGACGCCCAAGGTACGCTCCACAAAAATTTCGTTTTCGGTCAGAAGACGGTCTGTCTCATCCACTCCGTGTTCAAGGTCATCGCATAGTGCAAGCGCACGGGAAACAAAGTCTTTTTTTACATCCTCTTTCACCCCCCCAACCCGGAAATAATTGTGCATCATCCTTGCACCGCTGACCGATTCAAAGAGCGACTGAATCTTCTCACGATCCCGAAAGTTGTAGAGGACCGGGGTGATCGCACCCATGTCTATGGCGAAAGTGCCATAGAAGAGCAAGTGGCTGGCTATACGATTGAATTCACACATGATGATCCGGATCAGCTCAGCACGGGGAGGTGGTTCGACTTCCATTAACTTCTCGACAGCAGAAACGATTACCAACTCGTTGTTGAAGTTCGATATGTAGTCCAATCGGTCAAACAGTGTGATGATCTGACTGTACAACTCATACTCGCAGAGCTTCTCTGAGCCGCGATGCAGGTACCCGATATGTGGAATCAGATCCCGAACCTGTTCGCCATCGACACGTAGCTCCATGCGGAACACGCCGTGCGTAGCGGGGTGTTGCGGCCCCATATTGACCATCATGTCTACGGTCCCGGGTTCGGAACTTATGCTGTCGTAAACCTTATTATTCACGGTCAGCGACGATCGAGACTCAGGCAAGATTTACCACTCTTCATAATCGTTTAACGGGTAACTCTTGAGACCAGGAAACCCGTCGAAGTTTTCTGGAAGGACCAGCGGAGACAAGTTTGGATGTCCTTGAAAATCAACCCCAAACAGATCATGCATCTCACGTTCGTACCAATTCGCACCCCGCCACACGCAAGTTACAGATGAGACAGACGGTTGATCCTCTCCTATCCGAGTTTTGACCACCATCTTGTGGTGATTCGAAAGCGAAAACAGGTGATAAACAATCTCGAACTCACCATCTTGCTCGATGTAATCGACCACAGTGAGAAGTCGTAGATATTCAAACCCAAATGAGGACTCGTCTTTAAGCAATCGACAAACATCTATGAGATGCGCAACCGGCACCCTACAAACCACCTCGTCAATAGCTGACCCGACATCCACGCCGTATTTATGGAGCGCTACAGACAATTTACCTGCAAGCACAACGCCCTCAGGTGGAAGTGATATAGATGCCTGTAGATCCTTCGTCTGACACTGCGAGGATTTTGGCGCCCCTTCAGCGGCCATCCAGGATCACATTCTCAAGCATCAGTCTGAATTTTCCGCTGGAGTTTCAAGAATCCATCCATCAAGGCTTCAGGTCGGGGGGGGCACCCCGGAACATAAATGTCTACCGGGATCAGGTGATCCACCCCCATTACAACAGAATACGATCGGTAATAAGGCCCACCGTTGGTGGCGCAACTACCCATTGCGATAACCCATTTTGGGTCGGGCATCTGTTCGTATAAAAGCTTGATTGGCTCCGCCATTTTCTTCACGACGGTGCCGGCGACGATCATGACATCTGATTGTCTGGGTGACGGCCATGTGACGATACCAAATCGGTCCACATCATGATGCGGCATATAGGTGGAAATCATCTCAATGGCACAACATGCGAGGCCAAAAGTAAGTGGCCACAACGAAGACTTGCGCGCCATTGATAAAAGCTGGTCAGACCTAGCGGTGATCACCCCCGGGACCATGGAACGTTGGAAAAGGCTCTGACCTGCGACGTTTCCTTGGCCTTCGACTATTTCCACTTCAAAGCTCCCTTACGCCACGCATACGTCAGTCCAAACATCAAGATGCCGAGAAAAATAACCATCTCGTAAAACACAGCGGCCGTCGCTTCAAGAAAAATCACGGACCAAGGGAACAAAAAAACAACTTCTACATCGAATATGAGAAACGCCAGCCCGAATACGTAATAGCGTATGTTCGTCCGTGACCACGAAAAAGGTGAGGCTTCGATTCCGCACTCATAGGGGATACGACCACGCCCAATCTGTCGTCTCGGCGCTAGTAAATACGAGGCGAGAAACAAGATTCCAATGAACAACACCGCTACGCCACCAGCGATAGCTATGATCGTCCAGTTATCCGCAAACCCTTCAGCCAAGGATTGGCCTTTCCTAATCCAGAATCACTTACTTTGGATTCGTATCCGCATATTTGTTTGGTGCATCAACACTGCGAATTCCGGTCAATATCGTAGTGAGAGACTAGCATCAGCCTAAACTCCAAACAACAATAGCTTTGGAAGGTTCTGGGGTAGGACCAGTTGCCCGCGTCATGTTAGGTGTTATCTAATGCCTCTATCACAGTGTCTAGATCCTTGTCCCCCCGGCCAGAAAGCAAGAGCAAAATTACGGTACTGGGGTCGAGCGTCGGAGCAAATTCTGACAGGTAGGCGATTGCGTGCGAGGGTTCTAGAGCCGGAATAATTCCTTCGCTACGGCTTAACATTTGAAACCCCGAAAGGGCCTGGGCATCGGTGATCGCGACGTACTGGGCCCTTTCTGTGTCACGAAGGTAACTGTGTTCGGGTCCAACACCCGGATAGTCGAGTCCTGCCGATATGCTGTGGGCTTCCTGCACCTGACCATGTTCGTCCTGTAGCAGGTAGGACATAGCTCCATGAAGCACGCCCGGTCGACCCTTCGTCATAGTCGCTGCATGTTCTTCTGTGTCGGTACCTGCACCAGCTGCCTCAATACCAATAAGACGAACCAAGTCGTCATCTATAAATGCGCTGAAGAGGCCTATCGCATTACTACCACCACCGACACATGCAATCGCA
The DNA here is from genome assembly GCA_046583495.1 of Dehalococcoidia bacterium. Classification (GTDB taxonomy): domain Bacteria; phylum Chloroflexota; class Dehalococcoidia; order Lucifugimonadales; family Lucifugimonadaceae. The sequence goes on from JAYGCF010000053.1 coordinate 24,593, forward strand.
TAATCGGGAAGCTGACCCGTAGCTGCCAGTACTTGTTCACGTGATTCTCGCCCGATAACAGACTGAAAATCTCGCACTATCATCGGGTACGGATGCGGCCCTACCACGCTCCCAATTATGTAATGGCTAGTCTCGATATTTGTAACCCAATCGCGGATCGTCTCATTTATTGCGTCTTTTAGAGTTCTACTGCCAGACCTAACGGTTTCAACCTTTGCACCGAGTAACTCCATGCGCCTGACATTGGGAGCCTGTCGGCGGATGTCCTCTTCACCCATGTACACAACGCATTCCATCCCAAACATGGCACAAACCGTCGCCGTGGCTACTCCGTGCTGACCAGCACCGGTCTCAGCGATGATGCGCTTCTTACCGAGCCGGCGGGCCAGTAAGGCCTGCCCGACCGCATTATTGATCTTGTGTGCGCCCGTATGTATCAAGTCTTCGCGCTTGATATAGATTTGAGCACCACCCAGTTCCCTGGTGAGGTTGGACGCAAAATAGAGGGGAGAAGGCCGACCTACGTAGTTGTTGAGGAGGTCATCCAACTCCTCATTGAACTTCGGGTCAACGCACGCCGCCGTGTACTCAAGTTCAAGTTCCTCAAGGGCAGTCATCAGTGTCTCTGGAACAAAGCGCCCCCCGTAGTCACCAAATCGACCTCGGGAATCTGGAAGCGTCGAGCGAGAAGTTATGCCGGTCAATACGTTTTCCTGTGCCCGTTAAGTCTCAGAACACTTGCTGGGCGATATCGGGAGTTATGATCATCAAACTAAAGCTAGAATATCAGTCTAAGGGGCTCCCCTGCCTATCAAACAGTTAGGGGAACCTAGATAAGCAGCGGGATGGTCCATTATCACCTCTGAAATACCCCATATACGACCTGATCGCGACCAGTACTACATGGGAATCGCCCTGGCAGTGCGTGCACGGGCCAATTGTCGTGGCAGCAAGGTCGGGGCACTCATAGTTCGTGAAGATCGAATTGTTTCGACCGGATACAACGGAACTGCTGAGGGACTTCCGAACTGTGAAGAAGGCGGCTGCGATCGCTGTGCCAATCGTGGAAGTAGGTATTCCTCCGGTGAAGCGTACGACCTATGCATATGCGTACACGCAGAGCAGAACGCTATCCTTTCAGCGGCTCGTTTCGGAACACCCGTCGAGGGGACCGATGTTTATACGACCCTTAGGCCTTGTTTCAACTGCACCAAGGAAATGGTCCAGGCCAAAGTACGATCTGTTAGATACATGTACGACTGGAAGCATCCAAGAGCAGACGTGCGTGAGGAATACACCCGGCTTCAGGGATTTATAAGACTCGTTGCGCAGGTAAAAACCACGGACCCGGACGCCGCATGGGCCATGCCCGGGCTACGTGGACCGCTGGAAATAGACCCTCCGGGACCTGGAGCCGAGAGTGGGTAGACCTCGCTGGGCATCGGTCCGAGTCCGAATACGCACTCGCCGTTAATGACCTTATTCAATTGGGCTTGTTAAATTTGGGAGGAATGCGTGTGCTGTGAGAATCAATGAAATGTGAAGTCGTTCTGATCTCGTCGTAATGGAATCCATTCCTGACACAACACTGTCCGAGCGAATCGACGACTGGTGCCATCCAGACCACACCCGATCACCCTTAGCTACCTCGGCTAATTTTGACGCCCACGGAATCTGCACCTCTCAATGCCCCCGGTTTCTGAACGCTTACATCTACCCGGAGAACAGTTCCAGAATCTAAACATATGGTCGCTATATTTTGAGCCATCGCCTCTATGAGGTTGTAGGAAGATGACTCAACATGTGCCTGGATTGCCTTGCTTATGTTTCGATAGTTAACCGTGTCAGCGATATCATCAGAGTTCCCGGGGCTGGTTAGATCGGCGTGGAGAGTAATATCTATGACCACTTGCTGCTTTGTAACCCGCTCCCAATCATTGATGCCAATGATGCAATCGACGCGCAGGCCAAAGATTTGAATCTGATCACTTGTCATGTACGCGAAAGCCTTTGTCCTCCATCAACGTAGATGGTTTCGCCGGTGATGTAGTCATTCTCGATGAGTGTCATTACAACCTGTGCCACCTCTTCCGGCGTGCCTAGCCTTCCGAGCGGTGTACGTGAAGACAGTTTCTCCGATAGTTCGTGACTGTCTTCAGTGCCTGCTGTTACGGGTAGGAGGATTGCACCAAGCGCTACCTCATTGACTTGCACAGATGGCGCTAGCGTCGCTGCCAGAGACTTAGTCAAACCACCAAGTGCCGCCTTGCTTACACCATATGCGAAACGCTTTGGACGAGTAGTTTTCCAGTCGGTCAGGTTAATAATCTTCCCAGGACTATCACCCAGATACTGTGCCATCGCCCGTGACAACACAAAGGGTGCTGTTACGTTCACTGCTAGGTTCTCATCCCAATCGCCATCATCCGTCTCATCCAACCAACGATCACGAAATATTGACGCACTGTTTATAAGCACGTCGAGTGATCCGAACCGCTCGATCACCGCCGGAACAAGATCCCCTACTTGCCTGCGGTCCACAAGATCTGCATGAAACAGGTCCGCTTCCCCCCCCATGTGGTTGACATTTTTAACAAACTCACGCGCCTCAGAACCTGAGTTACGGTAATGGACCGCAATTCGGGCACCAGAATCAGCAAGTCTGCGGGCTATAACGTTTCCGACGCGAACACCAGCTCCAGTCACAAGAGCGACTTTGTTCCGAGTGTTCATACAGTCACATCAGCGGGTCGGCGCCGGTGCCAATGTGCATCATGAACTCATTACGAGTTGATGGGTTCTCACGGAAGGCACCCAGCATGGCACTAGTGACCATACGTGAGTGGTGTTTCTTGACACCTCTCATGGCAGCACATAGATGCGTGGCCTCTACAACAACGGCCACACCTCGTGGCGCTATTAACTCCTCTAGGAACCTCGCAACCTGTTGCGTCATACGTTCCTGCACTTGCAACCTGCGAGCAAACATATCGACAAGTCGAGGAATTTTAGATAACCCGATAACTTTCCCCTCCGGCAAGTACCCAACGGATGCACGACCGTAGAAGGGGAGCATGTGATGTTCACACATACTGTAGAAGTCAATGTCTTTGACTACGACCATCTCATCATATTCAACGTCAAATAATGCGTTGTTTAAAAGTTTTGCCGAGTCGGTGGTGTACCCGGATAACAATTCGTCGTACATCCGCGCCACTCGAGATGGTGTGTCAATAATCCCATCGCGCGAGGAGTCTTCGCCAACCGCGTTAAGGATCGCCCCTATAGCTCCTGCGACCACGCCTTTAGACTCAGCATTAAGAACAGGGCCATCCTCAAACTGAAATGGCTCTGGTTCAGTATTGAGTATGACCTGTGATGAAGCCTGTTTTTGTTCGATCATGAATATTGCCTTCCTGTCGCAAATTGCCTAGTTGCGACTGGTTTCCTTTCGTAGGCAGTGCGGAGTCAACCGAATGGTTAACCCCGTAGAAGTGTTTTTAGAGGTTTTTGCGACTCAACCACCTGCAATTGCGGGAAGAAAATGCACCTCTGTTTCAGGGTCTTCAATTTTATGGAGTAATCCCTGTCTCGTAGCCTGTTCGCCGACTATTGCTGCGATCCCTGGTTTCAGCGCTCCGTCCTGCAGTATGAAATCCTTCGCTCCAGGGAACGCCTTATCGAGATTATCGATTACCTCGCGAAGGTTCTTGCCGGAGATCTGCGCTTCCAGTTGACCGTTAGTCAATTTTCGCATCGGCTGAGGAATAAAAACTCGGGCCATCCAGGATCACCTTCTGAACTTTAAAAACAATCGGCTGGTACTTGTTCCAGTCATTCCCGGTTTGAGACAGTTTCAATTTTAGCTCACTAACGAGAAATTTAATAAAAAAAAAGAGGCGCTCCTTTTTACAGGAGCGCCTCTTATGACTCTGCTTTCAGTTAAAAGACCTTGGCAGTAGCTTTAGCTTTTTTCGTCAAGCGCCTTCCGGATTCGGCCAGCGTTCATCGGAGATTCGCGCAGACGAATCCCTAATGCATCGTGAATAGCATTCGCGATCGTAGCCACTGGTGGCACAATCGGAACTTCACCTACACCGCGAACACCAAACGGATGTCCCGGGTTAGGTACTTCAACGATAATCGTCTCGATCGCTGGCAAGTCGTAAGTGGTCGGCATCCTGTAATCCAAGAAACTTGAATTGACCATCGCACCGTCATCATTCATGAAGTACTCTTCGTTTAACGCCCATCCAATGCCTTGTGCTACTGCACCTTGCATCTGACCCTCGACGTATGACGGGTGGATTGCTGTTCCAACGTCCTGGACGATGGTGTACCTAACCACATCAGTTTTACCTGTCTCCGGATCGATTTCGACGTCGGCGATTTGCGTTGAGAATGCCCCACCAGCGCCTTCCGGATCCACTGAAGCACTCCCAATAACCGGTCCGCCCGTCGAGCCGAGCTTACTGGCAAGTTCTTTGTGCGACAACCTCAGCTCAGGGTCTGATTTCGACTGGTAGTTGCCGTTCGCAAATTCGATCTCACCGACTTCAACATCCCAGAGTTTGGCCGCTCGCTCGCGCAGTTGCGAGACAACGTCTTGTGCTGCGTCATGAGAGGCGTAGCCAGTAGCATACGTTGTGCGGCTTCCACCAGTGACGTCGGTATAGCCGATGCCTTCTGAGTCGGCCACATGCGGGCGTACATCCGCAGCCGGAATGCCAAGAACCTCAGCCGCCATCATGGAGATGGAAGCACGAGACCCACCAATGTCGGTTGAACCCTCAGTCAGTGCCACGGTTCCATCTTCATTGACGGAGATCGTAACAGCGGACTTCAGACCGATGTTGAACCAGTATCCGGAAGCAACCCCACGACCTCGTAGTTTGCCGTCCGGTCCATTCCTCTCAAGCGGCGTCTGCCAGTGGTCGGAAGCTTTTGCGGCCTCCAACGTTTCGACGTTTCCGATGATCGGGTGGATTGGACCGTCAGCCCGACGTGTGCCTTCTTTTGATGCGTTCTTGAGTCGGAATTCGATCGGATCCATCCCAAGTTCTTCAACAGCCTCATCAACCACAGTCTCGAACGCAAACGCGGCTTGTGTCGTACCGGGAGCCCGGTAAGCGGCTGTTTTCGGCCGATTCACTACCACGTCGTAGCCGTCAATTCTCGTGTTGGGGATGTCGTAGCAGGAGAAGACACACATCATGGCTGCACCAACCGGAGAGCCCGGGTAAGCACCTGCCTCAAAGCGAATGTCTGCAGTCGCTGCAGTGATCGTGCCATCTTTCTTCACACCGAGCTTTGCCGTCATCCAGGAGCCCGGAGTCGGTCCGGTTGCCTCAAAAACCGATGTTCTTTCCATGAGAAGCTTGACCGGTCGTCCCGTCTCACGAGAGAGAATAGCTGCGACTGGTTCAAGGTAACTCGGGATTTTTCCTCCAAACCCACCACCAATTTCCAGAGGAATGACCTTGACTTGAGAGTCGGTCATTCGGAGAACCCCAGCCACCTGGCGACGTGTTGGGAATGATCCCTGGGTGCTCGTCCAGATCGTAACTCGGCCTTCTTCGTCCCAGTTTGCGGTTGCGTTGTGGGGCTCTATGTAGCCTTGATGAACCATTGAGGTCGTGAATTCTCGCTCAATGACGAGGTCTGCCTCGGCAAATCCAGCGTCTATGTCTCCGAATTCATGGCGGAGATGGTTCGCCTGGTTAGTCTCCCCAACAATCTTTTCGCCAAGATCTTGCCCTTCAAGATCCGCGTGCAAGATCGGCGCGCCTGGCTTCATGGCTTCCATAACGTCAGTTACAGGAGTCAGTACGTCATACTCGACTTTTATCAGAGCAGCAGCTTCCAAAGCGGTGTTTTTATCTACCGCTGCTACGGCTGCAACAGGGTGACCTTTGTAAAGCACCTTATCTTCCGCCATCACGTTGTTAGACGCATGTTTGAAGTTAACAGCGCCTTCTCCAAGATCAACGAGATTAGCCTCTGCGGCCGGGAAGTCAGTATGCGTCACGACGGCGCGTACACCTGGCATGGCTTTCGCAGCCGTGGTGTCTATCGACTTTATATAGGCATGTGCATGCGGGCTGCGCAGTACAGCACCCTGTAGAAGTCCGGGAAGCTTAACGTCCGCCCCGTATATGGCCCTTCCGGTGACCTTGTCGTGTCCGTCGTGACGGATAGGACGGGTCCCGATTACGTTGTACTTGCCCTTGGTGGTTTCTGTTGTCATTGAGACCTCCCTAGGCCGAATCGGCGACCTTCTGGACCGCCTTCACAATTTTGTCATATCCCGTGCAACGGCACAGATTTCCGGCAAGCCAGAACCTTATGTCGTGTTCGCTGGGATGAGGATCTTTTTCAAGTAGCGCCTTTGCAGACATCAGGAATCCTGGAGTACAAATACCGCATTGCAGAGCGGCTTCCTCAAGAAACGCTTGTTGCAGCGGGTGCAGTTGACCAGGCTCGGCCATTCCTTCGATGGTCTCTACCGCTGAACCGTCGAGCTCAGCTCCGAGTACACAGCACGAGTCGACGATTCGGCCGTCGAGACTGACCGTGCAGGCGCCACAGTTACCATCATTGCAACCTTCTTTTGTGCCCGTAAGACCAAGCTCGTCACGAAGTGTGTCAAGCAGGCTTTCATACGGTGCAACTAGAAAGTCGACTGGTTCTCCGTTGAGGGTTGCCCTCACTCTTACTTTTTCGACCAACTTAGTTGTTCTCCCGGGCGCGTTCAACGGCCCTTTCAAGTGTGCGACGGGTCAATACTCCCACCAGGTGCACCCGTTGCTCATCTGTGCCACGCATATCGGAGATCGGAGATGCTTCCGAACTCGCAATTTGGGCTGCTGCTGAAATATTTTCTGCGCTAACTTCTTTGCCTGCCAAGGAATCGCCGGCAGACGAAAGAATAGGTGTAGGACCAACCGCTGCCAATGCAACACGTGCAGAAACAATCGTATTGCCATCCAGTTGCACGGAGCTAGCGACGCCTGCTACGGCAATATCCATCTCATTCCGAGGCGTGAAGCGCTGATAAGCAGCTCCGAACCCCTTCTTTGGAGTTGGCATCTTCATCTCCACTAGCATCTCGCCATCACCAATCACGGATCGGCCGGGGCCAGTGCAGAAGTCTTCCACCGCCACCTCACGCGTGCCGTTCGGTCCGGCAATCACGCACGTGGCATTGTGGACAATTAGGGAACCAATACCATCACCACTAGGTGAAGCATTACAAAGGTTCCCTCCTAGGCCTGCCCTCGACTGAATCTGGATCCCGCCAATGATACTGACGCTGTCCACCAGTCCAGGAAACGCAGAAGATATTTCTTCATCTTCATAGAGTTTGTAACAAGGTACTGCGGACCCATGACGAAACTCGGACGCACCAAGTTCCAAGACGTTAGTCTCGGGAATGTGCTTGATGTCGACCAGGGCATCAAGATCCCATCGGCCTGCTCGCGCCATCACAAGGGCGTCGGTCCCGCCGGAAAACGGTCGGGCGCGATCGCCATGTTTGGCGAGGGCTGCCACTGCTTCGTCCACACTCGCGGCGCGGACATACTCGAACGGATGCAAAAGCTGAGCTCCTTTACGAATCTTGCCGCCTACAAGTCTACAGGGCTGCACCGGAAACGATCACGAAACACCTGAACGCGCCCGGTGGGACGGCGACCCCAGAAGGCGCATTATGCCTCCGCTCCAGACCTGCCGCAACATTCACCGGGGGCTATAAAGCTCTCTTAAAGACGGGATCGAGCGATCTTGATTTTTCTACGACATGGAGCAAACCATCCTCTGGCACCCCCACACGGAACGTCCGACCCCGTTAGAATCCGGGTCGCTTGTCCGAATTATGATGGAATGGGCGGCAACCCAGTTCACGAGACGCGAGAGGATTACGATTTTGCCCCAGGCAGCAGTCTTCAAAGCTAACCGAGTAGCAAATGCCCGAAATGACGGATGGCTGGATGACCACGCGGTAGTGACAGGGAATGATGGACGGATTGAGGCAGTGGTCAGTTCCACATCGCTCGGAGACATGAGCGACAAGAAAGTGTATGACCTCGGCGATGTTTCACTTTTGCCCGGTCTCGTGGAAGCGCATTCGCATCTTCACGTCAGCCCTGATTTGGATGGTTTCGCAAACATTACCTCTGAAAGCGATGACCGCATGGTGATTCGCGCCGTAGGGGCAGCGCGTAAAGCTCTATTGTCAGGAGTCACCACGATGCGAGATCTCGGGTCTCGAAATCAGGTAGCTTTCCCTGTACGCGACGCCATTGAATCTGGCGTCATACCTGGACCCAGACTACTACTAGCCGGGACTCCAATTACGACCACTGCCGGCCATTGTTGGATGTTCGGAACAGAGGCAGACACCGCTGAGGAGGTAGTCAAGGTAGTCCGTCAGCAGGTAAAACTTGGTGCAAATCACATCAAAATTATGGCTTCCGGTGGTAACTTCACCCCGACCTCAAATCCTCGGATGACCCAATACCCAGCCGAAACACTGCGTGCCGCTGTGGTCGAGGCTGAACGTATGGGAATTTACGTCGTCGCCCATGCACACGCTACAGCAGGCATTCGTAATTGCATCGAAGCAGGAATTCATCAAATCATTCACTGTCGATGGCTCTCTTCTGATCCAACCGTGGCACTGGACTATGACCCGGACGGAGCTGCAAAACTTGCCGATCAAGGTCGGTGGGTAGATCCGACCATCGGACTTTCGGTACTGGGAGAAGAAGCACGCGCCGCTGGCGCACCGCAACGAAGTCAGCACTGGGCAGTAGCGGCTGCCCGACCGACGTCTGAACAGACAATAGAGGTCTTGCAGGACATGCGAGCTAAAGGCGTGCGTTACACAGCGGGTTTAGACATGGGGATGGCGTTCGCTGATTATGACAAAACTGCATACAACGCAATTTCTTTCGTTGAAATGCTTGGTTACACACCATGGGAAGCCGTAGCAGCCTCAACTTCTGTGACAGCAGAGGCACTCAGGGTAGAAAGCAGCGTTGGGACACTTGAGCATGGAAAGGTAGCTGACCTGATGTCTGTCAATGGAGATCCGTCGATCGATATCCGGGCGCTTGCGACTTCGACCGATGTAGTTAAAGGCGGTGTCCCAGTCAAGTTGGATGGTCGAGCACTGGTATAGCCATATAGCTAGACTTTCTTCACGTCGCCTGCGTTCATTCTTGCGAGGACCGATCTCGATTGACCCTAAATTCCGTATATAAAGCATCACGCGTAGCCAATAAATCTGTGACGGGTTGGTTAGTCGATCACGCTGTTATCGTGGAATCCGGGCGCATTTCAGACGTTCTGCCCCAGAAAGTATTACCTGATGGCATTGGTGACACGCATGAAGTTCATGAACTAGGGGATGTTTCGCTTCTGCCCGGACTTATCGAAGCTCATTCGCACATGCACACAGCAGCAGGATCAGATCCTGTCAACACACAGCAAGCGGCTTTCAACGATTCCAAAGAGTTTTTCCTAGCTCGTGCTGTAGACCATGTCCGGACAGCATTACTCAGCGGTGTAACCACGATGCGCGACCTTGGAGGTCCGATAGATGTAGTGTTCACCGTTCGCAACGCTGTGCAGGCGGGCGTGGTTCCAGGGCCAAGATTGCAGCTTGCCGGAGCCCCAATCACGACTACCGCCGGTCATTGTTGGTTTTTTGGGCGCGAAGCCGATACAACCGATGAGGTAGTCCGTGCCGTACGTGAACAGGTGAAGTTAGGGGCGGACGTCATAAAGATAATGTCGACTGGCGGCATGTTTACTCCAACCGCCAACCCAAGATCTGCTCAGTATCCAGTTGAGACCCTGAGAGCCGCTGTAGAGGAAGCAGAACGTCTAAATGTTCAAATAGTTTCTCATTGCTTGGCCGCTGAAGGTGTTCGAAATTGCGTCGAAGCCGGGATTCATTGCCTGATCCATGCACGTTGGTACGATTCTGATTTCACTAAAAAACTCAACTATGATCCCGACATAGCACAGATGGCCGCTGATAAGGGAATCTGGGCGGATCCAACCACCGGACATATCATGGTCGGAGACGTACGCATTGCAGCCGGCGATGTCCCATCGCGCGTGCCCCATTGGGCCGTTTCCGCCACGGAGGTAACCGAGGAAGAGCATGATGTCGTACTACGGGACATGCGAGCACGGGGGGTCCGATTCGTAACCGGGCTAGATATGGGAATGGCCCACGGCGAGTTCGATATGTCTGCAGCTAACGCATGGTCCTTCGTGGACCTACTTGGATTTACAAACTGGGAGGCGATAGCTGCCTCTACAGTCGACACCGCCGAATCACTGCGACTGAGTTCTGAGACGGGCGCCATCAAGGCGGGATTGAGCGCTGACCTTATGGCAGTGTCAGGGGACCCTTCAAACGATATCAAGGACTTGTTCAAAGTAAGCGATGTTGTAATTGGTGGTCGCGTGGTCAAACGAAGTGGCCGGGCTTTGGTCTAAGCCAATGTTCCGAAACTGTGGTGGACCACCCTCCGGCGTAGAGAAAATTAAGCACTGAGGAAGATGAAACCCTCAATTACGCCTCGGGGATTCTGAACCGGTATCCCACGTTCCACACGGTCTCAATGAATTGATGCTCGACATCATTGATCTTGCTCCGCAATCGCCGTATGTGGACGTCCACCGTGCGCGTCCCACCGTAGTAGTCGTATGCCCACACCGTCTCCAGTAGTACGTCCCGCGAATACACATGCCCTGGATTAGAGGTTAAGACCCTAAGTAACTCATACTCTTTGAATGTCAGATCAACCTTTCGCCCCGAAACGGTTACTTCATAACGATCAAGGTCGATTCTGATCTCGCCCTGTTGGACTACGTTACCAGTGGCGTCACGTGACCGATTGGCAAGTAATCCAATCCGCGCAGATAACTCTTCAGCCCTGTATGGAGCGAAGCAAAAATCGATGTGCCCACGGGACACGTCAATATCGTCTCTTATGACGAACTTCGGCATTAGCACAATCACCACTAGTGAAAGTTCGACCGCCGCCTCGATTTGTTCAAGAAGACCTTCTTCAGCCACCCCTGAGAGGACAGCGACCGAGCGCGTTACATCAATACCGCCCGGAATTCCGACTTCTGGCAATCGTACGATGCTCACATCGTGATTCAATCGGGCAAATTCGGACTCCAGCTGATTTGCTTCTTGGTCCTGAATCCCGATAAGTAAAAGTGTCGTCATATAACAACAGTCCCGTTATTTGGTAATGCAGGTCCTGAGCGGTGCAGAGACAGGCTCGCAGCAGTTATCCGGAAACATTTCCTGTAAATTTTTGTCGGGCTCCTAAGGGACATTGATCGACCGTCTACTCTGTTCTAAAAAGAGACATTAAACGTGAAACAGGTCACAATGTTAGTACTACCTGACGTGACTTATCGAATCTTAATCGCGTCAAAATCACCGTAGCGGCGCTTAATGATGTCTCTTTCCGTTGACTTAGACCATCGGGGATTCTTATACTTCTCGTTTGTCGTTTGTTACGGACGGGATGTGGACAAAGGGGTATTCCCTTTTTGTCATCGTATCTGACCACTTCAACAAACGCGACGCGGGGAACCTAATTAGGGCGGGGTAATGCCGACAGCGAACCAACTGATGCGCAAGCCGAGAAAGCGCACGCGTGGAAAATCCAAAACGCCAGCTCTTAGTTTCGTCTACAACTCCTTGACGGACCGAATGCGACGCGGCAATGGAAGTCCACAGAAGCGAGGTGTGTGCCTTCAGGTAAAGACGGTCACCCCGAAGAAGCCAAACTCGGCTCTTCGAAAAGTCGCCAGGGTCAGACTTACAAATGGAATGGAAGTCACTGCATACATTGGCGGTGAAGGACATAATCTTCAAGAACACTCAGTCGTCCTAGTAAGAGGCGGGCGTGTAAAGGACCTCCCTGGGGTTCGTTATCACGTAGTGCGAGGGGCGCTCGACACTTCCGGTGTTGACGACCGCCGCCGTGGGCGTAGCAAGTACGGTGCGGTACGACCGCAGGGTTAATTAAAGGGTCTTTATATGACCCAACCACCCCGACATAAAGAGTTGTACGGCCCCTGTGGGCATCTGGCTCGAAACTGGTCGGGGTTTTTGGTGGAAAGGAAACAACGCTTCCAGGATAGGAATGACTTGGGAACCTCGTTTCGACGAGAAACAAAACATGTCCTGAATGGAAGGTGATCATAAAGATGGCAAGGCGAAGGCGAGCAGAGCGACGAACAATAGACCCAGACCCGCGTTTCGGAAACGTGGAACTGGCTCGTTTTACGAACCGTCTCATGACGGGCGGCAAGAAAACCGTGGCACAGCGAGCCGTCTACAGCGCTCTTGAAATGCTGGAAAGTGAAACGAGTCGACCTGGACTCGAGGTGTTTGAGCAAGCGATCCGCAATGCGACGCCCATGCTTGAAGTTAAACCTCGGCGAGTCGGTGGTGCAACATATCAAGTCCCCACCGAGGTCCGACCCGAACGTCGTGTCTCCTTGGCAATGAGGTGGCTTATCACGGCGGCCAGAGCCCGTCAGGGGGCGCCGATATCGCGACGTCTCTACAACGAATTGCTAGATGCTTCACGAGGGCAGGGAGCTGCCGTTCGACGACGAGAAGAACTTCACAGAATGGCGGAGGCCAACCGGGCTTTCGTCCACTACCGCTGGTAATCAAAACAGGATTCATCTCCGGAGGGGTCGTAGGCTCCACCGGCATTGAGCCCGGAGAGTACGGACTTAAACGCGAATGGCTACTAAAGTGGCTTCAAATATCGATCTAAAGATGATCCGAAACATCGGATTCATCGCACATATCGACGCCGGCAAGACGACGGTGAGTGAGCGCGTTCTGTTCTTCACGGGTATGACTCACAAGATCGGTGATATTGACGACGGCACCACAGTGATGGACTTCATGGACCTCGAACGCGAGCGAGGGATCACGATCGCATCTGCGGCCACAGCGACAGAGTGGAAAAACCACCAGATCAACATCATCGATACCCCTGGTCACGTCGACTTCACTGCAGAGGTTGAACGCAGTCTACGTGTTCTGGACGGCGGGGTTGTAATTATTGATGCTGTTGCTGGCGTACAGCCACAATCAGAAACCGTGTGGAGGCAGGCCGAACGGTATTCCGTTCCCCGCATGGTGTTCGTCAACAAGATGGATAGGGCTGGCGCAAATTTCACAAAAGCGGTCGAGTCACTCTCACGTAGGCTGGGCGCAAACGCCGTGCCAATTCAAATTCCGATCGGCGCAGAAGCCGACTTTCAGGGCATCATCGACTTGATAGAGATGAAGGCCTGGGTTTACCAAGAAGCTGACGCGGTTGAAGCCGTTGAGGCCCCGATCCCTGACGACTTGCTCTCCGAGGCAGAGACCTTCCGAGCCAACCTGGTCGAAAAGATTTCCGAGACTGACGACGACCTTCTGATGGCGTATATCGCCGACGAAGAGATCTCAAATGACGTTCTCGTCAACGCGTTGCGGAAAGCGACAATAGATCTCAAGATCACCCCTGTCCTGCTTGGAACCGCTCTCAAGCACCGTGGTATACAGCCCTTGCTGGACGCCGTTGTGTCCTACCTTCCGTCCCCACTGGACGTTCCAGCTATCGAGGGTGTGGACCCGGCCAGCGGCGAGACAATGACCAGAGATGCATCAGTAGATGAACCTGTCAGTGTCCTAATTTTCAAAGTGGTCTCGGACCAGCATGTCGGGCGGTTGATATACATCCGGGTTTATTCTGGAATCCTTGAAACGGGTGCAACCCTCTTCAACCCGCGCACCCGCAATAGGGAACGAATAGGTCGACTTCTGCGGATGCACGCGGACCGACGCGAAGAGATCACTGCAGCTGGCCCGGGCGAGATTGTCACGGTCATTGGGCTGAAGGATGCTCGCACCGGTGACACACTGGCTGCAAATAACGACCGAATCATGCTTGAAGCGATCGAGTTCCCTGAGCCCGTCCTTTCTGTCGCGGTCGAACCGAAGACACGGTCAGACCAAGACAAGATGGACGTGGCTCTTAACCGACTTGCCGATGAAGACCCGACACTGCGTCTTAGTACAGATGAAGAGACAGCACAGGTTGTTCTAGCGGGAATGGGAGAACTCCACTTAGACGTGGTTGTGGAGCGTATGCGGCGTGAGTTCAACCTTGATGTGAATGTAGGCAACCCAAGAGTTGCTTACCGTGAAACCGTAGGCCGGATCGCAGAGGCCCAAGGTCGCCTCGTACGCCAGACCGGTGGGCACGGACAGTTCGGTGATTGCACCCTGCGGCTTGAGCCGCTAGGTGTTGGTGAAGGGGTTCAATTTGAATCCGAGATCACTGGTTCTACTCTGCCCAGGGAGTACTTCAGGCCAATTGAACAAGGGGCGCGTGAAGCAGCTGCCAGCGGTGTTCTTGCTGGATACCCAGTTACCGATATAAAGATCGTGCTCACCGATGGTTCTCACCACGAAGTTGACTCATCAGAGATGGCGTTCAACGTAGCTGGCTCAATGGCATTTAAATCGGCTGCGCAGAAGGCACAGATGGCCCTTCTTGAGCCAATCATGAAGCTGGAAGTAATCACGCCGTCCGAGTTCCTAGGTGATGTACTCGCCGACCTGAACTCACGACGAGCCCAGATTCAGAACATGGAGGGTGAGAACGAAACTCAGGTAGTTAACGCCTTTGTTCCGCTTGCCGAGACTTTCCGATATGCAACTGACCTGCGTTCCCGTACCACGGGGCGCGCGTCCTTTGTGATGTCACTAGACCACTATGACAAAGCCCCCCGTCACATTGCAGACGAGGTCGCAGGAGCAACTACTTAAAGACACTTGGACCCTTGTCAGCCGATGAGGGTCCGTTCACGTTGAGACGTGAACGGAAGGTAATATGCCCGGACAAAAGATAAGAATCGTGTTGAAAGCGTTCGATCATCGAGTGCTTGATCAGTCCGCGACTCAGATTGTTGAGACAGCGGAGCGTACTGGTGCAAATATAGCCGGACCCGTTCCTCTGCCGACATCGATCCGGCGGTTCTGCGTCATCCGGTCACCTCATGTTGACAAACGATCCCGTGAACACTTCGAGCTACGTACGCATAAGCGACTCATAGATGTTCACGAACCGACATCAAAAACCATCGACGCCATGACACGACTTAACCTGCCTGCCGGTGTCGATATTTCAATCAAGTTGTAGAAACAACAAACAACAGAACGAGCAAAGATAAGTAATGGGAATACAGGGCCTATTAGGCCGCAAGGTCGGAATGACCACTTTGTATAACGAGGACGGGACCGTAGACGCTGTAACGGCGATCGAGACCGGTCCTTGCGTCGTTACACAAGTGCGCACTGACGTACGAGATGGGTATGAAGCTATCCAGATCGGTTTCCAGGACGCCAAGCGTCTGAACAAGCCGGCGGCTGGCCATCAGCAACGCTCCGGTGGACGGTTCCGACATTTGCAGGAGTTCAAGGCATCTGATCTCAGTGAGTTTGAGGTTGGGCAGTCTCTTGATGCCGCGATATTTGAGGTCGGTGACACGGTCAGTGTTTCCGGTAAAACTCGCGGAAGAGGATTCGCCGGTGGGGTACGCAGGCATGGATTTGCGGGTGGTCCGAAAACTCATGGTCAGTCTGACCGTCACCGTGCTCCAGGATCCGTCGGAGCAGGTAGCTCTCCGGGCCGTGTCTGGAAAGGCACACGTATGGCAGGCCACATGGGCACCAACAAAATTACCACCCGAGGACTCAAGGTCGTTAAGGTGGACTCAGAGAACAACATCGTCCTGGTACGCGGAAGCGTTCCCGGAGCACGAAACGCGCTGCTCCGTATTGAAAGGGCAAACGGCAACTACTAGGCCGCAGAGAAATCGCGGAACTTAGAACTGATTCATCTTGGAACTTGAAGTTAAAAATATGGCCGGAGAATTAGCTGCTACCGTGCAGGTAAGCGACTACGTCTTTGCGGAGCCGATGAATGGCCCTCTGCTTCACCAAGCGGTTGTTGCACAACAAGCTAATCGTCGGCAGGGAACCCACAGTGTCCGAACACGCGGCCAGGTGGTTCATTCGAATCGCAAACTCAGATCACAAAAGGGCTCAGGAAGAGCCCGTCTTGGTGACTCAGGTAACCCCGGGCTTCGTGGTGGTGGAGTGGCCCATGGGCCAACCCCGCGAGATCACTCCAAGCGTCTTCCCATGCGGATGCGCAGGCGAGCCTTACGGGTCGCGTTGTCGGATAAGGTAAAAAACGGTTACATCACCGTTGTTGATGACCTTGCCGTCAACGGCCCAAACACCAAGATCATTCTGGATATGATGAGTGCGCTTGAACTAAAGGGAACCACGCTCATAGTCACTACAGCTCCTACGGACGATCTCAGACGATCCGTGCGAAACATTCCAAATACAGACACCATGGCTTCCCGACTTCTCAGTCCGCTTGAGGTCACACGTGTCCGCAACATAGTCATTTCAAAAAATGCTATTGACACCGTGAACGAAATCTGGGGTCACCCGACCGTTAAGCCAGGACGTGCTTCTCGCAATGGAGAGGAAGCAGGGAGCTTGGCATGAGTCTCTATGACATATTGATTCGACCAATCGTGACAGAACAGAGCACCCTACTTCAGGAACGTGGTAAGTACGTGTTCCAGGTCCAGAAGGGGGCCAATAAAGCTGACGTTAAGGCGGCGGTAGAAAAGGTGTTTGAAGTCACAGTTATCGATGTAAACACAATGGTGATCAAAGGTAAAAGCAAGCGTTTCGGTCCGCGTCCGGTGACTCGGCCAAACTGGAAAAAAGCGGTCGTCACGCTGCAGGCTGGCGATACCATTCAGCTGTTCGAGGGCGCCTAGATGCCGGTACGAAGATTAAAACCGACCTCACCGGGTCGCCGAAATACGGTCATATCGGACTTCTCTGACATCACGAAGAAGAAGCCCGAAAAATCCTTGCTCGCCCCCCTTCGAAAAAAGGGTGGACGGAACAACACCGGTCGTATGACCGTTCGCCACCGTGGTGGTGGTCACAAGCGTCGATATCGGATCATTGACTTTGCTCGGATGCGTCGTGATGTCTCGGCAAATGTGCTTTCCATAGAGTACGACCCCAACCGTTCGGCAAGAATCGCTTTGGTTCAGTACGCAGATGGGCCGAAAGCCTATGTAATCGCACCCGACGGAATTCGGGTGGGCGCAACCCTAATAGCCGGCGAAGGTGTAGCCGTAATTCCAGGTAACGCCCGGAAGCTAGGCACATTGCCGACCGGTACATATGTCCATAACATCGAAATCCAACCTGGTAAAGGCGGCAAAATGGTCCGCTCTGCCGGGACCGTTGCCCAGGTCATGGCGCATGAAGACAAATACACTCAAATACGCCTTCCTTCTGGGGAGGTTCGCCGCCTACTGTCCGAATGCATGGCCACAGTCGGGCAAGTAGGTAACCCGGATCACAAGAATCAGAAGTTGGGTAAAGCGGGACGAAAGCGGCACCGTGGCTGGCGTCCAACCGTACGTGGTGCAGCTATGAACCCCAGTGACCACCCGCACGGCGGTGGTGAGGGACGTGTTGGTGTGGGTATGAAACATCCGAAGACCCCATGGGGGAAACCGGCTCTAGGTCCCAGGACTCGCCGGAACAAGATCGGTGACAAATTCATCGTCCGCAGGCGATACCAGAAATAACCTAGTAACAGGAATTACATGTCTCGTTCCATTAAAAAAGGTCCCTTCGTAGAAGAAAAACTTATGACACGTGTTCGTCGCGCACAACGCGCTTCGTCCCGAAACGTCATCCAGACGTGGTCTCGTGCATCGATGATCATGCCCGAGATGGTTGGTCTTACGATAGGTGTGCATGACGGGCGCAGACACATTCCTGTTTTGATTAGCGAAAATATGGTGGGGCACCGTCTAGGAGAATTTGCGCCAACACGTACCTTCCGGGGGCACGTTGGCCGTTCCGACAGAGCGACCACGATCCGATAAACAACTCAATCAACGGTCTTGTGATTTCAAGGCCATAGACCAAAGCAACAGATAGATCGAGACGATGGCAGTCAGGGCATACAACAAAAGCATAGGGATTTCGGCCTTCAAACTCAGGAAGGTGGCCGACCTCGTACGCGGTCGATCAGTAAGTGAAGCGTTAAATACGCTTCGCTTCATGGTTAGCCCGTCCGCAACTGTGATGTCGAAAACGATCACCTCTGCGGCCGCCAATGCTGAAAACAATGAATTAATGGATCGCAGTTCACTGCGAATCGTTTCTGTAACGGTCGACCAGGGCACGACACTTCGGCGATTCCGTCCGAAGGCACGTGGTCGGGTTGGGGCCTTCAACCGACCAAGCAGTCATCTGACTGTGGAAGTCGATGAGGAAGTAGGAAACTAGGTTGGGGCAGAAAACACACCCTGTAGGGTTCAGACTAGGTGGAGTACGACCATGGCAGGCACGGTGGTTCGCCGACAAAGCGACCGGTTACCGTACCCTGGCAGTTGAGGATCAAGCCATCCGTGGGTTGATCGCTAATAGATATGAAGACACAGGTGGCATCACACGTGTCGAAATTGAACGCGGCACGCAAGACCTTGTAGTGTCAGTTCATACTGCTCGTCCTGGAATAGTTATCGGCCGTGGTGGTCAGCGTGTGGACGAACTTCGGACAGAACTCGAACAGCTCACTGGAAAGCGTGCCCGGCTTAACATTCAAGAGGTTCGTAATGCCGACGTTGACGCGTTCCTCGTGGGCCGCAATATTGCAGACCAACTTGAACGGCGTGTCGCCTACCGACGTGCAATGCGGCTTGCCGCGCAGCGTACGATGCAGGCCGGTGCACAGGGAGTCAAGATTATTGCTTCTGGCCGACTGGGTGGAGCTGAGATTGCACGTGCCGACAAGGTCATCGAAGGTCGTGTCCCATTACACACTCTTAGGGCGGACATAGATTTTGCTATCGTCGAGGCCGCCACAACATTCGGACGAATCGGCATCAAAGTTTGGATTTATAAGGGCGATATCCTGCCTGAAGGTCGTGGGGGAAGAACTCTGAATGTGGCTGACGTGGTTGCTGAGCAAGAAGCTGCATCAATAGCTGCAACCTCCTCCAGTTCTGAATCGGGGCCATCTTCCGACGAACCTGAGACTCCTACAGGAACCGTTACCTTGGAAATTCCGGCTGAGTTGTCGGGCGCGGCCACGGATGAAGGGTCGGCTGATGTCACTTCTGAATCCGACACTCCAGAAGAAAAGTCGGAGGGTTAAACAATGCTTCAGCCCAAGAGGGTAAAGTTCCGTAAGCACCATAGGGGCCGTATGAGTGGATCTCCCAAGGCAGGGAGTTCACTTGAGTTCGGAGCTGTCGGCCTAAAATCCATGGAAGCTGCATGGTTAACATCTCGACAAATTGAGGCAGCGCGGCGAGCCATCGTCCACAAATTGAATCGCGGTGGACAAGTATGGATCCGTGTCTTCCCAGATAAATCTGTTACTGCCCGGCCTGCCGAGACCCGCATGGGTGGTGGTAAAGGAGCGGTAGATCACTGGGTGGCAGTGGTTCGCCGTGGACGAATGATGTTTGAAATTGGTGGTGTGCCGATTGAACTAGCGCGCGAGGCGCTTGTCAGCGCAGGCCATAAGCTTCCGGTCCGTACAAGTATTGTTTCACGTGAGAACCTGGTTTAAATGAATATCGATGAAGTAAGAGGGCTAAGCCACGACGAGCTTGTCAAAGAACTTGCCGAACAACAACGTGGGATGATGAATCTCCGATTTCGGAAGGCGACCCTACAGCTCCAAGACTCAAGCGAATTAAAGACGACAAGACGCACCATCGCCCGAATTCGGACTGTGTTGCGCGAACGAGAGATTGCCGAGGCACTTCAGAGTTGACATCTGGTCTGCAAAAACAAAGAACGGGCACTGTGGTTAGCGACAAGATGGACAAGACTATTACAGTCGAATTCACCTGGAGCCAGCGTGACAGGCTTATCGGGAAGGCGCGCCGCAGGGTGACCAAGTTCCTGGCCCACGACGAAAATAACCAAGCATCACTTGGGGACGTGGTTCGCATAGAGGAAACGCGCCCACTTTCACGACGTAAGCGATGGCGTTTAATCGAGATCCTTCAGGCCGGTGATGTTGCTGATTTCCAGCCATCCGAATTGCCGACGACTCTCGATACGCCCGAAACTCAAGAATCCACGGGGACCGAGTAAGTGATTCAGGTTCAGACACGCTTACGCGTAGCGGATAACTCAGGAGCACGTGAGGTTATGTGCATTCACGTGGACGGAGGAAGTCGGCGTCGATATGGCGGACTTGGCGACGTTATTACGGCTGCGGTCAAAGACGCTACCCCTGGCGGCACTGTCAAAATGCATGAAGTGGTCAAGGCTGTAATTGTTCGTGTTGCCAAAAATACGCGGCGGCCAGATGGATCCTATATTAAGTTTGACGACAACGCTGTCGTAATTATTGGAGAGAGCCAGAACCCGCGTGGCACGCGCATATTTGGTCCAGTGGCCAGAGAACTTCGCGAACGAGACTATATGCGGATTGTCTCCCTAGCTCCGGAGGTGCTGTAGACATGGCGCAGCGAATTCAACGCGGAGACCAAGTTAGGGTGATAGCCGGGAAAGATCGCGGCAAACAGGGTGAAGTTTCCAGGGTAGACCTCAAGAAAGGCACCGTCGTGATTGATGGGGTGAATTTGGTCACCCGTCATGTCAAGCAACAAGCCGGAACAGCGCAGGCTGGAATCATCCAACAAGAGGCGCCAATCAACATATCAAACGTGGCATTCATCGACCCAGAGACTGGTCAGGCCGGCCGGGTCGGCTTCCGCGTTCTTGAGGACGGCACCAAGGTAAGAGTCGTGAGGGGTTCAAGTGAGTCCTAAAGAAACTGTGATAGCAGAGCCTAGGCTTAAAGTCACATACCGTGAAGACGTAACATCGGCCCTAACGACCGAATTTGGTTACGCAAATCCGATGCAAATTCCAAAGCCGACTAAGGTCGTGCTCAACATTGGCATTGGAGAGTCCTTGGACAACCGAAACGCGTTGGACGCTGCACTCGGCGACCTAACCATCATTGCCGGGCAAAAGCCGATTATTCAACGCGCCAAGAAATCCATCTCAAACTTCAAACTTCGTGAAGGGATGCAGGTAGGTCTCAGCGTCACTCTGCGTGGTCAGCGAATGTGGGACTTCTTGGACCGTCTCATCAACCTGACCTTACCGCGTGTCCGTGACTTCCACGGCATTTCCAGGCGGTCGTTTGATGGACGAGGTAATTACTCAATCGGTTTCCAGGAACAAATCGTGTTTCCGGAGATCGACTACAATGCAATAGACCGGCTGCGCGGCCTCCAGGTAACCATTGTGACCACCGCCAACACGGACGAGGAGGGTCGTCGGATGCTTGAACTTCTCGGCATGCCCTTTGAACGAATCGAAGACGCAGCGTAGCTCCTTTTATCTGATAGGGATTCCCATTTGGCTAAGAAAACTAAAGTAGAAAAGTGGAAGCGCCACAAACGCGAACTGGCAGCGGGCACGATGAAGCACCCTGTCCAGTTCCATAACAGGTGTGAAAGATGCGGACGCCCGCGCGGATACATACGATTCGTCGGAATGTGTCGTATCTGCTTCCGTTCTCTAGCGCTTCGCGGTGAACTTCCAGGAATCAGGAAAGCAAGTCTCTAGACATACCAGATCCGTCCCGCCACGAGGCGGCTAACGGCCATCGTCGGAAGGTGTCTTCGAGTAGTCCATAGGAAGGATTACCGACCCGGCAAACCATCGGCGCAGTAAGAATTAGGAACCGTGAATGCCCGTTACAGACCCTATATCTGACATGTTGACTCGGGTGCGTAATGCAATCCAAGTCAGACATGATAGTGTCCTTGTCCCCGCTTCAAAGACGAAGCGGTCACTGGCGCGTATGCTCCAGCGTGAAGGTTTCATATCCTCCGTCGAGATCGAAGAAGCGGAAGACAAGAAACAACCGATGATGAAACTCGGTCTTAAATATTACGAGGACCAATCCCCGGTCATCAGCGGACTGAAGCGCGTCAGTAAACCCGGACTTCGGGTTTACGTAGGTCGACGGGAGATTCCTCGCTACTTTGGTGGCCTGGGTGTTTCGTTCCTTTCGACATCTGCCGGTGTCATGACCGGCAAAGAAGCTTGGCGACGTGGTATCGGCGGTGAGCTCTTGTTTTACGTCTGGTAAGGGCAGGAATAGGCAAAGATGAGCAGAGTAGGTAACAGCCCAATACCCGTTCCATCCGGAGTCGATGTCAAAATCGATGGCGCAGCGGTTACGGTAAAGGGCAAAAATGGCGAACTTAGGTCCGAGTTCCATCAGGACATGACTGTTGACCTTAAAGATGGAATCCTCAAGGTCTCTCGTCCCTCTGATGAAGCAGAGCATCGTGCGTTGCACGGTTTGACTCGTGCCTTGTTAAACAACATGGTGGTGGGCGTGTCGGATGGATTTGAGCGTGCGTTAGACCTTGTCGGAACTGGTTACAGGGTTCAGCAGAGCGGTAAGGGAATAACTCTCCAGCTAGGTTTCAGTCACCCCATTGAAGTACAACCGATAGATGGGGTCACACTGGAAGCTGACGGACAGGTACGGGTTGTCGTCAAAGGCGCAGACAAACAGGCTGTGGGGCACCAGGCAGCAGTCATTCGCAAACTACGACCACCAAACGCGTATACGGGCAAAGGCGTGCGTTACGCAGGCGAACAGATCCACCTCAAGCCCGGCAAAAGTGCCGCTAGGGCAGAATAATTAAGATGGCAAATTCAAGGAAACCCATTTCTAGGCGTGTTATGCGCCACATCCGACTGCGCAAGAAGATGTCTGGAACCACGGAACGACCGCGACTTGCGGTGTTCCGCAGCAATCAGCATATATATGCACAGTTAATCGACGATTCGGTCGGGTTCACGCTCGTTGCCGCCTCCACTCTAGACCCAGATCTCAAGGAGCAGGTTTCTGGAGAGGGGAAGATAGACAGTGCGACCGCGGTCGGAACTTCGATCGCTGAAAAAGCAAAAAAAGCCGGCATCGGACGCGTGGTATTCGACCGCGGAGGTTACGCGTACCACGGCCGTGTGAAAGCGCTAGCAGAAGCGGCGCGCGAAGTTGGTCTGGAGTTTTAGATGACCCAGCAAAACAGGCCGGGTGGATCACCCGGAGGACCAAGAGGCGGCGGTGGAAATCGCGGCCGTGGTCGTAGAGGCGGGCCTGGTGACCAGGGTGGCCCGAATGGTGATAACAGAGGCAGAGGTGGCCCCGGTGAACGCGGGAGAGGTCGAGGAGCTAGACGCGAACGTCCACAGGAGCGCGAAGATTCGGGCCTAGAGGAACGCGTAATTAAGATCCGGCGCGTCTCAAAGGTTGTTAAGGGCGGTCGACACCTCAGCTTCAATGCTTTGGTGGTTGTCGGAGATGGCGAGGGCAAAGTTGGGATGAGTCTCGGTAAGTCCAGTGCTGTTCCCGACGCAGTCCGCAAGGGGACAGCGGGTGCTAAGCGAGAGATGAAGTCCGTTATCCTGTCAGGTACAACCCTGCCGCATGAAATTCAGGCTAAATTTGGTGGCGCTAAGGTGCTGCTCAGACCCGCTGCTCCAGGTACAGGGATCATCGCTGGCGGTGGTGTGCGTGCCGTTATGGAAGTAGTTGGCGTAAAAGACGTTCTCTCCAAAACTTTCGGTTCCAGCAACACCTTAAACATCGTTCGGGCAACCCTTCTGGCTCTTAGTCAGTTGCGCGACCCGAAAAAGGAAGTGGCCCGTCGGATGGGTATCGACAACTCAACTCCAACCCCACAGCCTGATCCGGTCGCAGTAGCGGTCGCTTCGGCGGCGAGTGTGGAGTAGATAATGGCTGGTCTCCGAATAACTCAAGTTAAAAGTAAAATCGGCTACCCACAGGATCAAAGGGCTACGTTACAGTCGCTTGGTCTGCGCAAGATACGGCAACAGGTCATCCGGCCGGATAATCCTGCGGTACGCGGAATGCTTCACAAGGTAAGGCACCTTGTAACTGTTGAAGAAGCCGAATAGAAACTCCCTTTCTAGTACACAGCGATCACAGGTAAATTAGATAAATGGGATTACACGACCTCAAGCCGGCAAAAGGCTCAGTTCGCTCCAGACGACGCGTTGGACGTGGTGATGGTAGTGGCCGGGGGACTTATTCCTCCCGGGGCTCCAAGGGCCAGAAGCAACGTACTAGCATCAAGCCCTTCTTTGAAGGTGGCCAACTGCCCCTCGTCAAGCGCCTGCCATACATGCGCGGCTTCAACAACAAATGGCGGATCGAGTACGTTCCAGTAAATGTGTCTCGACTTGGCGTGTTTGCTGCCGATGCCGAAGTGGGCCCTGATGAACTAGCATCTGCCGGAATCATTACCAAACCAGGTGAAAAGGTCAAAATACTGGGTGACGGTGAAATTGCAACTTCACTGAAAGTAAGCGCGCATGGATTTAGCAAATCTGCACAGGAAAAGATTGAAGCCGCGGGCGGTAGCATAGTCGTAATCGCTTAGCTTTTACCGACCCCAGAGTATTTGGCACGGTGAAGGTGCGTATTTGATCAGAGAATCTCAGGCACAACGAACAGAATCGACCCGGCCCGCCTTGCTACAGGCGGTTATCGATGCTATGCGCATCCCGGACCTTCGGTATCGCATCCTGTTCACGCTCGCTATTCTGGTCGTGTTCCGGTTCACGGCTCATCTTCCAGTTCCTGGAGTAGATCGTGATGCCTTAGCTGCGGCATTTGAAGCCAGTCCCCTGCTCGGGTTTCTTGACCTTTTCAGCGGAGGTGCACTTAGAAACCTCAGTGTTGCTGCACTCGGCGTTTATCCCTACATCACGGCTTCGATCATCATTCAGATCATGACGCCGTTAATTCCATCGCTCAAGGAATTAGCAGCTGAAGGGCAATACGGGCGACAAAAGATCAACCAACTCACTCACTATCTCACAGTTCCGATTGCCATTCTCCAAGGCTACGGCCAGTTAAACCTGCTGCAAAGTGGTGGTCTGGCGGGAGTACATGGCGGCGCCATTGACGGCATAGGCCTTGGAAGTGGTGAGTTGCTTGGAACACTTGCCATCCTGAGTGCCTTCGTAGCAGGAACACTATTTTTGGTATGGCTCGGTGAATTAATTACCGAGAAAGGCATAGGGAATGGAATATCTCTGATCATCTTCGCGGGTATCGTTTCAACGTTGCCTCAGATCATTGGTCAGGGCGCTCTCATAAGAGATCAAGGATTCCAGTTGATGATGCTGGGGGCTATAACACTAGCGATGATCTACTTCATCGTCGTGTTTAATGAGGCACAACGAAGAATCCCTGTCCAGTACGGACGAAATATATTTCGTGGTGGACGGATGTACCGACAAGCAGGTGCTACCCACATACCCCTTCGCGTCAACTCTGCGGGTATGATCCCACTGATCTTTGCGTTCTCCATCCTGATCCTCCCACCAACACTCGCAAGTTACTTTGCGGACCCGGCTAGCGACAGCTTGGTGGCGAATTTTTCGCAGTTCTTTACGGATGCTATGAGCCCAACAAGCATGTTCTACTGGATTTTCGTGTTTGTGCTAGTTGTAGTTTTCACTTTCTTCTATGCACTAGTCACATTTAACCAACAAAACCTCGCCGAGAACCTTCAGAAAAATGGTGGTTTTGTGCCCGGTATAAGGCCGGGCAAACCGACGCACGATTATCTGATGCGCGTCATCTTCAGGATTACTTGGGGAGGCGCGTTATTTCTTGGATTTATCTCGGTCATGCCTTACCTAGCAGGACAGGTGACAAGCGTTGCTGCATCTACAAGCATTGTTAGTGCAACCAGTCTGTTGATCATGGTTGGCGTGGCGCTAGACACAATGCGGCAGCTTGAAGCTCAGTTATTGATGCGTAACTACGAAGGTTTCATCCGTTAGGCCGACCATACACTCCAAAGGCACAGACAGAACTTGTTAATCGTATTTCTTGGCGCGCCTGGCGCTGGCAAAGGCACACAGGCCAAAACTCTCGCCTCCAAAAAAAACCTGTTGCATTTGGCAACTGGTGACCTTCTGAGGGCTGAAGTTGCAGCAGCATCTGACCTGGGCTTGGCTGCAAAGGCTTTCATGGATCGAGGAGACTTGGTCCCAGATGATGTCATGATCGGCATGATCCAAGCACGTCTCGAATCTACAGGTTCTGGGGGCGTCTTACTGGATGGGTTTCCACGCACCGTTACACAGGCAAAGGCCTTGGACCAGGCACTCTCATCGACGGGTACGCAAATCCACAGGTCGATCTACTTTGAAGTATCCGAAGAGGAGTTGGTGCGACGACTAGCAGGCCGCTCCACCTGTCCTAGCTGCCAGAGGGCGTATCACGACGTTTTTAACCCACCACAGCGATCAGAAATATGCGATGACTGTGATGAGAAATTAATCCGGCGTGAAGACGATCGGCCCGAAGCAGTCAGAAACCGCCTAAAAGTCTACGAAACACAAACGATCCCGGTTCTTGATCATTATCGACATGCAGGCAAACTAGTAGAGGTTGATGGGGAACAGTCGATCGATGCAGTTCAATCAGACTTAACCAACGCGGTTGAGTAACCAAATGCTACGTGCGATAAACCACCCTTTCAGCTATAATCAAAGAAAGCTTCCATGAACTTAGGCTCAACGCTCGGCACAGAATCGGATCCAATGTTTCGGGTACCGACCATCAAGTCGGACCGTGAATTGGATTCAATGCGCGCGGCCGGGCGAGTTGTCGCGGAGGTTAAGGAACGTCTGGCTGAGGTACTTAGGCCCGGCGTAACGACGAGGTATTTGGACCAAGAAGCCAGGAAGGTGATCTCAGATAGAGGCGCTGAGCCATCCTTTCTGAACTATGCACCAATCCCGGGGGCCATCCCGTTTCCTGGTGTGATATGCACATCATTGAATGAGGAGATAGTCCACGGGATCCCAAGTGACCGGGTGATCAAAGACGGTGATCTGGTGAAGGTGGACGTTGGTGCCGTTGTGGGGGGATTTCATGGTGACTCAGCAATAACGCTGATAGCCGGCGAAGGAGATGAGGCAAAGAAAGAGCTTGTCGAGGTTACTCGACGAGCTCTCGACCAGGGGATTCTGGCTGCTGTAGACGGGGCAAGGGTTGGAGATATCTCAGCGGCAGTTGAGGGTTACGTTAGGCCTCTAGGATTTGAACTAGTTAGGGAGTACACAGGACACGGAATTGGCAGGCGGTTGCACGAGGCACCACAAATCCCAAACGTCGGAGTAGGCGGACAGGGTCCTCAACTCCGTGCGGGAATGGTGATTTGCATAGAGCCAATGGTCAATCTAGGCACATGGAAAACAGAGAGTCTCGATGACGGATGGACTGTGGTGACAGAGGACAGAAAGTTATCGGCACATTTTGAACACACCATAGCAATCACATCCAACGGCCCAGAAATTTTAACGGTCTTATAAACGGAGTCCTGGAAACGGAGACATTTTGGCTAAGAAGGAAGGTATCGAAGTAGAGGGCACGGTCACCGAAGCGCTACCTAACGCGAATTTTCGTGTAGAGCTTCCGACCGGTCACAAGGTACTAGCACACGCATCGGGAAAGATCCGGCTGAACTTCATTCGAGTACTGCCGGGCGATCGGGTTCTGGTTGAGCTCTCTCCCTATGACCTAACTCGTGGCCGGATCACCTATCGGTTTAAGTAGACCGGCAGGCAAATAGCCGTCTGAGGCAAGTTTGGAAATATGAAAGTACGAGCATCAGTAAAACGTCGGTGCGCCAACTGTAAGGTAATCCGACGAAAAGGAACCGTCCGTGTGCTCTGCAGCAACGGACGACACAAGCAACGCCAGGGTTAATCTGGCCGCAGATCCGCAAGAAGCTGATCTGCTTTATGAATAACAAAGCGTCCAGGTTTTAAGGAACATCGCAAATGGCACTCGTGGCTGGAGTGAACATACCGGATAACAAGCGTGTAGAGGTCGCCCTCCAGACCGTTTACGGCGTAGGGCAGGCTGTAGCCAAGCGCGTGGTCGCTGAATCTGCACTTGACGGCAACCCCCGTGTCCGAGATCTCAGTGAAGAAGAACTGAATCGGGTTAGGGGCGCTCTTGATCAAAGTGGGGCAGTCGTTGAAGGAGACCTCCGGCGTGAGGTGCAGATGAACGTCCGTAGGTTGATCGATATCGGCAGCTACCGCGGTCTTCGTCATCGACGAGGCCTGCCGGCCAGAGGCCAACGTACAAAGACCAACGCAAGAACAAAGCGTGGGCGCCGTAGGGCCATCGCTAACAAGAAGAAGGTAGGGCACTAGATCGGATTGAAGGACACAGCCAACTTAGGCTGACCCTTCGATTTCGACCTAGTCTGTAGTTCACCGCCCGGAGGCGGATTCAAAGTAAAGAATGCCAAGAAGAGTTAGAACACGACGTCGTGAAAGGAAGTTTGTCCCGCAAGGACAGGCTTTCATTTCTGCCACGTTTAACAACACGATCGTAACCTTGACCGAACCTAACGGCGATGTGCTGTCATGGGCGAGTGCCGGAACCGTTGGATTCCGTGGCTCGCGAAAGGGAACCGCTTTTGCAGCGCAACGCGCTGGAGAAGCGGCGGCACGTAAAGCGATGGACCACGGACTTCGTACTGTTGAGGTCATGGTCAAAGGTCCCGGCTCAGGTCGAGAAGCTGCTATCCGATCGCTTCAGGCGACCGGTTTACGCGTTACCAGTATCAAAGATGTCACACCAGTCCCTCACAATGGGTGTCGTCCACCAAAGAAACGCCGGGTTTAGCCCCTGGCTCTAGAGGTGCGCCACATGAGGGCGGCGCACTTTTTAAAGTAGGTTCGGATTCCACTGTCCTTATCCGAGTCGACTCAAGCACGCCCACATCAGGGCGAAAGGATCGAACAGGCTTAAATGGCGAGGTATAACGGCCCAGCTTGCAGACTCTGTAGGCGGGTGGGAGAGAAGCTCTTCCTAAAAGGCGAACGCTGCTACACGCCGCGCTGCGCTGTGGACAAAAGACGTTCGCCTCCAGGCGAACAGGCTGCAAACGCAGGTTTCGCACGACGACGACGAATGTCAGAGCACGGAACTCAACTACGTGAAAAGCAGAAGGCTCGATACGTGTATGGCACGTTAGAGCGTCAGTTCAGTAATTACATGGATGAGGCGACGCGCGCTTCCGGCGTCACCGGTGATCGACTTATGCAGCTACTCGAACGAAGGCTGGATAATGTCGTTTATCGGTTAGCTTTCGGTGATTCCCGGAACCAATCACGGCAGTTGATCAACCATGGGCATTTTGAGGTCAATGGACGTCGTGTAGACATCCCATCCTTCATGGTTAAGCCTGGTGACGTAGTCTCCTGGCGTGAACAATCACGATCCAATAACTATTTCAAGACGATGAAAGAGACACTGCCAAAGCGAACGGTTCCTGGCTGGTTACAGCTGAACTCTGAAAACGCTACCGGCACTGTCTCGGCGCTACCCGCCCCATCTGAAATCGACACAAAAGTCGATACTCGGATGATCGTCGAGTTCTACTCCAAGCGCTAAGGGGATTCCTTGATGCTGGACAACCTATACGGGCTCCCTACAACTGAAGAACTCCAACCCGCGGCTCCCGAAATTCCCTCGCTGGGAATTTCCGTCGTGGAGATGGATGATACCTACGGGAAGTTCTCGGCAGAGCCTCTCGAGCGAGGCTGGGCGACTACGCTTGGCAACGCTCTCCGGCGCGTCCTTCTCAGTTCGTTGCCGGGCACTGCCATCTCCTGGGTGAAGATCGATGGTGTACTCCACGAGTATTCCACGATCCCACACGTAAAGGAGGAGGTTACGGAGCTTTTGATGAACGTCAAAAGCATGCGCCTCAGATCCCTAGCCGACCGCCCAGGCCGACTACGACTTGAGGTTGATGGTGAAGGTGAAGTCAAGGCGGGCGACGTTATGGCGTCGTCGGACTTTGAGATTGTCAACCCAGAATTACACCTTCTGTCACTTGATTCGTCACAGGCCCGAGTTTCTATCGAGATGAACGTAGAGCAGGGAACAGGCTACGTACCTGCAGCGCACGAGACCGGTTTGCCGATCGGCGTGCTACCTGTAGATGCTGTATTCACGCCTGTACGCAAGGCTGGGTTCAAGGTAGAAGCCACCCGTGTCGGTCAGCAAACCGACCTGGAACGCCTGATCATCGAAGTTTGGACTGATGCGACTCTAAGCCCGTTGGAAGCCGTACAGGCAGCTGCCACGCAGTTGCAGGATCGTTTCTACTTGTTCGCAAACCTTTCCGAACGTCGAGGTGACGATGATCCAATAATCGACACTATTGAATCAGAGGTTGCCAACACGCCGGTCGAAACCCTCGACCTATCGGCACGAACGCTCAATTGTCTGAAACGTGCCGGAATTCACCGTGTTGGTGAGGTTCTCAAAATGCCGCGCCGGGATCTCCTAAAGATCCGGAACTTCGGACAAAAGTCACTTGATGAGTTGTATGAACGGCTTGAAGAAAAAGGCTTCTGGTCTCCTGATGAACCCGCAGGCTCAGCCGACGAGGAGACACCGTCTGAGGATGGCAGTGAGGAAATCGCCGCAGTAGTTACCGGAGAGTCCGAAAATGAGGCATAAGGTTTCAGGTCGAGCGTTTGGACGACCCGGGCACATTCGACGGGCGATGTTCCGAAGCATGGTCACCGATCTACTTCGCCATGGCCGGATTAAGACGACTCTGCAGAAAGCAAAAGAGTCACGGATTTTTGCGGAACGGATGATTACTCACGGCAAAGAGGGTTCCATTCACTCCCGTAGACAGGCCGCTGCGTTCATAACGGATACTGGTGTTGTGAAGCGCTTGTTTGATGAGATCGCTCCCGAGTTCGCCGAACGCGAGGGCGGTTACACGCGGGTGGTCAGGCTCGGCCCACGTAAGGGCGATGGAGCCGAAATGGTCATCCTTGAGCTGGTTTCTTAACAACACGTCGAAGGTTGAGCCTGGCGAAACTCTAAGGGCAAGTTCCTTACGATGGTTTCACTAGTTGAAGATGCGAATAGGTCTCGTAATCGAATATGACGGAACTGACCTGCACGGTTCACAACTGCAGGCCATGGATCGAACAGTACAGGGAGAGATAGAAAACGTCCTGCCGACCATATTTGGGAGGCCTATCAGGTTGTACCTAGCGAGTCGTACAGATGCAGGAGTACATGGAACAGGACAGGTTGGGGCCTTTAACACCGACACCGATCTCAACGATCAGAAAATACGCGACGCAATAAATCACTACCTGCCCGATGATGTGGCAATCGTATGCGCTTCAAAGGTTGCAGACGATTTCGACCCAAGAAGGGATGCAACTAGCAGAGAGTACCGATATTCGATTAAAGACCGTCGTTCCCGATCGCCATACTCCCGTTTAACCACAGCGCATGTTCGATACCAGCTAAACGTCAAGGCAATGAATGAGGCTGCCGCACGATTAGAAGGCGAACATGACTTTGCGGGGTTTGCAGGTCCGGCAACATTACCGGATGCCATCACAGTGAGGCGAGTTGAAGAAACAAGGGTCAAACGAAACAAGAATGATGTCGAATTTAATATTCGTGGAAATGCGTTTGTTCACCAACAGGTGAGGCGCATGGTAGGAGCACTAGTCCGAGTGGGTCGCTCGCAAATGGGAATCGATCAGTTCCAAGAGTTGATCGATCGGGCCGAGCGTGGGTCTGCGAAAGATCTCGCTCCTGCAAGCGGACTCTGTTTGACCAAGGTAAACTATCTAGGTGCGGACCATACAGGACTTCCCCGCACCGCAAGAGATTAAGAAACGATTCGATGACCACCAAGTTAAAACCATATAACCCAAGTGCCAGCGATCTTGTATCGAGCTGGCAAGTGATTGATGCTGAGGGGCAAACCCTAGGACGTCTCTGCACGCAGATCGCCAAGATGCTGATGGGCAAGCATAAGCCGGGATACGTCCCCCACTTGCTCAGCGGTGATTTTGTGGTGGTCATTAATGCGGAAAAAGTGACGGTCAGCGGGAACAAGGCCACGCAGAAAGAATATCTGCGACATAGCCAGTACCCAGGCAACCTGAAGCGAATACCGTACGAAACAATGCAGGATAAACATCCTGATCGGATCATCCAGCACTCGGTCAAGGGAATGCTCCCTAAAACGAAACTCGGTGCACGGATGCTGTCTCGACTCAAGATTTACGCCGGGCCTGAACACCCTCACGAGGCGCAGGTGAAGCAACCCGGCGGCGCACATTCCAAAAAAGGGGATGCCTAGTTGGCGGAACAGCACTACTACTACGGAACAGGCCGCCGCAAAAGCGCAGTGGCTCGTGTCCGGGTCTATCCAACACCTGGTGGGATTACAGTAAACGGCAAACCAATGCAAGAAGCCCTGCCAGCTGAGAAGATGGCATTCGAAGCCACAGCCCCGCTGCGAGCCGTTGAGCTCATGGACAACGTTACGGTTGTAGCCAAGATTTCTGGCGGCGGTACATCTGGCCAGTCCGGCGCTCTAGCGCATGGAATTGCCCGGGCTCTGCTAGTGATGGACCCTAACCTTAGGGGTCCCCTTCGAGCCGGAGGGCACCTCACCCGGGACGCCAGGGTTAAGGAGAGCAAGAAGTACGGCCTTAAGAAGGCTCGAAAGGCCCCACAGTACACAAAGCGCTAGTGTGCTCGGTGCAACCCGATAGAAGAAAAAAGAAATCGCCCCCGCCGAACAAAGCGACGGGGGCGATTCGCGTCAGGGCGGATATCCGATTTCTTATCCGAGTTCAGCTGTTACACAACGCTCTAGGCCCGCAAGATCATTAATGACAGAAATCTGAGCCGTTGGTAAGACCATTGAAAGAATCCGAACTGTTTCAGCCACGGTCAATGGATCAATTTCATAAAGAGCAAAAGAGCCATGGCGATCCATAATCGCCGGTAACATTGTTGCCGACCGTTTGATCAGGTCCATGCCATCTTCTCCACCAAGTAAGGCCAACACAGGCTCCTGCAAGACCTCCGGTTGCGCCGAACTTAGGTTGTTCGCCGTCACGTATGGCAGGTTAGCCAGCACTATGTTGTAGGTACGACCTTTGATAGGAGTTATAAGGTCGCCTTCATAAAAATTAATACGATCAGCAACATGATGTTCCAATGCATTCTGTTGGGCGACGTTTAAAGCCGACGGAGATACATCCACAGCATCCACATGGGACTGGCCTAGTTCCGCAGCGAGGGTGACTGCAAGTGCCCCACTTCCTGTACCTATATCGGCGATACGCACGTTCGACTGTTTGAACGGATGACTAGTGACCCATCTCAGCGCCAGGTCGACAAGTAATTCAGTTTCTTGACGCGGAATGAGAACATCCGGTGTAACGGATAGTTCTCGTCCGTAGAAACCCCGCCTACCGGTGATATATGCAAGTGGTTCTCGGCTAGCGCGTCTACTGGTGAGGGACCGAAGTTCGGCTTCAATCCCTGGACGAATTGTGTCGTTCATACTTGCGAACATGCCAGCGGCATCTATCCCAAGTACATGTTGGAGAATAAGTTCTCCCTCGAGATCACACTCCGGAATACCGGCGTCTCTCAACCGAGCGCGCACCGAAACCAAATGTTCACTTACTGTTGCAGTGAGACTATCCAAAAGTACTAATCGCCGGAGCCAACCGCCGCCAATTTACGAGCCTGTTCATCCCGTTGCAGCGCATCGATGAACTCATCTAAACCGCCTTCAAGCACACGCGGAAGATTGTGACTTGTCAGGTTGATTCTATGGTCCGTAATACGACTCTGTGGAAAATTATAGGTCCGAATTTTCTCTGATCGGTCACCAGTGCCGACTTGTGCCTTCCGGTCCCCAGCGATCTCTTCCTGTTGTTTCCGAAGTTGAAGGTCCCAGAGCCTTGCACTTAATATGCCCATCGCGTGGTGGCGATTTTGGAGCTGAGACCGTTCCTTTTGTGAAGTCACCACCAGACCGGTTTCAAGATGTGTCATACGGACAGCAGTAGCCACTTTATTCACGTTCTGTCCCCCGGCGCCACCAGAGTGATAAATGTCTATTCGGATATCCTCTGGCTTGATGTCTATCTCAAGCTCATCGGGTTTTGGCAGCACAGCTACCGTGGCCGTAGATGTATGAACTCGACCCTGCGATTCCGTTGCAGGGACACGCTGCACTCGATGGACCCCGCTCTCGAATTTCAACCGACTAAATGCGGACTTACCCTGGACTTCAAATATGACTTCGCTGATACCACCGATGCCCGATTCGTTTATGTCCACGAGGGTGATCTTCCAACGAGCTGATTCAGCATACCTCTGGTACATCCTGTAAAGCTCAGCAGCAAACAAACCGGCTTCATCCCCACCAGCACCTTTTCGAATTTCGACAATGGCATCAGCCTCTGCTGTTGCGTCAGGCGGCAAGAGTGCCAGTTCCAGTTCTTGAGTTAACCGAATCTCTTCCGCCTCAAGTCCCTGAACTTCCTCCCTCGCCATAGCCGCCAAATCAACATCATTTTCACCAGACAGCATCTCCTGCGCTCCCGCAAGTTCTTCCGCCACTCTTGTGTGCTGGCCGGCGAGTTCAACGATATCCTGAAGTCGCGAATACTCCTGACCCAGACGCCGTATGGCGTTGGGGTCTGTCGCGACCTCAGGATTTGACATTTCCCGTTCGACATCGGCGTGACGATCAACGATCGCCTGGATCTTTTCTAAAGTAGATTCAAGCACAATTTCAGAATATCACGCACATCTAACAGTGTTTGCTACAGGATCGAATTGTTCCCGTATGTAAAGTCTTGGGTGGTAATCGTACATAGCGGCTAAACAGTCGATCTGAGTGCTTTGGCGAGCACTTCGATAGCCAATGACACATCAACCTGATCTCGGTCATCTTGGAGTGGTCTCAATGCACCCTGACCTGATTGAATTTCACGATCCCCGATAATCAATGCATATTTAGCATCGACCGAATTGCAATACCTCATCTGGGCTCGCATCGAGCGACCAGCGGGGGCGACCTGAACCCATAGGCCATCTGAGCGTAATCCAGCGGCTATGGCGGACGCTCGCCGGCCGGCCTCATCTCCGAGGTGAACTATAACCACGTCTGGACCCGCATCTGGAATGACATACGCTTCTTGCGCCTTGATCTCAGCTATAAGTCGATCGAGCCCACTTGCGTAGCCTATACCGGGAGTAGGTTGCCCACCTATCTCCTCGACCAAACCATCGTAGCGCCCGCCACCCAAAAGTGTACTTTGACCAGCGGCGTTCTGTGGCTCAATTTCGAATACGGTCCGGGTGTAATAGTCGAGCCCACGTACCAGGCGATGATCTACGTAGTAGTCAAGCGTCGGGTAAGTCTCCTGCAGCCCATCTAGTAGCGTTATAACCGATTGCCAGTGCAAGTCGCAGTCCTTACAGAGGTATTCGGTAGATTTTGGTGCGGCATTCCCGATCACCTGGCACTGCCTCTTTTTGCAATCCAAAAGGCGCAGGGGTGCTCGTTCTAGACGACGGCGGTCGTCGTCACACACCGAACCAACATGGTCTCTATAGTAGTCACGGAGAGCGTCTAGATATGCTGGCCGACATTCCGCGTCCCCTATGCTGTTGATTCTAAGTTGCGTCCCCGTAATACCAAGTGCCCTGATGAACGCCCATCCAAGTTCAATCACTTCAACATCTACATTC
Organism: Dehalococcoidia bacterium; assembly: GCA_046583495.1. Classification (GTDB taxonomy): domain Bacteria; phylum Chloroflexota; class Dehalococcoidia; order Lucifugimonadales; family Lucifugimonadaceae. Next base: position 60,442 of record JAYGCF010000053.1, read on the forward strand.
GGCGAACCATCCCCAATGGCCTCAACCCCAAACTGTGCAAACTGTCTAAACCGCCCGGCTTGTGGTCGCTCATAACGAAAAAAGTTAGCTGCGTAATACATTCGCACTGGCTGAGGTCGATTATGTAACCCGTGCTCTATATAGGCCCTGCAAACGCCAGCCGTCCCCTCCGGACGCAGCGTCATAGAGTCCCCGCCGTGATCCTCAAATGTGTACATTTCCTTCTGGACAATATCAGTACTGTCCCCAACGCCACGCTCAAACAAATCGGTGGATTCAAACATTGGAGTGTCAATCCGACCATAGCCGAAACGAGATGCTGTTTCAGCCGCCGTTCGCATAGCAAACATCCAGTACGGCTGTTCTTCAGGAAGTATGTCGTAGGTCCCGCGAGGAGCGCGGAAGGATGGCATTAGGCCAGCTCCTTCGCTTTCAGCCTGCCAGTTTGAGCAACAGCGAGGCCATGAGAGACAAGCATTCTTCGGTTTTTACGCCGGACTTGCCAATTTACGGTTATGAGCCCAGCCCTGCATGTTGGAAGATCTTACCTTCCGTTTTGATCGACGGGGCAATCATCATCTCAGCTTGGTGCATTTCCTTCACGTTGGAAGCCCCAACCATTCCCATCGAAATTTCAAGTGCACCAACTAGATTCTGTGTTCCATCAGTA
>JAYGCF010000062.1:0-12193 GCA_046583495.1 Dehalococcoidia bacterium
CCGTCCTGAATAGGACGGCTGTCTCGCGTCTTCGACCAATATAACTCGGAACTAGATCGGCTCTCCCAACAGTGTCTTCCCCTCTAATCCAGTTATCCGAACGGACTCAATTGTGTTTTCGAAACCGTCTGGAAATATATCCATGGCATCCTGGATTCGTCGCACCCGAAGGTAGGTGTCCGTCAATCCGACAATCGGATTGTCGTTTTCCCAAAGTACCGTACGGATTTCACCAATAGACGATTCACGGACAGTTTTCGACAGTCCTCTTGCCAAGTCACGGATCTCAGCCGCTCTTCTTGACTTGATATCAAAATCGACATGGTCTTCAAAATACACTGCACTCGTTCCCGGACGCTTCGAGTAAGGGAACACGTGCAGATCAGCGAACCCGGTTCGCCCTACAACATCCAAAGAGGATTTATGGTCTTCCTCTGTCTCCCCGGGAAAACCCGCTATGACGTCTCCGGTGATCGTGGCATTCGGCAGTGCTGTGCGGACACGGTCTACTGCTTTAAGAAACTCACCTGAAGTATATTTCCGTCGCATCTTTGCGAGTACCACATCACTTCCGGATTGGAGAGGTATGTGGAAGTGTTCACAAAGGCGATGTTTCCCCTCCTCGGACCAGATATCCAAAAGCCCATCTGAGAGCTCTTTTGGCTGTAACGAAGAAACTCGCAATCGTTCGATTCGTGTCTCATTCAGTATCCGCCTGAGCATTGACTGTAGATCTGCATTGGCTAAGTCAAACCCGTAGCTACCCAGTTGCGTTCCTGTCAGAACGACTTCACGAACACCTTGATCTACCAACCGTTCTACCTGACGTACAAGCGTATCGTCGGGAACACTGACTTCTCGTCCACGCACGCGAGGGACGATGCAATAAGCACAGACTTGATCACAGCCCTCCTGAATCTTGAGTGAGGCCCTGGAACGACCCAAAAGCGTCCCTGAACTGCTCAATAGTGCTCCCTCAGCACATGGAGTTAGCGATACACCTAAGCGGTCGGTAACCGTTTTGGCCAGATCATGTTTTTGGCGATTCGTGATTACCAAGTCAACCGATTCGAGCCGATCAACACCAATCTCGTCACGTTGCACCATACAACCGGTAGCTACGATCAGGGCTTCAGGAAATGAACGTCGGGCCTTGGATAGTGCCTGTCGAGCCTTACGATCAGCCACATGGGTGACCGTGCAACTATCTAAAACGAAAACGTCCGGAGTCTCACCATCCCTGACTATGGCATAACCTGCTGATACAAATTCGCGTGCCATACGTTGGCTGTCAGCCATGTTTAACTTACAACCATGAGTCTCTATCTGAACACGCGGTGAGGTTGCGATAGGCAAGACACGTTCTACAGGGTTAAGAAGAGATAGGCTTTTGTCTGTTGTCATTGGGAAAACTTGGCACTCTTTGATGCGAGATAGTGAATGATCTGTAATTCATTCAAAAAACCATTATCAGCGATTCTTCGTAGCTAGGAACATCATGCACGGTAACCTCGAACTCGGACCTGCACAATCACATGGGGGGCGCAAGACAGGTCGGATGCCATGTATAGGCCTATAATTCTGCTGCACGACGAGCCTAACTGGTTCTAGTCAAAATAATCATTCCAAGTAAAACTACCTAGACGTCTGGTGAATTCTCCGGGCCAGATTAGATGGCTCTACAACTCGAAGTGAATTTCAGACTTACGTAAGGAAGGCACCACCGTATGACCGAGAGAGTCGTGGTTACGGGTGTAGGTTTAATCACTCCCGTCGGTGTCGATAGCGCGACCACATGGAAAAACCTTGTAGATGGTAAATCTGGAATCGACACCATCCAGTCATTCGACTCGGAAGGATTCGAAAGTCGAATCGCAGGGGAAATTCCGGAGTTCGACCCACTGGAACGCTTGGATAGGAAGGCTTCTAGGCGCCTAGATCGATTCGCACAGTTTGCCTGCGTAGCAAGTCTTCAAGCGATGGATGAGGCCGGATTAGACATGGAAAAAGAAGATGCCACCCGAGTAGCTGTTCTTATCGGCAGCGGCGTAGGTGGAATACTAACCCTGTCTGAGCAATTCGATGTCCTACGTGACAAGGGTCCGACGCGCGTAAACCCATTTTTGATCCCCATGATGCTGACTGATCTTGCCGGTGGCCAAGTCTCTATGTTGATCGGAGCAAAAGGTCCTAACTTCGCTACAGTTTCAGCATGTGCGACTGGTGCCGATTCCATCGGTGAGGCCAAGGCAATGATCGAACGAGGGGATGCCGATGTAGCAATTGCTGGTGGTACTGAAGCTGGTGTGTGTCCTATTGCAGTGGCCGGGTTTAACGCCTGCATGGCACTTTCCAAGAACAACGACAACCCACAGGCTGCTTCCCGGCCTTTCGACGCTGAGAGAGATGGTTTCGTACTAGGTGAAGGCGCCGGCGTGCTCGTCCTTGAGTCTATTGAGCACGCGATGGCACGTGGAGCAACACCTATTGCAGAGCTCGCAGGATACGGGGCCACATCCGACGCCCACCACGTAACGCAACCTGGTCCTGGCGGTGAAGGTGCAACTCGCGCCATGAATCTGGCAATCAAACAGGCCGGAATCGCCGCCGATGAGGTCGACTATATCAACGCACACGGTACTTCAACTCCACTTAACGACAAGACTGAGACAGAAGCGATGAAAGGCGCCTTTGGAGACTCCATGTCCGGTATACCCGTCAGCTCAACCAAATCTATGACTGGTCACCTTCTGGGAGCCGCCGGGGGAGTAGAGGCTGCTGTGTCGGTGATGGCGATTGCAAAGTCCGCAATACCCCCGACTATCAATCTGCAAAACCCAGATCCAGACTGCGACCTGGATTACACTCCAAATATGGTTCGGCGTGGAGTAGTCCGCACGACCATGTCAAACTCCCTTGGATTCGGTGGGCACAATGCCAGTCTTATATTCAAGTCATTTGACGGTTAAGGGGATCAATGCCCCCTCGGTCTCCCCTACCGAGCGCATCCTGGTGAGACGACTGAAAGCGTCTACAGATCATTGACAACCCGCCGTTGGAACATTGTTCCCGAACCCGAACCTCAGGCCCTATCAGGACTGATGAAGGCCGCTGGAAATGCCGGGAAACTCGGTGCTCGCTTGCTGCACAACCGTGGGTTGCAGGGGTCGGTCGAGGCACAGTCGTTCCTGAACCCGGAATTATCTCATCTGAGTGATCCGTTTCGACTTCCCGACATGGAAGTTGCAGTCAATCGAATATTCAGGGCAATAGGGAACCGCGAAAAAATAGCCGTGTTCGGTGACTTTGACGTGGATGGACTTACGGCCACCGCATTGCTTTTGCATGCCATACGTGACCTTGGTGGCACGGCAGTCGCACACATTCCAGGACGAGAAGGTACAGGCCACGGATTGGACAATAGTGCTCTGAGCCGACTCGGCTCTGATGGGGTATCACTGGTAATCACTGTAGACACGGGTTCCAACGACGAAGAAGAGGTTTCCCACGCAGCGTCTATCGGTATAGATGTGATTGTTACCGACCACCATATCGTTGAACCCGGCCTCAAGCGACCATTAGCCCTCGTTAACCCTCAACTAGGGCCTGACGACACAGGAAATGGACTGACCGGTGCCGGGGTGGCATTCAAGCTGGCGCAAGCACTATATTCACGGTCCGACCTAAACTGGCCCGGTCATGTAATTGCACTCGCTGCGCTTGGGACAGTGGCCGATGTTGGGCCCCTTCGAGGCGAAAACCGAATCATCGTATCTGAAGGACTTAAACAACTTGCATCCACCAACCATGCAGGCCTATCCGCCCTGTTGTCTAAGGCACATCCAAATGGAGGCGATCTGGACACAGAAGCCCTATCGTTCAACATTATTCCTCGCCTAAATGCACCCGGGCGTCTCGGAGAAGCGGGTCCTAGCCTAAATCTACTGACTGCAAACGACCCAACGGAAGCGTTAGTTTTAGCGGGCCAGGTAGACGAGAAAAATTCAGAACGCCGCCGTCTCAGCCAAGAGGCATGGGATACAGCGCTGCGTGAACTTGGAGAACAAGTTTTAAAGCCTGCATTGATTGTTAAGTCCACTGAATTCAGGCCCGGTATCCTTGGGCCGCTTGCTGGTCGATTAAGCGGTGAGCACGGATGTCCAGCGATCGCTATATCTATAGGAAAAACGCACGCCAGAGCATCTGCGAGAAGCCCAGAAACGGTCGATATCCACGCTGCGCTGGCCACGGTCTCCCAGCGGTTCGATCAGTGGGGCGGGCACGCCAGGGCCGCCGGTTTCACGGTCGCTATAGAGCATCTTGATGAGGTAATAGACGCGATCCAGAAAAGCGTAGGCGTAGTAGCTAACAACACAGGTGACATACCGGCCATCGAAGCAGATGCAGAGATCGGTTTTGACGAACTCGGGCCATCCATATGGAACTTCATTAAGGTCTTAGGACCGTACGGTGAAAAGAACCCAACGCCGGTTTTCGTAACCCGTAACCTGCAACCGGTACAGGTGCGCACCATGGGTAGCGAAGGTCGTCACCTGAGGCTCGTCTTGAGTAATGGCAATAACCCTGATACCGGCACCTGGGATGCAATTGGATTTGGCCTTGGCAAGGCACCATTGGGTGGCGGGACAGTAGACGCTATTTATTCCTTACGTACCAACACCTGGCGCGGCCGTACTAAACAAGAACTCCATCTCCTTGACGTTCGTCCATCCGGATGATGATGAAACTTAACCTCGCTGCCTAGCCCGTCTCTGCCTGCCTCTGGAAGGATTGTCTGGCTGAATTAGTGCTTCTGGTTGATCACCGGAAACGCGTAATCTGACCTTCAAAACCACGTATGCGATAGAGATCGTCATGACACCAATCGCTATGATATGTGCCTCCTGAAGATTCCAGAATTTCTCCTCGTCAAGACGAAGGAACTGGATCCAGAAACGCCCGAAAGCGTAAAGCCCTAAGTACATCATCCAGATGGCACCATCGGGCCTGAACTTCTTTTTGATCCTCCAGAGACCAGCCAGGACCAGCATATTCCATATGATCTCGTACACAACTGTCGGATGACTTGCGGACGTTGGATCAAATTCACCGATCAGACGGCTGGGTGCATTCGCACCTGGACTTGCAGGATGAGTGAAGACCCACCCGAAGAATAGATCCGTGTTTCTAGACCAGTGTTCCCCGTTTATTATGTCGCCAACCCGGCCAATGGATTGGGCCACTAACAACGCTGGCGCCGAAAGGTCCATCAATTTACCGACCGGGTATTTGGATATGTAGGCGTAGATCATTCCTCCAACCCAACCACCCAGGATCGCACCCCACAATCCAATACCTCCACTCCACACAGCTATCAAATCAATGGGTTGGTCGAATCCATAAACACTCCCCCAGTTGTCGGCCACATGGACTATACGCGCGCCAACAATTCCACTTAGGATCGCCCAGACTGCAGTGTTGTACACCATGTCAGGATCTAGCCGATCCTGCCTCGCCCATCGGGCGACCAGATAAACGGCTACAGCGACACCAACGAAGCTAAGCAAACCGTGCCAGGCCAACACAAATCCACCAGTGTTAATGATGTTTGGATCAAAAGGAATTCTGATCTCTAAAAGAGGAAGCATCTGTACTTTCTATAACCGGGAGAGTTTCCCATGGGAGCGGATGTCGGAAGGACATACCGTTGCTTTAACCGAGCTGATACGCCGAGCTTAGGACACTTTTGATGTTCAATCGAGTCTAGGTACGCCCCACTAAACGGTCAATCACATATCAACCTCTAGAAGGCAATCGAAGTTAGATTTCTGATTACGTGAATTTCTCGTTATGTCTCGAACGGGCAGGTCAAGTGGCCGTAATGCTAGTCTCATCTCCGTGCGTGAACATATCGATAGCTTCCTGAACTTCCTCGCTGTCGAGCGAGGCCTGTCTGCAAATACGTTGGACGCTTACTTCAACGACTTAACTGCGTTTGTAGAGTTCTTAGAGTTGTCTAATCGTTCGGGTTGTTGGACTAGAGTTGACGAATCCGACATATCCTCCTTCATCTCCGACCTTGAGGAGCGAGGCTATGCCCGCAGTACCCGTTCTCGAAAAATCGCCTCCTTGAAGTCGATGTTCCGCTTCCTACGGGAAGACGAGATTGTTGAAGATAATCCCACCGAAGCGCTTAAGTCCCCCAGGCCGGGCCGCACGTTACCGAAAGCTCTGTCTATTAAGCAGGTAGACCTGCTAATGACTGTTATCCACGAAGATAACTCCCCTGAAGGCATACGAGATGCAGCTATGTTCGAGGTTATGTACGCATCCGGCCTTCGTGTCAGTGAGTTGGTGGGACTGGATACGCGCGACCTTGATGCAGAGGCAGGGTCTGTTCGATGTATTGGTAAAGGATCAAAGGAGCGGATTGTTCCGCTGCATGGCCAGGCCCTAGAGGCCATAAACACCTATCTGCAAACGGTGAGGCCTATTCACCAACAAGATCCCAACTCGCTAGCACTTTTCCTGAGCCGCAATGGCAATCGTCTCACTCGGCAAGGGTTTTGGTTACGTCTAAAGCGAGCGGCTCGTACCGCCGGTATACCGGACGATGTCACACCTCACATTCTGCGTCACTCCTTCGCAACACACATGCTTCGGGGAGGTGCTTCGTTAAGGCACGTACAAGAGATGTTAGGCCATGCGAGCATCGCCACCACGCAGATATACACGCACCTTACATCGGAACACGTGCGCGAAGAGTACGACAAGGCATTCCCACGAGCTTAAAGATCCCTTCGATTCCGTTACACTCCCAGATATTTCCGGTTTGCTTTGAGCAAACGAAAGACAATGTTGCGAGAGGCACGAACGTTTGACCGTTATCGCTATAGAAGGCCGAGCAGGTTCCGGAGTTGTCGATGTCGCACGCGTGGTGGCGCGTGAAATGGACCTCGATTTCGTGGACCGGCTTCTACTGGCCGAGATCGCTCGACGCGTGGGTGCCACAGTGGAAGCTGTTCAGGACTCAACCCTGCGTACCCCTGGTCGTGGCGAACGTATCATAGGCTTAGTACAACGCATGCTAGAACGCTCGTCAGTCGCCGGAGCAAGTGGAGACCCTTACTTCGGACCGGGTGTAGACGCACTGATCGCTCGATCTTATGCAGAGATGAGTAATTCCCCGGTCACCTCCGGACAGTCGTTAGATGAACAGCATTTCATCAGCACAACCGCCGAAGTCATCCGAGATGTGGCTGAAGCAGGGAACGCAGTAATCGTCAGTCGCGGCGCGGTAGCAATCCTCAAAGATCGCCCGGATGTTCTGCGCGTCGGATTGGTCGCCAATGAAGAAGATCGGGCCAGGAGGATCCTTGGTCGATACCAGTTCGAGAGCATGGAGATCGCAGAGGAGTACGTATCCCAGTCAGACACGGCACAGGCCCGGTATTTTGAGAAGGCGTTCGGAACGAGTCCCCTGGACCCCTTCCTGTATCATGTAATGTGGAACCTATCTGAGGTAAGTGACGAATGGGCAGCTGCCCGTATCATCGATGCCTCAAGCGGACTCTTGGGGCAGTCAGATCAATAGTTGCCCTGTCCTTTCCTAACGTAAATCTCATTCATCTTTCGAGTTTTATAACCAAAAATGCCTCGACGTAATCGACGAACTTCCCCTACACAGAGACGCGGCCGACGTGAACGTCAGCCCAACGTATTTATGGGCCCGGTGCCGGAGGACATTGATCCAGAGGACGATGATCTCCTTCTGGATGATTCCGCAGATGAGGCATCCGAATCTCAGTCCAGCCCGGCACGAGGACGACGTGCCGAACGTCGTCGGGTAGCTGCGGCAAGAAGAGGGGTAGGTGCGAGGAATCGTGCAGCTGTGTTCTCACATAACCTTCCCAAGGAGCTAAGAAAGCTCGGAGTTATGGTTGCTGGCACAGTGGTGATTTTAGGCGTGCTTACTGCCGTACTCCGATAATTCGTATTAACTTTCCTTAAAAACTGGACTTGGAGACCGATCTACTCGTAACGATTCGGCCAGGTTGAATGCAATGCCAACGAACGACGGCGACAAACCAGGCAAGTTAAACAAGTCATCGGGATCTGCACGCCGTTTTTCCAGCAGACTCTCCGCTGTCCCACTGTCGCCGGGCGTGTACATGATGCGCGCAGAATCGGGCGAAATAATCTACGTTGGCAAATCGTCTGTCCTCCGTAATCGATTGCGCTCCTATTTCGGCACTGACACGGGACATGACTTCAAGACACGTAAACTCGTTCAGCGCATCTCAGACTTTGAGTACATCGTCACTGAGTCAGAGCAGGAAGCGCTACTTCTAGAAAATAGCCTGATTAAGCAACACAAACCACGCTATAACATCCGGTTGAAAGACGATAAGACCTACCCGTACATCAAGATCGATATGAATGAGCCGTTCCCTCAGGTGTACGTCACACGCAGGACGTCAAATGACGGAGCGAGATACTTCGGACCTTTTGCCAGTGCAGGGAGCGTTCGGAAGACATTGGCGCTTCTCAAGCGACTCTTCCCCTACCGTTCGTGCACGAAAAACATCACGGGAACAGACGATCGCCCATGCTTGGATTTCCATATCAAGCGGTGCGTAGGGCCCTGTATAGGGGCGGTGGATCGTGAACAGTACATGCACGTGATCAATCAAGTAGTGATGTTCCTTGAGGGCGACACGCAGACCATTGTGAAGAGCCTTGATACTGAGATGCGAGACGCATCAGACGCCCTCGAGTTTGAACGCGCGGGCACACTGCGGGACCAGCTCAGGGCGATTGAACGCGTGTACGAGGGCCAAAAAGTGCTCTCGCTCACAGGGGAAAATCTTGATGTGATTTCACTGGCGTGCGACCGTGACGAGGCTTGGGTTGAAGTGTTTTTTGTGCGGCGGGGTAACCTGATCGGCCGAGATCACTTCATCATGGCCGGTGCCCGTGACGAAGGAATTCCTGGGGTTCTTACACAATTTATAAAGCAGTTCTATAGCAGTGCGTCACATGTCCCTCGTCGTGTACTTATACCGGAAGAGATCGAGGAATCTGAAGTGATTGAGGCATGGCTGTCAGAGCGCCGACGCGGGCCTGTCAATTTGGCCGTGCCCAAACGCGGTGAGAAGAAGCGCCTGTTGGAGATGGTGGGACAGAACGCGGCAGAAGGCCTCGAGCAACTCAAACTTAAATGGCTTTCTGACTCCAACGTGATGGACGCAGCAATGCAACAACTCCAGGAGGAGTTAAGTCTTCCGCGACTCCCACAACGTATGGAGTGCTACGACATTTCCCACATACAAGGCACAAATACCGTTGCTTCGATGGTTGTATTTGAAAACGGCAAACCTAAGACTTCTGACTACAGACGCTTCAAAATCAAATCCCATGATGGGAATGACGACTTCGCTTCAATGCGGGAGGTCCTCCGTAGACGCTTCGCTCGTCTCCAGAAGGCCGTCGAAGAGCGCGAAACGAATACAAAAAGTGCCAACGATGCTTTTGGGATAGTCCCTGACTTGGTACTAATCGATGGTGGTAAAGGGCAATTAAGTTCTGTTCTTCAGGTGATGCTTGATTTAGGAATCGAAGGTGTTCCGCTGGCCAGCTTGGCAAAGCAAGAGGAAGAGGTCTTCATACCCGACTCTCCAGATCCACTGATATTGCCTCGCGGTTCACAGGGCTTGTTTCTCGTGCAAAGAATACGGGATGAGGCACATCGCTTTGCGATCACATTCCATCGTAGCCTGCGTTCGAAAGCAGCTCGCAAGTCTGCATTGGACCTTATCCCCGGAATAGGCCCAAAGCGCAAGAAACAACTCATACAGCAGTTTGGCTCACTAAAAGGTATCCGAGAAGCCGCTGTGGATGATATCGCAGCATCGCCAGGTATGACCCTTAAGTTGGCAGAGCTCATAAAAGAGAATGTGTGATCAGTCCAATCTCCAGTAACTTGCCGTTACTTATACATGTTCGCTTTTAATATTACCGGAGCCCAGCGGGTCGAAATGATCGACCGCCGTAACCCCCGGATCCAACACGACTCAGATGCCATCGTGCGGGTTACAACCACGACCATAGGTCCACGAGACCTCGCCCGGTATGCCGGTCTGATTCCGGCTAGCCAGACTATTCCTGGAGCGGAATTTTGCGGGCTAGTCGAAGAGGTTGGGGAAGACGTTTCAGCGGTTGATCTGGGTGATCTGGTCATAGGAATCGGTTTGGACCACTCCAAAAGTGGAGAGAAAATAGTGTTTGGGTGGGGGGATTTGGATGGCGGACAGGCCCTCTATGTAAGGGCACCAAGAGCCAACGACACGCTATTAAAGGTGCCCTCAGCTGCCATAGAGGAGAGAGCCCTTTTACTAGCCGACACCTACGGACTCGGAGCCTCTGCTGCAGGGATAGCCGCGCAGCATCCAGGCGATCGGGTCTGCGTGATCGGATGCGATCCCTACGGTGCCTCCGCGCTTGTTGCGCTTAAAGCAGGAGGATTTAAAAAAGTGATCGCTATTGATACGGAGGAACGCCGACTAGGTCTCGCCATGAGGTTAGGTGCCACGATATTCGATGGTTCATCCCACGGCATATTTAATGAAATCCTTGAAACAACTGGTGGTTCTGGGCCAGGGGTAGTGATCCTAGGAGCAGGCATCGCTCAGGACCAGATCGAGTTAGGTATAGATCTCGCTAAACAATCCGGCTTGCTCGTGTTCACAGAACCGGATTTGCAAGGGTGGCCGAGACCAAAGATTATGGGTCTAGAGCCTGAAATAGATATCCGCAGATCTAATCTTCCACCACGCGCTGACGTGGCGAAATACATGCTAGATCTATGGGGAGGCTCACTAGACCTAGAGCCGCTCGTGTCTCACGTTATCCCCGTCAATGATGCTGAACGCGGTTATTCTCAACTCCACGCACGCGAGCGGGGTGTGCACAAGATTCTTCTAAAAATGTAACAGCTAATCTCTGGATGTTAGAACGAACTCGGCCCATTTTCACCATGCAAATTGGCCCTGCGTTCCTGAAGGACTTGAATAATCACGTCCAGACTTGCTATTGATTCCGGCAGAGATATCCTTCCGCCCGGAAACACCAGCTCAATGCGTGGTTCGTTCGAAGTTGATATTCCACTCGAACTATCAGTACTCGACGTAGACGGTCTATCCAAAAGGTCGGGGATGCCCAGAAATCCCACACCTGATCCCACACCTATATCCTCTTGATCGGTCTGGGCATCTACTCCTCGGCGATCCACTTGTCTCTCGCCAATGCGCGAAATCGGAAGTAGGGGAAGCACGTCCTCGAAAACCCGAGCTATAACCGAAATCTTTCTTTCGATATCCATCCGATTGGATCCAGTGATATCTTCAAGTAATAGTGCGAGCCGTGCACGATCAGGAGGCAGACCGTCCAGGCGTCCTGCAACCTCCATGAATAGTGGAACAGAGCACGCCAGATCGCGGCGGGCCATGGAAGATTCTTCGGGTGTCATAGGATTAACGGCACGAAGGCCATTACGTGTCAGACGAATAGTTCCCCGTCCTTCAGTCACACCCCAGATCCGCATGGCTCCCACCCGAGCCCCGAATCCGCCACCGCTGTCGCTCATTTTTAGAGCACTTGCAAGAGTGGATCGTGAGACCGTGCCCATAAATTCACGAGCTATTCTTTGGCCAATTGAAAGAGAATCTTTCAGGGAAACGTCCGGGTATTCATAAAAACTCAATTTGCCCAATATCCCCCTCCTAACCTTTCATAACAACAGCCGATATGCCGCCTATATTCGCCATAGGGCCACGAAAAACCATCTGGCCACGATTTACCCACGTACATGACAAATGAGCCCGGAGACGCGCGTTGTGACAAATCTGTGTTCACAGGGTGTTCTACTCGTCACTTTCGTCTTTCCCAAGATGAATCGGGCGGAAATGGGACTATTTGCCCACAGCACAGCATGTTGCCATCATAGTTGCTGTTTGTCCACAGTTACTTGCCGCGTGAATCACCATCTTCAAGCAACATGCCGTGCAAGCAGGCTGATCTGCTTACAACTATGCCGTCGTTGCCGGGGGTACACGAATACGTGTTGGGAAATAACGATCTGTTGAAGGAAGCCGTATTTGCCTGCCATGTCTCGTTCGATTTAGCCCACCCCCCC
>JAYGCF010000076.1:0-4984 GCA_046583495.1 Dehalococcoidia bacterium
CGGACCGAAGTCCGCTCAACGACTCACCTATTACATGATCCGAATGCCACGGGAGGAAGCGGAGGCGCTTGCTGAGGCCCTGATATCAGTCAAAGACCGCATAGTTTTATGCACTAAGTGCCTCAATATCACCGAAGACCCGGTATGTCCCGTATGCAACAACGAACGACGGGATCGTAGTCGAATATGCGTAGTAGAAGAGCCCCTGGATGTGCTCGCTATTGAACGCACCCGCGCATATGACGGTCTATACCACGTATTACACGGTTCTATATCACCGGTAAACGGCATAGGTGCCGAGCAGCTCAAGATCCGGGAATTGCTCGACAGACTTCGCGACGAGAGCGTAACGGAGTTGATCCTTGCCACGAATCCGAACCTCGAGGGTGAGGCCACATCGATGTATCTTCAACGGTTAATTTCCCCTCTCGGAATAAAGGTCACGAGACTAGCACGAGGTCTATCGTCTGGCGCAGATCTGGAATATGCCGACGAGATGACTCTGGCGAACGCACTTCAGGGTCGATCAGAGATCCCCGACAACGGCGCCCCACCCACCAATTAGGTCCAGAGTAGATTCGTAATGGTTTCTAGTAGGCCAAGACTGTTCACCACCGAAGCCGTTGTGCTTCGCCACTCAGACATTGGGGAAGCTGACCGGTTACTGTGGTTACTAACCCCTCAACGGGGCGTGATTCGTGCAACGGCGCGGGGATCGCGCAAACCGGCCAGCAAACTAGGTGGGCATATTGATCTTCTCTGCTATGTAAAACTTTCGATGAGGGAGGGGCGAGAACTGCATAGCGTGAACCAAGCGGACACCATTGACGCATTTCGGGCAGTCCGTACGGACATCGGTCGGCTATCGCGCGGGCTCTATATGGCGGAATTAGCACAACGAGTAAGTGTCGAGGATGCACCCGCACCGGCCGTATTCCAACTACTAATCAAAAGTCTTCAATGGCTTACTGATACCGAAAATGCCGACACACTTGTGCGATGGTTTGCCCTCAGATTGTTAACTGTCACCGGGTTCAAACCAGAATTTGGCGCATGCGCAGAATGCGGAGATGAACTTGATCCCGGGGATCATGTGTTCTCGGCTGAACGAGGTGGTCTCATTTGCCCACAATGCCGGTCCCAAGGAAGCGATGTACTGCAACCCGCAAACCTCAGCACCATCAAAGTATTGAGACACCTTGCTCGAAGTGACTTCCCGATGGTGTCGGCTCTCAACATTGGTAGTGAAGAACGTCGCCAAACCGAACGTATCCTACGTTCGCACACGAACACAGTCGTAGATCGAGGCGTGCGTTCCTCTGCCTTTCTGGATGAAGTACGTGACTGGCCAGAAGATGGACCAGTGCCAGGTGGCATGCGGTCTGATTTTTTAACCTGACCGAAACCCGGTGACACCTGTTCCTTCTCGGCGTCGTTACAATCAAGATACGTTACCTGTAAGCAGGTAAGATTTATTGTGTCCCAAAGTTAAGACACGTATATCCACGACCCATGTCGACCCAGGCTCCGAAAGTAGTGCATGGCAGAAGATTTCATAAGCGTAAGAGGTGCCCGAGAGCATAACCTACGTAACATCGACGTCGATGTCCCTCGCGACAAGCTCGTCGTAATCACGGGTGTCTCAGGTTCTGGAAAGAGTTCACTTGCATTCGACACCATATACGCGGAGGGCCAGAGACGTTACGTAGAGTCTCTGTCAGCATACGCACGCCAGTTCTTAGGACGAATGGACAAACCTGACGTCGACCACATCGAAGGACTGAGTCCTGCGATATCCATCGACCAGAAGGGGGTTTCACGCAACCCTCGCTCAACCGTGGGAACTGTCACCGAGGTATATGACTACCTTCGGCTCCTATATTCCAGAGGCGGCCGGCCGCATTGTCATAACTGCGGACGGCCAGTCGCCAGGCAGTCAATCCAGCAAATCACAGACTCCGTAATGCGACTTAAGGAAGGAGACCGCATCCAGGTACTCGCTCCCATAGTCACTCATAAGAAAGGGGAACACGTCGCAATTTTCGAGAATGCGCGGAATGAAGGTTTCGTACGTGTCCGAGTAGATGGTGACGTCCTACTACTGGAAGAGGAGATAAAACTAGCCAAGACAAAGTGGCATGACATAGAAATCGTTGTAGACCGACTTGTCACCGGTCCAGACGCCGAAGTTGGCCGATTGTCAGATTCTATTGAGACTTCCTTGAAACTCTCCGGTGGAACAGTAATCGTATCGATAATAGACGGCGAAGACATTGTGTACTCAGAAAAATTCGCTTGTGTCCACTGTGACCTCAGCATAGGTGAACTTGAACCGCGCAACTTCTCCTTCAATACACCATACGGTGCATGTCCAACCTGTACGGGTCTTGGATTCCGCCTGGAGGTTGACCCAGACCTAGTGGTTCCAGATCAAAACTTGTCGATACGCGGAGGTGCCATCGAGCCTTGGTCACGAGAAGGAGAGTTACTACCGGAACGACTATCCGTAATGGAGGCCGTATCAGACCACTATGAATTCTCGCTCGACGTGCCATTCCGAGAACTCACCGAACACGAGCAAAACATAGTTCTGTACGGAGAAGATAACAAACGGATAGACGTCGTCCACACTACTCAGTCTGGCCGATCATATCGTTGGCGTATGCGCAACGAAGGTGTGATACCTCACCTAGAACGCCGTCATGAAAATACCGAGTCTCAAAATGTCAGAGATGAGGTCGGACGTTACATGGCTCAAAGACCATGTATCACTTGTTCCGGTTTTAGACTTAAACCCGAATCACTGGCCGTGACCGTACTTGGCATGAATATCATCGAGGTTACACAACAGTCCGTAGAACGGGCTCTTCAATGGATTGAAGCTGCACGTACGGGTGAGTGGCCTAAAGTCTCCGAAAAATCCGGACCAGCGACTGAGCCACTTTCAGACCGAGAACAGGCAATCGCCGATCAGATTCTCAAGGAAATCGAGGCGCGTCTCAGCTTCTTGGAGAGGGTCGGTCTTGATTACCTTAGCCTTGACCGGACTGCGTCAACACTCTCCGGAGGTGAGGGTCAGCGAATCAGGCTTGCCACACAAATAGGCTCCGGACTTATGGGCGTCTTGTATGTCTGTGACGAGCCATCTATTGGTTTACACCCACTGGACGACCATCGACTGATAGCGACATTGCAGAGACTTAGAGATGTTGGGAATACCGTTCTTGTTGTCGAACATGACGAAGCCGTCATGCGAGCGTCAGATCACATCATTGATCTCGGCCCAGGGGCAGGCGAACACGGTGGTCACATCATCGCCCAGGGTGACGCAAGTACCATCGAAGCTACAGAAGAGTCCTTGACCGGAGCTTATTTGTCCGGACGCAAAAAAATTCCTGTCCCGGAAAAACGTCGAAAAGGAAACAAATCCTATATCCAGATACTAGGTGCATCTGAGAACAACTTGAAGGACATCGACGTTAAGATCCCACTTGGCGAACTTGTCTGTATAACTGGCGTATCTGGATCGGGCAAGAGCAGCCTGATAAATGAAATTCTTCAGAAGAAACTCGCGCAAACGTTTTACAGAGCTAAGGACCGACCAGGCAAACATGAAGAAGTGATCGGACTGGAGCACGTTGACAAGGTTGTCAACATCGACCAGTCGCCAATCGGCCGTACTCCGCGTTCGAACCCGGCCACCTATACCGGAGCTTACACACCCATCCGAGAATTGTTCGCAACAATGCCCGAGGCCCGTGCTCGGGGATACAAGCCCGGTCGCTTTTCGTTCAACGTTAAAGGGGGGCGATGCGAGTCCTGTAGCGGCGCGGGATACGTGCAGATCTCAATGCAATTTCTCCCGGATGTCACGGTGCCATGTGAGGTATGTGATGGTGCCCGATACAACCGAGAAGCCCTCGAAATTAAGTTCAAGGCGGCCAGCATTGCCGAGGTGCTGGATATGACAATCACCGAGGCCACAGATCTCTTCGAAAATATTCCCCCGGTAATGAATCGTCTCAGGACGCTCGTCGATGTTGGGCTAGGTTATATGCGGCTAGGCCAACCAGCAACAACACTCTCTGGAGGGGAAGCTCAGCGTGTCAAACTGGCGACCGAACTTTCAAAACGATCCACCGGCCAGACGATCTACATCCTTGACGAGCCCACGACCGGACTATCGTTCGAAGATTGTGCTGCCCTGATGCGCGTCCTCCACAGACTTGTGGATGCCGGCAATACCGTGATCCTGATCGAACATCACCTGGACCTTATCAAGAACGCTGACTGGATTATCGACCTTGGTCCAGCTGCAGGTGAACGGGGCGGCGAACTCGTCGCACAGGGAACCCCAGAGTTCATAGCTTCAGTGAAAACATCACATACCGGAACCTATCTGGCGAAGGTCCCTGGTATAAAGGCTAATTCCAAAGCGCCTGGGTCAACTAAACCCGTTCCGAAGCGCCGGAAAGCTACACCCACCATCACCGATGACTACCCTTCCCTTGCTGCCCTCAGGCGACCGGAAGGCAACAACGGGTCCCGGACTCTGGCACCAGACCCCACTTCAGGTCGTGAACCAAGACGCAGACGACGCAGACGTAGACGAGTCGCCGGGTAGGTAACCCAATACGACCTGCTTTTGATGTGTCAAATGGTTCACATGTAAGTCTCTAGGGAACAACTTGCGAATGCGTTGAGACATGGGGGACTCTCCGTTAGCCTTTATATCTATGGCTACAACAAAGGCAACAAAGGGAGACTCTAAAACCAACGAACGAGTAGACGATCTAGTTGATGTCCCGTACCAACAAAAACTTCTAATTGTTGCCGGCCTGACCGTAACTTTATTTGTGGCTACCATGAACCAGACGGTTGTCGCAACGGCAGCTCAGAATATCGTTGCTGACATTGGCGGATTTGATCGTTTTATCTGGTTGTTCGCTGGATTTTCGTTGGCAGCAACTGCGGCTGTTCCCAT
>JAYGCF010000020.1:0-15298 GCA_046583495.1 Dehalococcoidia bacterium
CGTGGTCGTCGTGTCCGTCGTCGTCGTCGGCATGGTCGTCGTGTCCGTCGTCGTCGTCGGCATGGTCGTCGTGTCCGTCGTCGTCGTCGGCATGGTCGTCGTGTCCGTCGTCGTCGGCATTCCACGTGGTCGTTTCAAAATGCAGTCCTATGTCTTCAGGACTTGCCTGTACCGTTACGCTAGGAATCTCATTGGATTCGAGTAACGAGTCTATCCAGGATTCAAATCCGAGGCCGTTGTAAACCAGAACATCTGCTGCGGCGAGATCACGTAGGTCACCTGGTGTTGGTTCGAAATCATGAGCATCTTGACCGGGTGCAATGAGGCTTTCAACGTTAACCCTGTCTCCACCGATCCGTTCTGCAAAGTATTCAAGCGGGTACATGGAGGCGATTACGTTAATTCTGTTGTCATCAATCTCGCTCTCATTGTCGTCGGAACTTGTCTGGCACGCGGATGCAATGAGTGCCATGACCGACAGCATCATGATGCCGAGGATCGATACACGAGTGTTGATACTGAGTCTCATTAAGGTACGACTTTCTATTCACCAGGGCTAATCGAATAAATGTTTTAGGTTGCTTGTTTGATGCAAACTTTGCACCGTATGAATACTTCCATACGATGTCCGATAATTTCACCCTCAATCTCACGGTTTAAGGATCTTAAAACGCGTTCGACGGTAGTGTCCCTGAACTCTTCGACTGCTCCGCATGACGTGCAAACGGAATGATGATGGTGTTCAACCCTGGATGGGCTGTACATGGGCGTTCCATCTGGAAGAGCCAACTTGCAGATGACGTCTGTTTCAACGAGGAGTTTTAGGGTCCTGTACACCGTCGCCCTACCTACGCCCTCCAATTCAGCAGTCAGATTTTCTGCGGTAAATCCGCCGTTCATACCGTCAATGGCGGCTAATACCATTCGACGTTGGCCGGTTATGCGAAGACCTGCGTCCTCCAAAGCGGCTATAGCGTCGAATTGAGGTGACTGGCTGTTGGTGGTCATATGGATAGGATCAAAGGGGCTTATTGATAGTTTGTATCAATTAAATTAATAGTAGATCTGAGTCAGCGAAGAGTCAATACTTCATTTACCGGTGATTCTCCTGAGTTCGGCTTCGGCAAGGGACCTGCTTTCCGGGTTATCAAGACCGTATTCCAAAGCCTGATTAAGGTCCCTGATGGCGATATCTATCTCACCTTGCTGTGATTCTCCGAGTCCCTTGATGAGGTAGAGGGTTCCCAATGCGTTTCCGTTCGGGTCTGCAGTGAGCGCCATCCTCGCGTACGAACTGGCTCCTTTGAAATCTTGTTGCAGCAAAGCCGTGATTGCCTTGCCGGTTAATTCATCGGTGAGTGTCCGATTCCGTTCAGAATCGCCACGAGATACAACTATCGTAATGAGCAAAAGGGCTGCAAATGTCGTCAATGCCGCTGTGCCAATAACAGCGAAATTAGCCTGTTTTACTATAGGATTTGAGCCCAGCAATCTCCGGTTCAGGCCATACGTACTCTCCAGTTGCGGACGTGGGGAGAGTCGGGTACCCACCAATGCGCCTATGACAAGCCCGCCTAGGTGAGCCCAGTTATCGACCCCGGTGGTCGTGAGTCCGATAACGATCTGCACGGAGATGATGAAGGCTAGTCCGGCAAGAGAGCTTCGCGCTGAAGATCCGAAAGTAGACTTGTTTAGGTAGAGAAATACAGAGAAAGCGCCAAGTAACCCGAAGACCGCTCCACTGGCACCAGCCCCTACGTTCGGGCCAGCGGCGTAACTAGCGACATTCCCTCCTACTCCTGCGGTGAAATAGATAGCGAGGAACGACCGCCAACCGTAGGACCGCTCGACAATTCCACCAAAGATCAACAGTGGGATGCTGTTTGCCAAGAGGTGCCCAAATCCGATGTGCATGAACACCGGTGTGACTAATCTCCAGAACTGCCCGTCTGCGATATCCGGGCCATACTTTGCTCCATATTTAATAAGAACCTCGATGTCCTCGGAGCCACCTGCTAGTTCCAGGACAATGAAGTAAATGACGTTCACGGCAAGCACTGTCCACATGGCAGGGTTTGCGCGTAGTAAGGCTGACATCCCGCCGCCATCGGGCCCGATCTGGAATGGACTCCGGTCTGTCATTGGGGCGTCTCCTGTTGTACTCGTCTTAAGAGTCGAGACCTTTTGAGAGGTTCGAACTGACCACAATGGGATATCTTCAACAACGGGTTAATTGGGCCACCATTCAGGATTCGATAACGCTGATGGAAATAGTCGGAGGGTGTCACTCATTGATTTTATTCAGATCCACCACATCCAATCTACCGGCAAGTCTGACATCAAGGTGAACTAGTACTTCTGGTGTGATAGGGCTAGGTGGGAGTCTTTTTAGTTTCACAGTGCACAGCTTGTTGCAGACCTGTGAACCCACGTTAGCGATCCTAAGATTTATTCCAAAGGCTCTCTAGGTGGTATCGCGGTTGCCAGCCCAGCTGAGTACGGGCCTTGTCGTTATTGAATTTGGAATGTGGAATGCTCGCAAAAACCATGTAGGTCTCCGCCCTGCTGGGCAAACGCTCGAGCGGCAATTCAACAGCACATCGAATCGCTTCTCCTGCATCCTGCCACGCGATGCTGTAAGGAGTCATCATGTCCTTGCCAAGTGATTCAATCCCACTCCCTCCGGGGCCATTTCCGATTTCTCCTGGATCGTAGAGATGGTAAAACAACAGTGTCTGTAGATAGATGTCATGCTTGGTTGTAAAGACGCGATCTATCTCCTGGCCCAAGGCCTTTGTATGGGCGTACAACCTAGTGCCGGGCTGAGGCGGCATATCTGGATTCAAATCAAAATCCCAGTCCTCATAGGTTGGTCCAGCGAGCTGAAAATGAGGACCTGTATTGATAACCCTCTGGATACCATGAGTGACTGCTGCAACCATCATGTTGTAGTTGCCACGTGTGTTGACGTCGAATGCCACCTTACGATCTGGACGAAGTACTGAGAGATTGATTATGGCGTCCATTCCTTCGGCGGCGTTCACCACGTCATCAAGTGATGACACGTCGAGTTGCCGCCAGTCGTGTTTCGTCTCGGGCGCATCACCGATATCGGTGATGCGTAATTGATGACGGTCACCGAAGGCGTCGACCACCCAGGGTCCCAGCATTCCGTTGCCACCAAGAATAAGGACTTTCATCAGGCCACTCCTTGCTTGTTCCAGATTCCAAGAATCGAATTAGCACCCTTTAGTAGGAATCGGCCTTGATCAAACGGCGATTGCACGTGAATGGTCCTGAACGAGACTGGATGAGGGTCATCCGTGGATTGCGCATTTGTGCCAAGGTCTTTGGTAAGTGCTGCATTGATGGCAGTTAACAGGTCATCGGTTGCAAGTGCGGCTGATTCGCCTGATGCCTGTGCTGCTGCGGTATCGCCCGACACTATCGGGAATCCAAGCCTGAGATTGGCGATCTTGATGCCTCCTTCACGTCCGAATTCCCTACATACGTACTCGTTAAGGTGTGTAGAAAGGATGACCGGCTCGACACCGGGAAGCGGTCTCCAATTCTCGGTAACAGTGAGATGTTCTGGGTAGTCCTCCAACAATCTCAGAGAACTAAGATTTACGACACGGCCCACCCCCTCTGATCGAGCTGCGGATAGCATGTTGTATGTGCGTCTGGTTGATGTATCCAGCAGTTCTGATGCATATGCGAAATGACCACCATGTCCAATGTGGACGATACCGTCGACTCCCGAAACTAGACGATCCGTGGAGTCATCATCTTCCAGGTTACATTCAACAATGTCAGTGCGCCCTTGCGCGTGTGTTGAGATATCGGTCAACACCAATTCATGATCCTTGGATAAGAGTCCGGCTACGGTCTCACCAAATTCGCTGGCAGCTGAGGTCAATAACAAGCGCAAATTTATTCTCCACTGTGCGACGGGGGTTATGTGGACGTTCCGCGGAAGTGAGCGTTGAGAGACATGAACATAAATCTCTCGCATGACGATGCGAAAGCTTAGGCGCAGCTATTGCGCGTCTCAACCCACCGGTTGGATTACTTAGGTTAGGGGAACTTGAGGAGACAAAAAACCCCTGACATATTGCCAGGGGATAAAAAGCTCTATTTCGAGTCGTTTGGTAGAACTATCTATGGCTCGATTCCTAGCCCATCTACCGCCTTGATGAGTCGACGAAATACGGAGACCGTTCTTGACCAACTAGACCGAAAAACCCCGGGTATGTGGTGGTCTGTATTAGTAGGAATCTGTGTTGAAGCAGCCATGATTTAATCCACTGTGTCTACCGGTGCAAAGGTTGATGTGCCCCCGGGAGCGAATGGGAATAAAAAAACCCCCGGGGATCAGATATCCGCAGGGGTCTCACAGAACGCTAGCTAATTTCTCAGCGCGTGACTGTACCTCCCCTACGGGTGGTACAACAACAAGTACACGCGGCTGATCTAAGTTTCATTACGAAACAAGTGTACTGCCAAGCTGTTTGATTGCAAAGTGCAGGTGTAATCACTGCCAGTTTCGCGAACCACTCATTTCGTGCGGACCCCTAAGAGGTCTGAGGCATTGCCTGAAAGTACCAGTGTCTCATCAACGGTATTAAGCCCGACACCCCGCACACTGCGCAGTGCCCTTTCCTGTCTGATCAGCGGAAAATCACTTCCAAACATGACTCTATCGCTCCCCGCTGCCGTCATTGAAACCTGATAAACATCCGATCTGTAAAGAAAGGGTGTGGCAGCACTGTCAAAGTATGTATTTGACAGTGCTTCAGCGACCTCTGGCATAAGTGCGTAAAACGGGATTCCGCCGCCAAAATGGGCGAAGACGAATGCTACGTCCGGGAAAGCTGCTGCCATTTGGATGAGCCGGTGAGGTATTGCAGTACCTTTCCCCGGGTACTTATGACCAGTTGGTTCAGAAGCATGAACAACCACTGGCACCGCGTATTCCGTAGCCATGGCCATTAATGGTTTTAGTCCGTCTACATCTTCAGGACTCCATTTTTGCGTGTCTGTGTGCAGTTCCCCTATTCCACGCGCTCCAAGTGATAGACATCGTTCGAACTCGACCAGTGCAGTATCACCCCAACCAGGGTCTACGCTGCAAAAAGGAATTATTCGGTCTGGGTTGAGGGATGCCGCGCTCAGCAAATAATCATTCGAGATACGTGCTGCCTTTGCACTGGTCCAGCCATATCCCAGTACAACGGAAATATCCACGCCTGACCTGTCCATTTCGGCAATTAGTTCATCTGCAGAAGCTGTGGCTGCCGCTGTGTCCCGAAATAAAGCAGCGAAAGTAGCGTCCTCTGAAATCCAATGCTTTCGATTGTTACGGAACTCATCGGGAAGGATATGAGTATGGGAGTCGATAATCACGATGGCAGGAAAGGGCTTTCAGGTGGGGCACCATTGATATACTTACGGGACGATTTTGCCAATATTTGTCGCGAACTCGATTATCTCGAGCACCGTTTTACTCTACCTGATGTTCACCCTACGGAGGACTTATGTCGCTCCCCGGCGCACCCGCTGAAATCACGCAGGCCTCTCCCAAAATGGGTGTGGTTGCTGCGATGTATACGACGCCTGACACGGTGGTCGAGGACTACGGCAAGTTGCTCAAGCTGGCCAATTATCAGGATGCACTCGCAAAAAACACGCAAACTCTTCTCAAGATCAATCTATCCTGGCAACACTACTACCCTGCTTGTTCGACTCCTCCGTGGCAGATGGACGGTGTTATCCGTCAATTGAAAGCCGATGGATATGACGATCTTGTAGCGGCTCACAACGGGACGGTTGTTGTCGATCCATTTGAGGGAGAGGTGCGTAACAAACACAAAGTTGTAGAAGAGCTACACGGACTTCCGAGCATCACATTGGATGTCGCCCCGAATCGCTGGGTCCCCTACGTGCCTGAGGGTGAGATGCTTGTTCTTAACGATGTGTTTCCCGATGGACTTTTCATACCGGAAACTTTCGCTGGTAAGAACATCATTCACTTTCCGACTGTTAAGACACACGTTTTCACGCAAATGACCGGGGCAATGAAAAACGCGTTCGGTGGACTGTTGCATCGTAATCGTCACTGGACACACTCCGTAATTCACGAAACTCTCGTGGACCTCCTGACTATCCAAAAGGAGATCCATCCGGGTCTATTTGCAGTTATGGACGGCACTTTTGCGGGAGATGGACCTGGCCCTCGTGCCATGCGCTGGCATGAGAAGAACGTGATACTGGCTAGTGCAGATCAAGTTGCCATTGATTCCGTAGCAGCCAAAATGATGGGGCTAGACCCAATGTCTCTACCAAAGATCCGACTGGCACATGAGCGCGGTCTCGGGGTTGGTAATCCGTCCGAGATAGAGATAGTTGGCGAGGATGTTTCGAAAGTGAACTGGAACTTCGCCAGCGGGGCTAACACGTTCGCAAGTCGCGGCCAAAAACTTATCTATCACGGTCCACTGAAACCACTTGAAAACATACTGCTCAGGAGCTTTCTGGCGCCCTGGGCTTTTTTCGCGTCAAACGTGTATCACAACTCGTTCTGGTTGCGGTTCATTGGCCGAAAGCGGGTCAAACAGGCTATGAACACTGGATGGGGTCGGCTTTTCCAGAGCTACTAGACCAGTATTACGCGCCTGCTTCCGGGTGCACGTCTCCCCTGGGCCACTCGTTTTGAGCGAAGACGCCCAGGTCTCGGCCCTGATGCACGTGTACTATTAACTCTTCACGTTCGATACCGACGGCGTCTATTAGGTCCTCGTCGATCATTTCTACGATGTCCTGGATACCTTCTTGGGTGAGGCTCTCCGACACGATAAGCGTGGCATGTACTGTGTGCCCCGCGTAATGAATGTCCAATCTACCTACCGGGGAGGCTTCCTCTATAACGGTGTAACACTCAGAACTGGGTGTCCTGGTCTCTCGTTGAAAGTAAAAACCGGGCATGGTTAATTCCGTACCTGGCCGTCCCCACGGACGACCCACTTGTATGTAGTGATCTCACGAAGCCCTAAGGGTCCGCGTGCATGCAACCGGTCTGTGCTGATTGCTACTTCAGCTCCTAGACCAAACTCCCCCCCATCGTGGAAGTATGTGGATGCATTGGAAAATACGGCGGCTGCATCCACGGTTGACAGAAAGAGTTCACTTGCGTCCTTATCTTCGGTGACAATCGCTTCTGAGTGTGCTGAACCGTATTTAGAAATGTGGTCAAAAGCTTCGTCCATCGAGTCGACCACTTTTATTGATGCGACCAAAGAGAGGAACTCCTGGCCGTAATCACCATTGTCAGCGGCACGTAGTTGCGATCCGCCTATGTTGGGCTCAAGAATCGCAAGCGATCGGCCATCGCACCGCAGTTCAACACCGCGATTGGCCAATTGCCGGGCGATTGGAGGCAAATATGTGCCTGCAACATCCTCATGCACAAGAAGTGTATCGAGCGCGTTACAAACGCTGGGACGTTGTGTTTTTGCGTTAACGACGACGGAAACGGCCTTTTCAAGGTCAGCCGCTTTGTCGACATATGTGTGGCAAACACCAATCCCACCAGTAATGGCGGGTACACGAGCATCTTCTCGAACTCGGTTTACTAATGCCTCTCCGCCTCTAGGAATCAAGAGATCAATCATCCCCCGGGCTTTAAGCATTTGATCAACGACTGCACGATCCGAAGTGGGGATAAATTGAATTGCATTGGCAGGTAGCCCGGAGGACTCCAATGCGTCCCGGGCTATCTCCGAGAGTACCTTGTTTGAGTTTATTGACTCACTCCCGCCCCGTAATACGACCGTGTTCCCGGCCTTTAAACATAGAGCCGCTATATCCACCGTGACGTTGGGACGGCTCTCGTAAATCACACCAATGACACCAAGGGGAACGCGGACTCGTTCGACCTCAAGACCATTAGGCCGCGTGTATGTCTCGATCTGTTCACCCACGGGATCGCTCAGTGAAGCTACATGTCGAACGTCGCCTGCAATCTTCCCGATACGACTGGGATCAAGCCTAAGTCGATCAATGATGTGATCGTCCAAACCATTAGATTCCGCAACCGCTGTGTCTGTCGCATTAGCCGACAGTACCTCGTCTGAACGCGCCTCAAGTGACCCAGCCAATCCCATGAGGAAATCATTTTTCTGCTGTGTTTCGGTGGTGGCGAGTTTTTTTCCTGCCTCCCGCGCTCCGATCGTCAGTTCATGCAGTAATGATCTGGTGTCTTCTGTCATTTTTCGGCAGCCTTTTCGGTCTCCGGCATCCCAGTATCAGAGTTAGCACCGAATCCTTCGTCAGCCAGGGCCATATTGTTGCGGTGGATGATGTCAGGTCCGTAGTTGTAGCCAAGGGTCTCTTCGATCCTGTCAGATCGGATTCCCAGTATCCGTTCAATGTCTACTGATCTGTAGTTGGCGATTCCCCAAGCGACGATCTCGCCGTCTGGATCTATCACAGATATGTTGTCCCCGCGTTCGAATACACGGTCGACCCCCAGCACCCCGGCTGGAAGCAGACTATTACCACCAAAACAGATCGCTTTTGTAGCTCCTGCATCTACGACGACAGCACCTTTACTACTTGCTTTTCCCGTTAGCAGATAACGTTTCCAACCTTCGATACGATTGGTTGTCGGTTCGAACCGGGTGCCAATTTTTTCACCGTTCGCTATCAATTGGATGACGTTGGGTGTTCGGCCGGCCGCGATCACCGTGTATGCACCAAATCGGGTCGCCATACGCGCTGCCTCCACCTTGCTGCGCATGCCACCCGATCCCCGACCATCACGTGCGTCTCCTGCCATTTCCTCAATTTCCTTGTTTATCTTGACGACAGTTTCGATCCGCTCGGCGGAATCGTCGAGATTAGGGTCGGCGGTAAACAAACCATCCTCATGACCCAGCAACAAGAGACCATCTGCGTTGACCGCGTTCGCAATAGATGCAGACAACCGGTCATTATCGCCAAAGACGTCTCCCTCCAACTCCTCAACAGCCACAACATCGTTCTCATTGATTATTGGTACGGCACCTATTTTCAACACCGACTCAAGTGTGTTCCGGACGTTGAGATATCGCTGCCGATTTGCGATGTCTGGTCTTGATATGAGCGCCTGTGCTACGGCAATCTCGTGTTCTGCGAACAACGCGTCATATGTCCGCATCAACTCGGGCATCCCAAGGGCTGCCAGTACCTGCCTTCCTGGGACATCGACAGAACGTGGCTGCTCGGTGCCCGGCCTTCTCCCGACAACCCGGCGGCCACCCGCGACAGCACCGGACGTAACCAGAAGGATTTCGCACCCATCACGGATTAGCGTAGCGATCTGACCTACGAGATCCTTCATGATCTCGATATCCAGAGTTTCCTGACCACCGGTCAGCAAATTTGTGCCGAGCTTTACTACAAGCCGTTTACGACGGGCATTCAGGCGCGCAGACTTCGTTCCCTTTGAACTCATAAATAACCGTCTGACCCGGGCAGTTGTGGAATGAAAACCATGCGCATATCCCTTGCCGGTCACTGAGGCAATATCACGCTATTCTTCAGTATAGCGAGGCATGTGTGCCCGAATCCCGTGTAATCATCTAGAACAATGACCTTCGTAACTTAACAAACGGTGCCTATCTATTGTTATGATCGGCAAGTAGCCGAACCAGCATCCTTTGCTTGCTGACTTGTTCGGCGTGCTATCCAGGTCAGTAGAAACGATGGAATGACCCTTTCAGCACTCCTGCCTCTTTTTACAGAAAATGAGCGACTACAGGAGCTGATAGAACGTCTTCAGGGACCGAATTCCCGGGAGACATTGATAGTGCCTGAGGCGCCGACCCCCTATGTGGTCGGTGCATTATGGCGCTCTTTTGGCGCGCCCGTTGTCGTAGTAACAGCGCAGCCTGAGGCTGCTCGACGGTTGACGGACCAACTGTTCACCTGGTTGGGCGAAGATGCCCCTATCCACCAGTTCGCAGAAAACGAAACTCTGCCCTATGAGCGCCTTACCCCAGATCGTGGAGCTACCCAGCAGCGCATTCGTTCTCTTGCAGCACTGCAAGACCAGTTTGCTGCGCGGCCCCCTCTTATCGTTGTCTCGACACTTGCCGCGTCTCAGAAAACGCTGGGACTTAATTCGTTTAGGGCAGGGTCACATACGCTAAAGGTTGGCGACGTTTCATCACCTGGCGGCTTGGTTGATAGGTGGTTAGAGAATGGATATGAGGTCGAACCCACAGTCGAAATCCCGGGCACAATTAGTCGGCGTGGCGGGATTATTGACGTGTTTCCAGTATCGTCTGATGTGCCCTATAGAATCGAATTTTTCGGAGATGAAATCGATAGTATTCGTGTGTTTGATCCGGCGACACAAAGGTCAGTGGAACCGGCTACATCTGTAAAAATCGTCCCTGCAGAAGAGACGTTACCCGGTCGGGCCGATAGCGACCGAGTACAGGACCTCATAGGGGGTTTGGACTTCAGCGGACCTTCAGCCCGAACACAAGAACGAATGACTGAAGAGCTTGGAAGAATAATCCGTGGTGAGTTGAGAGATGAATTGGCCTACTACGCCGGGATCTTCAACCACGGAACATTGTTTGACTACATGCCACCTGAGACTCTTCTCTTGACACTACGCTCGTCGGCAATCGAGGACGCATCGCGTTCAGCCGATCGAAGGCTGGAACAACTTCGGACTACGAAATTGTCGCGCGGTGAGATTCCTGATAATTTCCCTCAACCTCATCTCGAATGGGGTCTTATGTCCGAGGCACTGGCCAACTGCAACCGGTCCGTCTCACTTTCACCTTTTGGGATTGATGACAACACGATGCCGGAATCAGCGGAAAGACTACCGTTTGAATCCTCGCTGGTATCTTCTGCTATGGCTGAGGACGCTCTGGATGATATTGAATCTCGACGTGCTGCTGGATATCGAGTTGTGGTCCTAACTCAACATGCAGAACGGCTAGGTGAGATGGCCCAAGGGAAAGGGCTTCCACATACGGTTGCTTTTGGAACCCTGGGTGAGCCAAAACCGGGGACATCCACGTTTGTACAGGGACAATTACGCGAAGGTTTCATAATGTCGCCGATCGGCGATAGTCCACTTGTCCTTCTGACGGATCGTGAAGTGTTTGGCGTTTCGAAAGAACGTCGGCGGGTTAGACGACGGCCGATACGACGCGGTGCAAAACTTAGTGACCTGCGCCCTGGTGTGTTTGTAGTTCACGTTGAACACGGCGTCGGACGGTTCATTGGGGCAGAGGCGTCCGAAAATGAGGGACGTGAGTACCTGATAGTCGAATACGCCGATGAGGACCGACTGTATGTACCTACGGACCATGTCGATCGACTTAATCTTTACCGTAGTGCGGCCGATAGCCCACCCAAGTTGACCCGCCTGGGCACGCAGGAGTGGACCCGTGCCAAAGCCCGTGTCAGGCAGGCTACGGAACAGATTGCAGCGGAGTTGATATCCCTGTACGCGTCTCGGGAGGTATTGGCTGGATTACAGGCGAAACCAGATACCCCGTGGCAGGACCGGCTCGAGGCGAGCTTTCCATTCGAAGAGACGCCAGACCAACTTGCCGCGATTGCGGACGTCAAGGCGGATCTTGAAGCGGCTCGACCGATGGATCGTCTGGTATGTGGAGATGTTGGTTACGGCAAGACAGAGGTGGCATTGAGAGCTGCATTCAAAATTGTGGAGAGTGGACGACAGGTTGCAATCCTGGTCCCAACTACCGTACTGGCGCAACAACATTACGAGACATTCTCAGAGCGGCTTAATGCATTCCCTGTGAATGTTGATGTACTTAGCCGATTCAGGACTGAGGAGGAACAGAAAGGGATCGTAAAAGGGGTTGTTTCAGGAGATATAGATATTTGCATAGGTACCCATCGAATGTTGCAACGGGATATCTCGTTTAAAAACCTGGGTATGGTGGTTATCGACGAGGAACAACGGTTTGGTGTAATCCATAAGGAACGTCTAAAGCGACTGCGCTCAGAAGTCGATGTACTTGCAATGTCTGCGACGCCAATCCCTCGCACACTGCACCTTTCTCTCTCGGGTGTGCGCGATATGAGCACAATGGAGACTCCGCCGGACGAGAGATTACCGATCAAGACCTACGTCTCTGAAGAAAGTGACGACTTAATCCGTGAGGCTGTGCTCCGTGAGATGGATCGCGGCGGCCAGGTTTTCTTCGTGCATAACCGTGTGAAGAATATTGAATACACCGCTTACAAACTCCAACAGTTGTTGCCTGAAGCGCGAGTGGGGATTGGCCACGGCCAGATGCGAGAAGACCAACTCGAAGGGGTGATGACTGCTTTTGCCTCCCATGAATACGACGTGCTGGTCTGCACCACTATCATCGAAAGTGGACTGGACTTACCGAACGTAAACACCCTGATTGTTGACAGGGCAGACACATTTGGACTCTCACAGCTTTACCAGCTCAGAGGACGTGTAGGGAGAGGGACAAACCGGGCATATGCCTATTTCCTTGTCCCACAAGGCAAACAGTTGACGGAACAGGCAGACCAACGACTAAACACCATACTTGCGGCCACCGAACTTGGAGCTGGATTTCAGGTGGCCATGCGTGATCTCGAGATCAGAGGAGCCGGCAACATCCTTGGAGATCAGCAAAGTGGACATATAGCTGCCATTGGGTTTGATCTGTATACGTCCTTACTGGCCCGTGCCGTTGAGTCGGCTCGAGCCCAACGGGAAGGCAAAGAAACGCCACCAGAGGAGATTAAATTCTCAACTACTCGGGTTGATCTGGGCGTTGAAACGTTGATACCCGACTATTATGTGGAAGACCTTGCGGAACGCTTGGATATTTACCAGCGTCTTGCTGCGATAAGGACGCTGACTGAAATTGAGGAACTACAGGAAGAACTTGAAGATCGGTTCGGACGGATTCCGGGACCGACCACAGTGTTGCTTTATACAGCCAAGGTTCGCATCCTGGCGGAAGCTTGTGGAGTGAACTCCGTGGTCGCGACTGACGACCGGGTGACGTTCTCCTTAAACGAACCGACCGGGGGCGCAAGAGCAGTTCTGAAGAAGGCGCTGGGACGAGGCATCACTGTGGGACACATGCAGATACGTCTTGAGATAGACCGTGAAGACCCCGAGTGGCGAGAAGAGTTGACTTGGACGCTTGAAGAACTTGGCCGTTTTCGACAGCAGTTTTTGTCGGTTTTGGTCGACGGCGCTGCAGCAGCCGGCGGAACTTAAAGTCTAGAGATTGAAACCCTCTAGAACATCCGGAAGTTCTGTCATCGTGGTTATGCGCGGACATTGTTCGTATCCAACTGTGGCTGAATGACGATCAATTAGGACAGGGTTAATGCCTACACCCTTGGCCCCGTCTATGTCCGTTTCGATCTGGTCACCGACATGTACCGCCTGTTCCGGTGGAACTCCAGCTTGACTCAGGGCAGCTTGAAACATCTTCGGGTCCGGTTTACTTGCGCCAACGTCCATCGAACTAAGCGTGAAGTCGACGCTGCCACGGAAACCCATACTTGAAGCCACATCATCGCCCGGACGACTCATATTGGTCACTACACCAATGACGAACCCCTGCGAGCGCAAGTTATTCAGAACTGGTAAGACGTCGTCATATAGAGCGAATCCGTATTCCTGCTTGCGAACCGTTAGCCACACAGCGCTTGCGGTTTGCAAATCAACCTCATACCCAGCTCCACGTAACACAAGTTGCTCATAATGAGCGAAGAAATCAGACTGAGCTTCTTGACTGAGCACACTCAAGGGCGCTTGAGCTGTTTGCTGCGCCATAAGCGCATCGGCGAGAGCGTACCCGGCATCGATTCCCTCTTTGTCAGAGACCATACCGAAGGGCTCCATGGCCCGCCCTTGGATTATTTCACGAGGTGGGTCGAAACCTATGAGCGTGTCGTATAGGTCGAAGAAGACTGCGCGTATGCGAATTGAAGATGTCACGTTCAGAATCCTACAACGGACAGCTACCGTGTGGATTGTTTGCTCCCAGACGAAAACGTACTGGATATCACCATTACGGTTTAAATACCCACAACGTAGATAAGGTTTCTTTGTACTTCAAAGTCCTCGTAACAGCACTATCAAAGCTGCCTCTGGCAATGAATTATCCGAGAGTATGCGTTACTGTCGGACGATGGCTCGGATTTGCGGGTCTTGGTATTCGTAAATGATCACAGGTCCATCGTTGTAGACCGGGGACAATCCGTAATCCCCCATTCTGTCAAACTTGGATAGGCCGTACTCCGGGTAGTGCGTGCGTTCCATTTCTCCCACATATACGAGTTTCACATCGTACTTTCTGAGTAATTCTTCAGCTTCTGACAGGTTCCTAGTGTTATAGAAGTTGTCGATCTCAAATCGACGGCGTGTTACTTCTGCTGCGAACTCTGGCCTTTGCTGACGCTGATGCCAGTCCCACCCGATAACAGTTGGGAGACCCGTGTATACGGAAACCCGGTTGCCCCACTGGTACAGATCGGACAACCCTTCGATGATTGTAGGAGATCCATCAACGTTCTCTTGTAACCATTCAATCGCCTCCAAGTCGTGAGCCAGGACGAGCGGTCCTTTTTCTTGAAAATAAGTAGCGTTGGCCATGTAGGCAGTTCCGCTCAGTCCAGATACATCTGGATCGAACTGGTCATTTACCCTCACTGGTGTTGCCAGTACTGGATATATCAACCCAACGGCGATTAGCAAAGCAAACCCAGTCACCCCAACGGTCTTGACGCGTTTTAGTGTCAGGAAACCATTCATGGAGAACTCTAATTCACTGAAGGCCCAGGTTCGCCATAGCAAATAAGCACTGGCTATTCCGAATAGTACCCAGGCCTGTAGGTACAACTTGAAGACGGTGTTTTGTCTAACGATGTCGTGGTCCACGGAGAACAGTTCGGCAAACGCCCCTAACCCCAATGCTAAGGATGCGATCGCGGTTGCTATGCCGAGTTCGAGTCTATCGGTGGTGCGACGCCGAAGTGCCAGAACCCAAACGACAAGAAGCATAAGGATTAATAGTAGTGTGAATGTCAGGGTCGCCTGTTCGTTGGAGATGATGGCAACTATCAGCCCGATGATTAGAACAACGATTCCCATAATTAGAAGTGGAGTGCTTCGTATCGAGGGCGGAGCTATTTTCATTAACTCCCCAGATATAACTGTCCGTCTAATTTCTATTGCCAGGTACACAGTTATCCCGAGCAGAAAAATTCCGTAAATGGAAAG
>JAYGCF010000059.1:0-1665 GCA_046583495.1 Dehalococcoidia bacterium
ACAGCGGCCAGTATTTGATTATTTTCTTAGACTCTTAGAAAAAACCTTTTAATGTTTGAGAACTTGTACCAGATTGTACCCCTGAGTTAGGCTTCAACACCACCGGTAGTTTCGTCTATCTCAAGTTTCACCGGTGGGCCCATTGTGGAAGTCAAGGTGGCAGATTTCACCAATTGACCCTTCAGTCCAGACGGTTTCGCCCGCACAATTGTGTCAACCACGGACTCCAAATTCTCCAGCAATTGCTCTTCGCTGAAACTTACCTTACCTACCCGAACGTGGATGATAGCGTCTCTGTCCATACGAATTTCAGTACGACCCTTTTTCATCTCTTCGATGGCATCGACAACATTGTCGGGTTGAACAACGGTGCCAGTGCGTGGGTTTGGCATAAGGCCTTTGCGGCCGAGGAATCGCCCCAGGCGGCCGATTTTGCCCATTTGGTCTGGCGTGGCGATAGAGACGTCAAAATCGGTCCAGCCATCTTCTATCTTGGCGATGATCTCATCATCGGCAACGAAATCTGCACCAGCTGCCTCGGCTGCCCGAGCGGTCTCACCTTCAGCGAAAACCATTACTCGGGTTTCATTCCCGGTCCCGTGGGGGAGTGGCGCGACTTCTCGGATTTGTTGCTCGGCGTGCCTTGGATCAGCTCCAGTCGAGACGTGAAGCTCTACGGTTTCATCAAAGTTCGCCGGGGCCAGGCTCTTAACGAGGGCAACCGCATCCACGGATGACCGCGGGACGTCGCTTGTGCCTTCAAGTGCAGCCAGATACTTCTTTCCATGTTTAGCCATTGATGCGATCTCCAGACCTGACACCGCTGAGGGATGTGGTCCATGGTCGAGGTTAACTAGTCGACGATAGTCAGGCCCATGCTTCGGGCGCTGCCTTCGATAATTTTCATAGCAGCGTCTACATCGAACGCATTCAGGTCGTTGACCTTTGTCTCGGCAATCTCTCGAATTTGGGAACGCTTGACGCTACCAATTACCTCAAGACCTGCAGTTCCGGAGCCTTTTTCGATTCCTGCTGCCTTCCGGAGCAGATCAGATGCAGGCGGGCTCTTAGTGTCAAATGTAAAGGAACGATCTGAGTAAACTTGGATTGCAACCGGAATAATACTGCCGGCCTGCGATGATGTTCGCTCGTTGTATTCCTTGACGAATTGCATGATGTTGACACCGTGCTGACCCAGCGCGGGACCAACCGGCGGAGCAGGTGTTGCCTGTCCCGCCGGGATCTGCAGTTTGATCACAGTTTCTATTTTTTTTGCCAATTCTTATCTACCCGTGCACCAATTTGAGGTATAAATCTTGCCCGTTGGCGGATTTCTACCCTTTTTGTATTTGTAAAAAGTCTAGTTCAACAGGGGTCTCTCTTCCGAAGAAGGAGACTAGGACACGCACTTTCCCTTGTTCCTCGAGTACGGCCTCTACAGTACCCATGAAATCAGCGAAGGGCCCATCCACGATGCGGACACTGTCATCTTTTTCAAATCCGATCCGGACTTTCGGCTCTTCCGCTTTCATCTGACGCAAGATCCTGTCGACCTCTTCTTGCTCCAATGGAACAGGTTTAGGTCTACGCTCTCTCTCATCTTCAGCAGAGATGAAACCTGTTACACCCGGAGTATTCCGAACTACGTACCAGGCCTCATCATCC
>JAYGCF010000061.1:0-10564 GCA_046583495.1 Dehalococcoidia bacterium
CGACGGTGAGTACCGCCATGGCGACGTAGAAGTGCCACAGATTTTGCATCTGGCTCATGCCGATGAAACCAAGTCCTGTGACGAATAGCCCGAACGCCATCAGCTTGCGCGGGCCGTATTTGTCGAGCATAAGTCCGACGATTATCGACATCCCGCCGGACTCGATGCGGTTGAACGATAGCGCCAAAGCTGTAGCCCCACGACTCCAGCCAAACGCGTCAACTATCGGGGTGAAGAACGCCCCGAATCCCTGCCAGAAAACGCCGGACGCGTACGCCTGAATGAGCCCGCCATAACCGACGATCCACCAGCCGTAAAAGAATTTCGGTTTTTGCTGAACCTCAACACCGGCGTTTCCCGCTGATGAAGTTTTTTCAGGAGGCTCTCCTGCAGGGCTTGAATCGTTGGAGGTCGACGTGGCTTCTGACTCCTTGGGCTACTTTGAATCCTGGAGAGCTTCTAGAAACGGTGAAACAGCGGCGTGGAATCCGGACGGATTATCACCTTGCACCAGATGGCCGGCGCGCTCGACGGTTTCTGCCTTGCTGCCGGGTATAACCTCCAGCATGCGCTTGATACTCGGTGGCGTGAGCATCTCACTGTCGCCGCCGATTACGTAAAGCGTCGGGCAGGTGATTTTCGAGAGTATCTCCCATCGTGCATCTTCGGAATCGTTAGGCCCGTTGACTGGTCGCCGTATGTTGGGATCGTACTTCCACGACCATTTTCCGTTAGGAAATTGTCGGGTGGTGTGTGTCAAGCTGCCACGCAACTGTTCGATGGGTCGGCTCGGTAGATAGGAGTGAACGCGTTCCACAAGGTCCTCGTACGTGTCGAACTCTCGCTGACCGTCCATAAAGTTTCGGACTCGTGCGCCTCCCGTCTCCTCCATACGGGGCCCGGCATCCACGACAATCAGGGCGCGTACTTTATCCGGGTGGCCTGCGGTATAGGTGTAAGCATTGCGGCCGCCCATTGAGTGGCCCACCATCACAAAATCTTCCAGTCCGACGGTATCTACAAATGCCTCAACGTCCGGCACGTAAGTCGGCGCGCCGTAGTTGCCGTCCGGGTCCCACTCGGAGTCGCCGTGACCCCGTTGGTCAAGCGCGATGCAGTGGAAGCGATCTCGCAATGCAAGGGCGGCGAAGTCCCACGAGTGCCCCTGTTGCGCCGTTCCGTGGAGGAAGAGCAGGTCCGGAAGGTGTGGGTTGCCCCAGTCAAGGTAGTGGAAATTCAAGCCATTTAGCTCGACTGTCTTGTCCGAAGGGGTCGCAGCTTCGGCGATGTTTAGACCGGAGCGACGAGCTGCCTCAAGTAGATCGAGGCCATGTGCCGAGTTGCCTTCCGATGATGTCAAGGGACTCCTGAACGAACAAGGGTGTCGATTTTTCGCGGGGCAATCATAGACCCGTTAGGCCTCTGAAAGATAATCGATTTCTACGAACCTGAAATTAGCTCACCACAATCCCATTCCGCAATAGCGACCATCCGTGCACCTACGGTTTCAATAAGATCTAGAGATTCATGGTTTTCCATACCCAGGTTCGCAACAGAAAGTACCGATGGGATCAAACTTCTGAGGAGTCCGAATCTATAGTCTTCGATCAGACACCCTAGGGAATAATCGGAAACTCCATGATTGTTCAAAGTGGCCAGATATATATCTAGCAATTCGCGCTCGTAGACTCGACGAGATTCTTCCGGGAGGCTGCCTTGTATGAAGTAGGCAATATCCAGTGCAGGACTTGACACCGTGAGGTTCTGCCAATCTAGGAGGACGAACTCATCAGTACCGAAGAATATGTTTCCAAGATGGGCGTCTCCGTGATTCAAAGTATGGGCCCCGGTGTTTGCTGCCTGCAGTGTGGCCGCAAGGTGAGATCCCAGGTGTTTTGATATTTCGAAAGTGTCTGGAGGGAAGATTTGGGAGAGTGTTTCAGACGTTTTAGTCCATGCCTCCACGTACATTTCTTGGAGATTGACGGGATTCGAATTTGGTGATCTCATCCAATTAAACGACGTGACTCTCTCGTTGTTCCACCATGCCGCGTGTAGCCTGGCCAGGCCACGCACCACGTGTGCAACCTCGTCGACGGAACATCCGGCCAATTCGTCACCTGCGCGTAGATGAGAGAGATCTTCGAGTATTAAAATGAAGTTTCCTGACTCGTTATCCAATTCTGCGTAGTAGCAATTAGGGACCGGAATGTGCGAAGACATAGCCAGTTCCTGGTAGAAACGAGTCTCACGTCGATACATTCCATCCTTAATGGCGTACTGACGGATATCTGCATCATATGCAGGCATTTTGACGATCAACGTGGATGGAGCGTTAGATTGGTCTGAGTATCCCACGGTCAATCGTCCGATAGATCCCGTATACCCACCCGATGAATAGTCTGCATTCAACGATTCCACTATCGGGTGGTCCAGTTCAAGGCACGAACCCAGTGCCGCCGTCAGCCATTCGGGGGTGATTTCTTCCAGTGTTTGCGGGATAGCCAGGGGTCTAATTCTTTCTCGGATTGAGGGATGTTATGTATCTTCGCTGTACTAAATTCGTACTAGCCAGATGATCCCAGCTGAGACGAGTCGTACACCCGCCATTGCGATAAACACAATTTCCCACGGACTTCCGCTGGCTTCAAGTATCACGCTGAAGATCAGTGCTTGTGCACCTGCGTAAAGATAACCGTGTGCGTCTAATACTCCACTGGCTGTGGCCGCCATGTGTCTGCCGCCGATATCCACTGCTGTCGCCGCTATTAGAGTTAGGCTCATGGCGAATCCCCCGACAAGGAGTAGCAATGCACCTAGGAATTCATTGTCGGCTGGTGCGAACGCGATGATTACCAGAATTACCGCGCTTATAAAAGCTGACGCTAATGTCATGGGTCTGCGTTGGCTTCCCAGAAATCTGTCCGAGATGTAACCAGAGACAAGCGGAGCGGTGAGGTATCCAATTGGAAGCGCTACGGTGACTAATACGGTGGATTCAATAGACAACCCACCTTCTTCGAAGTAATAGAGTGGCACCCATGTCGTCAGCCCGTATCGGACGACGTTTTCCAGCCCTTTGACGTGCGAGGCCGCGACGAAATGCCAGTTGGTCATGAGCGTCTTGTAAGGCCCGAAGCCCTTAAGTTGATCTGCCGATAGCGCTTCTGCGCGACCTGTGTAAGAGTCGGGGTCTTCTTCGTACTCCGACAGCCCGACATCAGCCGGTCGGTCTCTTACCACGAGAAAGTAAACGATTCCGGCTGCAGCAATCATTAGCGGTGGATACCGGAATGCGGCCCGCCAGCCCCACTCCGATGCGACCCATCCCGTGACCAGCCACATCACCAGCATAGCCCCTCCTGCGGCCACGCCTACGAATCCCATCGCACGTCCTCGCTGGGAGCGTGGCCACCACTGGCTGATTAAGGCAACTCCGGGAGCCCATGCGCTGGCGTTTACAAAACCTGCCAAGCCCCATGGAATTGCGAAGGTCCATATGCCGGTAGCGAAACTGGTCATCACGCTGAAAATCGTGGTTGCAATCGCACCGAGCATCACCCATAGGCGTAACCCGTATGCCTCGGCCAAGCGTCCATGTACGAGATCACCTAGACCAAATCCCCATAACAGTGCAGCGTTGACCAGGCCGATCTCTACGTGGGTAAAGCCGAGGTCTTCCCGGACGATAGGCGCGGTTGGCCACAAAGTGAAACGGCCCATGTATACGAATAGATAAAAGCCCGCGAAGCCAAAGAGAGCCCTCAGCTTCCAGCGGTTGTAATCCGTCCCATCAGAGAGCCCGGTGGACTTTTTGTCCTCTGCAGACCTAGATTCAAATTGCTGATATGACATTGCGTGCCGCCATCCTAGCGAAGGATGCTACGTAAGAAAGCAGGTAATCCGATGACTATTCCGAGCATAGTAAAAGCCATGTGAAGGTTCTCATGTCACTGACGACACAAAAGGCCATTTTGAAGTACGCCACGTGTGAGCGTTAGAGGACAAGATGGCGGTGCAAGACCGCGTGGTTGATGCCCCCTGCGATCTCTTTGGGTATTACATCGTGACTTAGCACCATGGGTCCCTAGGTTAGGTACATTGGGAGACCCATGGTGCATAGAAAGACTAGTAAGCGGCGTTATTTTCTCGAATTTTCGCCTGCTCTGCAGCAGCAGCAGCAAGGGTAGCCGGGGTCGCTCCTGGCTCCTGGGCTGCCTTTATCATTGGCGCTTCATACCTACCCATCAGTTCTGCCAGTCTGGGAACGTCTCTTGCGACTTCAATCGGGATTTGAATAGCTCCGTGCTTATCAGCGGCGATCAGGTCACCTGGGCTCACCTTCATGCCGGCGATTTCAATGGTTGTACCGAGAGCCTCAGCATGAACATAAGCGTGTGAAACACATACGTCTTTTGAGAGGAATTGAAACCCCATATCCCGGACTTCATCCAGGTCTCGGACTGTTCCGTCTGTGACAACCCCGACTGCCCCGAGGCCCTTGGCGACACTTCCGTTCACTTCGCCCCAGAATGATCCGAGTGGCTTTTCATCTCGGTCATGAATGACGATCATTCGTGGATAGGGCTGGGCCACAATTGATTCCCAGTATTCGGGACGAGGAACCGATTTTCGACCGGGTACGGCCGAGGCAATTTCTACTGTCACCGCGTATCCAACTACGGTTTTGAACTCTGGAAACCTGCAGATAATTTCGGGACGGGTGAACCCGTCAGTCCATGGTCGGAGTCCATCTATTAATTCGAGAGCGTTTGAGATTGTTGGAGTATCGAGCTGTCGTATTGCGTCTAATTCATCTTCGGTTAGTGGTGCGGTCGGCTCGGCCAATGTTTTTATCCTTTTTTACAAAACGGGTTTGGACCCCGTTACTGACTTTAAGTGACCTGTTCTACGGGTCTATATACCCATGATCCCGTAACCGCCGTCAACCGGTAGTACGTGACCCGTAATTCCCGTTGCAAGATCGCTCAATAAGAAGACTGATGCATGAGCAACCTCTGTATGAGTAATGTTTCGACCCAGAGGAGCGCGGTCCGCGTGGGCTCGACGCATCTCGTTGAATCCTGGGATGCTCCGGGCTGCGAGTGTTGGAAGTGGGCCTGCAGATACGGCGTTAATGCGTACCGACTTTACCCCATATTCCGCAGCGAGTTGTCGAACCGTATTTTCAAGTGCCGCTTTGGCGGTACCCATTACGTTATAGCCTGGATAAACCTTCTCGGAGGCATCAAACGTCAGGGTTACTACAGCACCGCCATTCTCGCCAAAGTGTGGCACGGCCATGGAAGTAATCGGGATAAGCGTATAAGCGCTTACCTCTAACGCTGTTCGGAACCCGTCGATACCTGTTTCCGAAAAATTACCGCCCAGGTCGTCACGCTCCGCGTAGGCGATTGAGTGGACCACAAAATCTAGTCCCCCCAAGGCCTCTACTGCCTTAGTGTAAGCAGCTTCTACTTGTTTGGAGTCGGTAGCATCGCATTCGACCAGGCATGGTTCACCGAGCGACGAGACCGCCTTCTTTACGGGTTCAAACAGGCGTTCGTTCTGGTATGCGAAAGCAAGTTCGGCTCCAGCATCGGCTAGTTCTTGCGATATCGCCCATGCAATCGATCGGGCATTGGCCACGCCAAACACCACACCCTTCTTCCCGGTGAGGTCCAGTTTTGTCATTGGCGGCTCCGATCATGTTTGTATGGATGTAGTCCGTGAACCCGTCTCAAAATGCAGATGTGCACTGCATAGAGGCTAGAACAGGGTGTTTCGGTGTTGATTGTTTTCTGCGCGCTAAACATATCACCGTATTGCAGTTCGTCTAGAAGTATCTGGGAGACAAATCGATAAGGTTGAAATGGGTAAACTTGATGGTTGGGGCTGAAGTGCTGTCACAACCTTCTCATGAGTATCTATTCCACAGGCAGAATGAGCCGAAATGGAACAGATGCCCATTCTGTTTCCAATAAGAACCTCTCGGTGCACGTGATTGTCGACCCGCCACGGAACTTACTGTTGACCGTGCATCCTAGGCCTGCTGATAGATTATTGACTTGAAATTGGGCATGATTGCCCACTTGATGTGGGAAAGCCCCTTAGTTCGCTATCATCACCGTAACGTCTGTGTTGTACGCACGGGCGATCGGGTGATTTCAAGGTTTGTATTGCGTCTAAACCATCTCCGTGATCGGGATTCTCGGCAGTAAATTAGATGGATGGGCAAAATTCACATCAACCTGCAAATCGATGTTTGGGTTTGCCTGGTCTCGCCGAAGGGTCGGTGGTCTGGTAACCTCGACACAATGAATTCGGAGGCCGATGTTCGTCTCCATATGAGGACCTCTCCCAATTAGCTACAGAGACTTTCAAGTTAATTTATTAACGCCGGTTCCTCCGGCCCTGTGGCTTCCCTCAGTTTCTTTCCTCCCTGATAACGATTCTTCCACGGTTATTTGTTATGTAAGGCCCTTTGATGGAAGTTCGTCGTTTTCGAATGCCATAGCGCTCGCTAAATTGGCTGCCGGCTCTGAAGTTCCCTTCTTTAAGGAGGTACATCCTTGACTCAGTACGTGTTTGTCACCGGGGGTGTTGTCAGTTCCCTAGGCAAAGGGATCGTCGTTGCCTCTGTTGGACGGATGCTTAAGAATCGGGGAGCAAGTATCGCTGTGATGAAGCTTGACCCTTATCTAAATGTTGATCCTGGGACTATGTCTCCTTACCAGCACGGTGAAGTATTTGTGACGGGGGATGGGTCGGAGACAGACTTGGACCTGGGCCACTACGAGCGATTCATCGACGTAGAACTCACAGCTGTTTCTAACGTCACGGCAGGCCAGATCTACTCAGATGTCATTGCTCGGGAGCGAAATGGTCGATACCTGGGTGGGACGATACAGACTGTTCCTCATGTGACTAATCTTATTAAGGAACGGATTCATCAGCTTGCGGATGAAAGTGGGGCGGATGTGGCCGTCATAGAGGTCGGAGGGACAGTGGGGGACATCGAAGGATTGCCATTTCTTGAGGCTATCAGGCAAATGCGCAACGACGTCGGTAGGGATAACGCTACCTATGTTCACCTCACTTTGCTACCACACCTTGGATCTACCGGTGAGTTGAAGACTAAGCCAACGCAGCATAGTGTCCAGGCATTACGTGCGATCGGGATTCAACCAGATGCCATCATTTGTCGCAGTGACCACGAGGTTGACCTTGGCCTCCGCGAAAAAATTTCTCTCTATTGCGATGTTCCCACGGAGGCCGTGATTGGCCTGGAAACACTGGACACGGTTTATGCCGTGCCGTTGAGTCTCGAGGACCAGGGTTTTGGTGATTTTCTTGCCGACAGGCTCGACATTTCGAGACCAGCAGACTTGTCTGCCTGGACAAAGATGGTCGCAAAACTTCGAGATCCCAAAAAGACTGTCCGGGTCGCTATTGTCGGAAAGTACGTTGAGTTACAAGACTCTTACCTTTCGGTGATTGAGGCTCTTCGCCACGCAGCTCTAGCAAAAGACTGCGAAGTCGTGATCGACTGGATCAAGGCAGAAGACATTGAAGAGCACGGGGTTGATCAGATGCTGGCCCGAGCTTCAGGGATTGTGGTACCGGGAGGATTTGGAGAGCGTGGTGTTGACGGGATGGTCTCTGCAGCACGGTACGCACGCGAGCGCGGGGTTCCTTATCTGGGTCTGTGTCTGGGGATGCAAGTGATGGTCATTGAGTACGCGCGCTCGGTACTAGGGCTGGAAGACGCCAATTCTGCTGAATTCGATCCCAACTCGGAAAACAAAGTGATTGCCTATCTGCCGGGCCAGCAGGAATTGGGAACGACAGGTGGAACAATGCGCCTTGGTCTTTACCCTTGCACTTTGATACCCGGCACTGTAGCCGCCAGGGCGTACGGAGTAGAGTCAATAGATGAGCGCCATCGCCATCGGTATGAGTTGAACAACGAATACCGAGACCTCCTTAACGCATCAGGACTGATATCGAGCGGGACTGCGCCAGATGGGTCCCTCGTTGAGATCAGTGAAGTGGAAGACCATCCGTTTATGGTTGGCTCACAATTCCATCCAGAGTTTGCATCACGTCCGGACCGTCCGCATCCGTTGTTTAGGGAATTTGTGAGTGCTGCGGCCGAAACCCTTAGAGAAGGCGCCCAGCACGAAATGAACATAGAAGATTCTGATATCGACCTAGGGTCACCAGTATCCGATATGGCTGAAC
Source organism: Dehalococcoidia bacterium (assembly GCA_046583495.1). Lineage (GTDB taxonomy): Bacteria > Chloroflexota > Dehalococcoidia > Lucifugimonadales > Lucifugimonadaceae. The sequence goes on from JAYGCF010000061.1 coordinate 8,245, forward strand.
GGTCAAGGATCTCTACTTAGTGAGTTATAGGAAGTTTGTGCTATAGTCGCGGAAGTTGCCTGTCGCGTGATTCCAATGCTAGGGCATCTCGGTCGGGACTTCCGACCAACGTCCCTGGGCATCTCCCGGACCTGTCCGTCCTTCCTCTGCGTCAATTCAGACGACGCTGGACTCTAATGCAGTATCCGGTCAATAGGTAGATAGCCTCAGGGCTTTCAGACGGACATACGTCATCGGCGAGCAGTGGCCGATATTCGGAGATCGACTCTAACGAGACTCCGCTCCCAATATTTTCCATAGATCAACTTGCAGGCAGGGCACTTGGTTGGCCATTGGCCCTCGGAACAATCGAACTGCCGTGCACAGAATCAACATACGACGCAACTTGCGTCTCACACCCATGCTCCTGAATTAAAGGGCGCAACTTGGAGGAACTCAGCTGACTACGCAGAGCCAGACACGCAGCAGACGCCGCCGATCTTCCCATCGAGGACGGCGATCTAACGGCCGAGGACGTGGAACCCCTGCAGGACTGCCGAAAGATGTCCAATTCGACGACAGTGGTTCTCAACTAGGCAATGTGGGCGCTATGTCCATGGATGAACTCCGTTCACGTGCTCTTGAGCTAACCCTTCGTAATGGGATACCAAGGAAACGGTCAGATCTGGTATTGCAGATTCTGGCCAGGCATGCCGAAGAAGCAGAACAGCTTCTTGGAATGGGTATCCTCGAGGTTACTAATGATGGTCATGGTTTCCTGAGACAACCCACCGGGAATGGAACTGAATCAGACCCAGAGGTTTATGTGGCACCCGCACAGATCCGACGGTTCGGATTGAGAGCAGGGGACCTGGTAGCGGGCGAAGTCCGGGGGCCTAAGGAAGGCGAGCGTTACTATGCCCTTATCAGGGTTGAGGTCGTAAACGGGCTTGACCCGGAGTCCACTCGCAACCGTACCAAGTTCGAGTCTCTTACCCCGGTTTTCCCAGATGAAATAATTAAACTCGAAACAACGCCAAAGAATATGGCCACGCGGATGATCGATATGGTCGCGCCGATAGGGAAGGGCCAGAGAGGCTTGATCGTCGCTCCCCCTAAAGCAGGTAAGACGATCCTTTTAAAGCAGATCGCTGAAGGAATTACTGCTAACAACCCTAGCGTTAGTCTGATAGTAGCTCTTGTTGGCGAGCGTCCTGAAGAAGTCACGGACATGCGACGCTCTATTGAGGGTGAAGTATTCAGTTCCACTTTCGATGAACCACCCGCTGACCACACACGTGCTGCCGAGGCAGCCCTTGCCCGGGCAAAGCGACTGGTGGAAGCAGGGGAAGATGTCGTCATCCTTGTAGATAGCCTGACGCGCCTGGCACGTGCTTACAACCTCTCTGTCCCTAGTAGTGGCAAGACCTTGTCAGGCGGTATGGACCCGGTTGCCCTTTATCCCCCCAAGGGGTTTTTCGGTGCAGCAAGAAATTGCGATGAGGCCGGGAGCCTGACCATTCTGGCTACTTGCCTTATCGACACTGGATCGCGACTAGACGATCTTATTTACGAAGAGTTTAAGGGCACCGGAAACATGGAACTCCACCTGAGCCGTGTGCTGGCCGAGCGCCGGGTGTACCCGGCGATCGACATTCAACGTAGCGGTACTCGTCACGAAGAGTTGTTGCTTTCAGAGCAAGACCTTCGGCAGATCTGGTTGCTCCGTCGTATGGTGTCGATCATTGCGACGGACTCGGGAGGCGACAATACTGTTGGCACTGAACGAGTTATTGAACGCATGTCCAAAACTCAGGACAACGAAGAATTCCTCTCTTCGATAAACAAAGTGGGGTAAATGCAAGAAAAGACGCATTGCCCCCCTATAGCTCACTCGAAAACGCGAAACAAAAAAAACGCGACCAGGCCGTCAAGTATTGAGGCTTGACGGCCTGGTCGCGTAACCCTTGTTACGTTTGACGAAGCACTAATGGCCGAAAATACGATCCAAAAGTGCAAATCATCCGTCTGAAAAGTCGTTGACACCGATCTATAATCACACTTATTCTCCTTGGAGCAATGACAACCGAGTCAGGTGCTAGGTAGAACGGGTTCATCCGCTACCGGATAAGGGTGCTGAAAACGGTCGGGACCGCGATGTTTTGCGCGGTCCGGACTTCTTGACAGTGTCCTCACCGGGGTGTAAGAATCCATCTGCTCGGCTCCAGTCCCGGGAGTCCGCGCGTATATGTGCGCGTTTTCCATGTGAAGAATTGGGACGTATCACGGGCCGGCGCCGTCGATCAAAAGACGGAGCGATCCTGTGGAGGATAGTTTTAAT
>JAYGCF010000013.1:0-5124 GCA_046583495.1 Dehalococcoidia bacterium
TGGCGAGGATTTTCCGAAAGATCCACTAAATTTTAATTGCCATATTCCCAGGAGAAACCTACCACTTGGACCAGGCGACAAAAGCGGCAATTGTTGAGGAACACAAGAGACACGATACCGACAAAGGCTCGGTGGAAGTCCAAGTAGCTATCCTCACAGGTCGGATAAACGAACTCACAGATCATCTCAGGGAGCACAAGCACGACCACGCAACACGGCGTGGTCTACTAAAGTTGGTTGGCCAGAGGCGTCGTCTGCTGAGCTATCTCAACGGCAATGATGTACCCCGCTACAGGGCGATCATCGAAAAACTTGGTCTGCGCAGGTAACCAATTTAAGTCCCTCTGATAAATATCTGCAGGGGGTTATCGTCGGACTTGGAAACGAGCCGACCCGATACCGGAACAACAACGCAGGTTGCTTCTGGGTGCAATCAATGAGCCGGTCCATAGTCCGGCCGGGCCCGCAGAGCAGGGCCCAGAAGATGGGATTTATCAGTTAATGATTTCTAACTTTGAGATCGAATTCGGGGCGCGCACGCTCAAATTTGAGATAGGCCGAATCGCCAATCTCGCGGGTGGTGCGGTGACTCTGAGCTATGGCGACAACATGATGCTAGTCACGGCTTGTGGTTCCAAGCGACCTCGGCCTGGCCAGGATTTCTTCCCGCTCACCGTCGACTACGAAGAGAAAATGTACGCTCGAGGCAAGATCCCCGGAAGTTTCTTCAAGCGTGAGGGACGCCCAAGCTCTGAGGCCATTCTGATGGCCCGCATTACAGACCGCCCACTTCGTCCACTGTTTCCAAAGGGTTACAAGAACGAGGTGCAGATTGTGGCGAGTGCCCTTTCCGTTGATATGGAAAACCCGACTGATGTCCTGGGGATCATCGGTGCTTCCGCCGCTCTTACTATTTCAGAGATACCGTTCGATGACCCGATCGGTGCTTGCCGGATTGGATTAATCGACGATGAACTCGTGGTTAACCCAACTTTTGCCGAGATCGAAGAAAGCCTTCTGGATCTGGTGGTGGCTGGCACAGCTGACGCCATTATGATGGTGGAGGCTGGAGCGAACGAGGTATCCGAAAATGTCATCGTCGAAGCTCTACGATTGGCTCAGGAAGTCAACGGTGAAATTGTTGACTTGATCCGTGAAATCCAGTCCCAAGTTGGCAAAACAAAGTGGGAAGTCGAGGTCGATCCTGCTGAGGAAGACGCCGAGACAGCCGCCCGTCTTCATATCGGGAACCAGATAGTTGACGCACTGGCAGCCCCTGGTGACAAGTCCTCAAGAGAGAACGCATTGGAAGAAATCAACCATGCGATGAAAGAGGCGCTTAAGGAATCACACGACGAACGTCACCTTCAAGGAGCCTTCTACTCACTTGAGACAGAAGCCGTTCGATCAGCAATTCTTACAGACGGACGCCGACCAGACGGACGATCACTCACTGACCTACGAAACTTGTCGTCCGAAGTTGGCTATCTCCCACGCACACACGGAAGTGCAATCTTCACGCGTGGTGAGACACAAGCACTTTCCATCGTGACTCTAGGTTCTCCAGGAGAACGCCAGCGCATGGACAATCTGAGTCCGGTCAGTGAAAAACACTACATGCATCACTACAACTTCCCGCCCTACTCCACCGGTGAGACCGGTCGAATGTTCACGGGCCGCCGGGAGATCGGGCACGGTATGCTCGCAGAACGTGCGCTAGTTCCAGTTCTACCAGACAAGGAAGAGTTCCCGTATACCGTTCGTGTGGTATCCGAAATAATGAGCTCAAACGGCAGCAGTTCAATGGCGAGTGTCTGTGGTTCTACCCTAAGCCTCATGGATGCCGGTGTCCCACTCAAGGCACCAGTTGCCGGTATCGCAATGGGCCTTGTTTCAGGTGAAGATGGACAACGAGCCGTGCTGACGGACATCCAGGGCGCAGAAGACCACTCGGGTGACATGGACTTCAAAGTCGCTGGAACCAAGGAAGGCATAACAGCCCTCCAAATGGACATCAAGGTCAAGGGAATAACCTGGGAATTGATGAACGACGCGCTCGACCAGGCCAAAGACGCCCGGAATGCGATCCTAGATCACATGGCTACGACCATCCCGACGCACCGCGCCGAGATGAACGAGTTCGCCCCGAGAATGATCTCCACATCTGTTCCGACAGACAAGATAGGCACAATTATCGGGCCGGGAGGCAAGGTAATTAGAGGAATGATCGATGAGTTTGGTGTAACTATCGACGTGTCAGATGACGGTACCGTTGTTATCGGTTCACCAAACGCCGAGTCTGCAGAAGCTGCACTTGCACAGATCGAGGCAATGACAGGCGAGGTAGAAGTGGGCACCCGTTACAAAGGCAAGGTCGTCAGATTGATGACGTTCGGGGCATTTGTGGAGTTATTCCCAGGCAAGGACGGCTTAGTCCACATCAGCGAACTTGCCGATGAACGCGTACCCTCGGTAGAGGCAGTTGTTAAAATTGGTGACGAGCTTGAAGTACTTGTTACCGAGATAGACGGTATGGGACGAGTCAACCTTTCCGCACGCCCAGCAGTTCTTTCTGGTGATGAGAAGATCGGCGCAAGCCGTGGCGGACCAGACGGTGGTGGAGGCGATCGTCCACGCAGTTTTGACCGAGGCGGGCGTGGTGGTGACCGAGGCGGGCGTGGTGGTGACCGACGAGACGGAGGAGGAGGCGGTGGACCACGAAGGCGTATGGGAGGTTTTGACGGTGAACGCCGACAGGGCCCACCCTCCAGATAAGGTTTAATAATGACGCATCAGCCAATAAGAGTGGTTGTAAACGGAGCTCTAGGCCGCATGGGACAAACAGTTCTCAGTGCGGTTGACGACGACCCCGCGACTACGCCCGTGGGTGGAGCAGACAAAGCAGCTTCGTCTGATACGGTTTCGATACCAGGTGGTAACCCAGTGGTGTTGGCTACGACACTGTCCGAGCTTCTACAGAGCGTGGAAGCCGACGTCGTAGTGGACTTCTCTGACGGTAATGGAGCGGTAGAGGCTATCGAGGCCGCGACGGCAGCAGGTGTCCATGTCGTGTCCGGTTCCACCGGGGTCTTGGCTGGCGAACTTGAGAGACTAGGCGGTGCAGCTGAAGTTGCAGGGCTCGGGATTATAAGTGCTTCCAATTTCGCACTCGGTGCGGTGATGATGATGTATCTTGCCGAGATCGCAGGTCCCCATTTTGGGTACGCGGACCTGGTCGAGAGTCATCATGAAGCAAAGATAGATTCACCCTCCGGCACTGCCCTTTCAATTGCTGAATCAGCAAGAGTGGGCCGTAATAACGATTTCACCTCCAACGAACCGGAAAAAGTGACACTGGATGAAGTCCGAGGTGGTCTTCTGGGTGGTGTAAGCGTCCACAGTGCACGTATGCCAGGGCGAATGGCCCGACATGAGTTGGTGTTCGGGACTTCTGGACAAACGCTCACGATAATCCACGATACGATCAATCGTGACTGCTACATGCCAGGAGTACTAGCAGCGGTTAAACGTGTGATGGACTTGACGGGATTGATGATCGGACTCGACCAAGTTCTAGGCCTTCGGGCCCCTACAAAGCCGTAGCCGAGGACGTTTTATCTACAGAGCACTGCGGCGACTAGATATACGGGCTGCCGACAATTCTGATCCCTGTCACACGCCCGCATGAATAAGGTCCTGAATCGTCAAGTTAGCTCCAGACCGGATTTCATGATCGCTTATCCACTCATCAAAATCGCTTGCTTTCAGAGGTAGAACGATACATAAATGTCTGAAAACACCCTAACCATTGCCATCGTTGGAGCCACGGGAGCTGTAGGCGAGGTCGCACTGAATCTCCTAGCCGACAGGTCTTACCCGGCAAAATCAATCATTGCAATGGCATCCTCTCGGTCTGCGGGTAGAAAACTCCCATACATGGATACAGAACTGACCGTTATAACGGCGACCCCAGATTCTTTTTCAGGTGTGGATGTTGCATTCATTTCAGCAAGCGCCGAGGTGAGTCGAGCGCTGGCGCCAGAGGCCGTGAAGCGAGGCGCACTAGTGATCGACGACGGCTCCGCCTTTCGGATGGATCCAGCCGTTCCCTTAGTCGTACCGGAAGTAAACGGGGCTGATCTAGAGTGGCACAGCGGTATCGTATCGATCCCAAACTGCACGACGACCCCACTTGCAATGTCACTGGCAGCACTCAGGAAGGCCGCCTCAATCACTCGTGTGACTGTAGCGACATACCAGGCGGTATCAGGAACCGGCTCTGCGGCCGTGCGTGAACTGGATAATCAGATTGCAGATCTAATGGCAGGTAAGCCTGCTGATCCTCAGGAATATCCTCATCAAATCGCTTTTAATGTGTTACCGCAGGTCGATGACTTCTCCGAAGACGGATACACAGGAGAAGAACACAAAATGATCAATGAGACCAGAAAGATTCTGCATGATGCAGATGTCGCCATATCTCCCACTTGCGTTCGGGTCCCTGTACCGACAACGCACAGTGAGGCTGTGCAAGTTGAGTTCGATCAACCGATAAGCCCACAAGAGGCGAAACGGCTTTTGTCTGAGTTCCCCGGGATCACCGTGGTGGACGATCCCAAAGCAAGCGTCTACCCTATGCCCGTCCAAGCATCAGGCAAAGACGAGGTGTTCGTTGGGCGGATTCGCAAGGATGCTTCCCATCCGTTTGGGCTCGCTCTCTGGATTGCTTGTGACAACCTCCGAAAAGGGGCAGCGTTAAATGCGCTCCAAATCATGGACGAAGCGGTGCGACGGGATTGCGTCAAACCAGTGCGCTAAAGTATCGCCCTTTTCAATGTCAACTATCGCAAGCGCCACCCAAAAAGAACCGGTGGTGACTAACTAGGGGTAACGGCAATGACTGACTTCGGCCGACTGCTTACAGCAATGATTACGCCCTTCGACGCCGACGGTGCGCTGAACTACGGGAAAGCCCGAAAGTTAGCCACGGCGTTGATAGATGCTGGAAATGATGGCCTCGTAATCGGTGGGACGACAGGCGAAGCCCCTTCGTTGAATAATGAAGAAAAGTTGCGACTGTTTTCAGAGATAAAGAGTGAAATAGGTGATCGCGGGAGTGTGGTC
>JAYGCF010000046.1:0-6151 GCA_046583495.1 Dehalococcoidia bacterium
CAGTTTGCGGCAATGGACCTTGCATAACGCTGCTCCCGTTGCGCCGCCGCGTTTGCGGTAGGCCGGAATCTACGTCGCTCAGCGCAACCATATGGTACCCCCGTAAAGGTTGCATCCGAAAGCCTGAAATTGACATTCAGACAAAGCCGTTCTCTGACATGACACTAGGTGCTCAGGCACCATTAGATCAATAAACGGAAGTCGGTGGTTCGATCAAGAAGAGAAACTCAGCGTTTCCTGCATCTCCCAAGATTGGTGAACTCACCAAACCACGAATACGAATCTTGTTCTCTGTCAACCACGACACAAATCTGCCCACAAGGATTGCCCTGAAGCCTGGATCTTGTATAACTCCACCACTTGGCACTTCATCTTTAAGTGCTTCGAACTGCGGTTTAAATAAAACAACGGCTCGTCCACCAGATTTGAGATGATGAAATACAGGAGGTATTACGACTTCAAGGGAAATAAATGAAACGTCCGCCACAACCAGATCAACCTGTTCAGGCAAATCAAAAGGATGGCGTGCGTTCACGTTTTCCATGGAGATCACGCGATCATCCATAACCAGACTGGAATGTAATTGCGAATGCCCAGCATCTACTGCGTAAACCCGTTTCGCTCCAGATTGCAACACGCAATCTGTGAAACCACCCGTAGATGCACCAATGTCTAGAACAATACATCCTGCTGGGTCAACTCCAAACCTCTGAATCCCATGAAACAGCTTCTCACCACCCCGTGAAACAAATCTTGGACGATTGCGTACGACTACCTCCCGACCGTCCTTTACTTGCTGTCCAGCTGTCGGCCGCCCATGTGTCCCTGGAAGAGAAACCGCACCGGCTAGTACAAGTGCCTGCGCCTCCTCTAACGTTTTGGCAAGACCAGAATTAACAATCAGATGATCCAGCCTTATTAGCTTGTTCGGACTCATCGGTTTGCACCACATATATCTGTAATCACTGCATTCCTGTATACGTGCTAAGCATTGTGTCCGGTATTATCCAACCAATGGCAAATGTTCCCACAAGTAACCCCATCCACAATTCCATGTTTACTGTGCTGAGTGGACTGGTCAGATCAATGCGACCTAGGCAAGCGCCAAAAAACGGTCTTGTTCTCGTTGCGCTCTTTTTTACAGTTAACAAATGGTGGGATGCTGACCAAATCGACGGCATGGCGCGACTGATCGCGACCAGCTTGGCTGCTACCGTTGTTTTTATCATCCTTAGCGGTGGGGTCTACATCGTCAACGATCTTGTGGACGCAGAACGAGACCGGGCGCATCCACGGAAACGGAAAAGACCAATCGCTTCCGGTATCGTACCGATGATAGTGGCTTGGGCAGCAGCGATCATAATGTTGACTGCCTCTATCTTATCTGCGTTCGCCATAGGTACGTCATTCGGACTTATAGCGCTCGCATATCTCGTGCTACTGCAAGCTTATAACTTCGTCCTGAAAAACACCTTGATACTCGACGTCGCAACCGTGGCAGCCGGATTCGTGCTGCGGGCGGTGGCGGGATCCGAGGCAATTAATGGGTTCAAAGTTGGAAGTGAAACGCACGATATGGGACTGGAGTTAACGATATCTCCATGGTTGTACGTATGTACCGCCTCGGGTGCGTTTCTGATTGCCCTCATCAAACGCCGTTCAGAATTATTATCGGCTGGTATCAATGCCGTGCAACAGCGGCCAATACTTGGTGAATACAGCGTTGAATTAATCGACCGTCTAGTTGCCGTCGTCGCTCCAACTACATTAATGGCGTACACACTTTATTCTTTCAGCGGCAGCTTCCTCGAAAACGTGAATATCCCGGACAATAATTCGATGATGCTCACGGTTCCTTACGTGGCTTATGGTCTCTTCCGATACCTCTACCTTGGATACAGGACTGACCGAGGGGAGGCGCCGGAGGAATTATTGTTCAGAGATCCAGCGTTGCTCGTGACTATCTTCCTCTGGTTGACGACTGCAGCGCTGGTCTTGAGACTTAATTAACGCCCTTACGTAACGATGGGGTAACGAGTAATCTTCCCTTGGTCAAGTCTGTGCGTTTGTTTAGAACAGTCGCTTACACCGAAGTAGGACAATCAATTGCTTAGGAGTATGAATGCCTGCCGGTCGTGAGGATTTTTGGAACATTGGGTATCCGTGGCCCGCAATCCTTGTCTATCTAGCGGCGCCGATAATCGTCGCTGCAATTGCTTACGGTCTTCGCCGCCGATCACTAATGTGGCGATTAGGTAAACCCGTTGAAGAATTCGGTCCAATGGGCCCACGTATTCGGGAGTTCATTGCACTTGGGGTGTTCGATCTCCTAGCTCATCGGAAGTTCGTCAAACGAGAGATCTACCCCGGCATCATGCATTTCGCCATCTTTTGGGGATTCATGATTCTCTTGATTGCAACCACTGTCGCTGCCATCGAATTCAATACTGAGAAGTATCTCAACAGGGAATTCCCGACCGTGAATTACAGGGTTGAGCTTGGATTCACATGGGACATCTTCGGAGGGCTTCTCGCCACAGTCGGACTCGGAATGGCTGCTTTCAGACGGTATGTAGTTAGACCCAGTCGTCTGCACTCTTACTCAGATAACGCATTTGTTTTAGCCTACCTCGCCCTAATATTGCTCACAGGTTTCCTGATCGAAGGAGCCCGAATCGGAGCGACTGAACTCAACCCGGCTGATTCAAGGTTCTACGATCCTGACGTTGCAGTCTGGTCACCTGTCGGCTGGGTATTCGCCAAGATCCTGTCAGCGGTCGGTGTCACGGTATCTGGGATGCGAGACCTACAGGAAGTTATGTGGTGGACACACGCAGCCATATTCACCGCTGGATTCGTGTACATAGCTGTCGGTTATAAGTATCTTTCCCATGTATACGTGAGCCCAGCAAACATATTCCTGAGGCCCAAGAAACCACGTGGTGCTCTTAAACCGATGGGGGATTTCGAAACACTTGAAACATTCGGGGCAAAGGACATCACCGACTTCACATGGTGGCAAAACCTGAACTTCGACGCATGTACAAACTGCGGCCGTTGTGAAGAGCAGTGCCCGGCCTGGGCGTCGGACAAACCGCTTTCACCCCGGGCCGTCATGCAAGACATGAAGGGCTTTTTGGAGGAACGCGCCCCTGTATTGTTGGCTACTCCTAAAGGCGAAACTCCACCACCCGCCGAACCCGCGATGGTCGGAGGCACAATCACAGAAGAAGTGCTGTGGTCCTGCACTTCCTGCGGTGCCTGCGTGGAGGCCTGTCCGGTCTTCATAAATCACATCGACACCATCGTCGACATGCGCCGCTATCTTGTCCTTGAAGAGTCACGATTGCCAGAGACGGCGCAGGCAGCGTTGCTGAACCTCGAGCAGCGCGGCCACCCATGGCAAGGTACGACTCTTACCCGGACTTCGTGGATGGAGGGACAAGACGTGCCAACGATCGAAGAGAATCCTGACGCCGATGTTTTGCTGTGGGTTGGATGCACCGGGGCGCTCGTAGAACGCAATGTCCAGGTCACTCGTGCCGCTGCTTCAATTCTCAAGAAGGCAGGCGTCAATTTCGCAGTACTGGGAAACTCGGAAACCTGTACCGGAGATCCTGCGCGACGTATGGGTAACGAGTATCTGTTTCAGATTTTGGCCGAGACCAATATCGAAACTCTCAAAACAATCAACCCCAAGACAATCCTCGCTACCTGTCCGCACTGTTTCAACACGATGAAGAACGAATATCCCCAGTTCGGAGGCGTATTCAATGTTCAACATTACTCGGAGTATATGGCTGGCCTCATAGATGACGGAAAACTGCGCGCGCTAGCTACAGTTACGACTGAAAAAACCACTTATCACGACTCCTGTTATCTGGGTCGTCACAATGGAATTTACGATGCACCTCGACGTATAGCAGCCGCGATACCAGGTCTTGAGGTGTTCGAGATGAAGCGGTGCAAGGAGCGTGGTTTCTGCTGTGGTGCAGGTGGTGGCCGAATGTGGATGGAGGAAGAAGGAACGCGGATCAACCACATGCGTACAGATCAATTCCTTGAGACAGAGGGTGAATCTATATCTCTGTCTTGTCCGTTCTGCCTCCAGATGATGGAAGAGGGGTTGGGATCGAAAGGTGTAGAGGCGACTAAGACTGCTAAAGACCTCCTAGAGATCATGGACGCCTCGTTTGAAGGAACCACAATCTCAACTGCTTCCACCTCTGAACCCGTGGAGGCCACAGATTAATTCAGATGGGAAAAGACGTAATTCACCGATAAAGCGTCGTACGACGAAAACCAGTTCATTTGGTGTGAACGGACGGATTTCACACGACTCATCCGCCTTCTACTCCAGGGCATTACAACCTGATATAGATACATCCAATGTTGGTGAAGAACACGCCGCGCCAGAGGGTTCCCTAGACCGCATTTATCCCCATTCCAGCGAGGACATGCACGAATTACCGAACGGTAGCGTTCATTTGATGGTTACCTCCCCACCCTATAACGTCGGGAAGGAGTACGACGAAAACCTGACCATGGAAGACTATCGGGGACTTCTTCAGCGTGTTCTGGCCGAGACTTGGCGTGTAACCGCACCCGGGGGTCGCGTGTGCGTGAATGTAGCTAATTTAGGTCGCAAACCTTACATCCCATTGCACGCGTACGTGATTGCGGACGCCTCTGGGCTTGGATTCCAGATGCGTGGTGAAATCATATGGGATAAAGGTCCAGGCGCCGGGACCTCAACCGCGTGGGGAAGCTGGAGATCCGCATCTAACCCCACACTGAGGGACACTCACGAATACATCCTCGTTTTTCAGAAACCTCACCCAAAAACAGGATTCGGGCGAAAGGCTCCGGAAGGCCGGGAAGATACCATCGGGAGAGATGACTTTCTTGATGCCACGAAGTCCGTCTGGCACTTCAGCCCTCAATCTGCAAAACGAGCCAGACATCCGGCTCCGTTCCCAACTGAGCTACCGCGCAGACTGATAGAGCTATACACGTATACCGGTGACGTAATATTGGACCCGTTTATAGGCACAGGGGCAACCGCCATAGCAGCCGCTGGTTCAGGCCGCAGGTACGTTGGTTACGATACGTCGCGCGAATATTGCACCATAGCCGAAGAACGGGTTGCGAAGTCACTAAAACACGACTGATAGGACCTTCCCGTAAAGGATTATTCCTATTTCGATCGGGAAACCATATTTTAGGGAAGTATAAAAAGCGCCCTCTCTAACCCTAACAACAGCGTGGTCGCAAGGGTGACGAAAGTCACTCTTGCGACCACCAACCCATATGCTCTAGAAACTGATTCCTTTACTCCTTTGGGCGCGCACTGTAATCGCCATATGGCGTATCTCGCCACGCCACAGCCTCGCGGAAGCCTCCTTCTTTCATAGTGTCCTGCCATGTATATGAGTGCTCTGTGAACTGTCCTGCCGCATCCATGTCAGTGCTCGATCGGACGGATGAGTAGATACCCATATTTTCGTAAAAGCGATTCATGTTTAACTTTAGAATCGCCAAGTTATCTGCCGTCATGTTTGCGATCCTATCTGCCAATGCGATAGTTCGGTCTTCCAGTTCGTCTTCGGGCCAAGCGTAGTTGATCATGCCCATATCCTCAGCTTCGGCACCAGTGACCGGATCGCCAGTAAGATACAGCTCCTTGGCTTTGCGCATTCCGATAACCAGCGGCCAAATCACCCCCGTACGGCTCGTACCCATCCCCCTGAGACCCGGGTGCCCTAGTTGCGCGTCCGGAGTAGCGACAACCAGGTCAGCCATCATTGCCAGTTCACACCCGCCCGCAATAGCAAATCCGTGAATTTGAGCAATCGTCACCTTAGCCATGTTCCAGAAGTACATATGGATGTCTGTGATTTGCTGCATCGAGGTTCGTATACCCATCAGCATGCGACGGTTATTTCTATCAACCTGTTTGTAAGCTCGAACCTGTCCATCCGCCCCGCGCGGAGTAGTAATGTCGTAACCGGCACAAAACGTCCGTCCAGAACCTTTGACAATGATCGCCCTTATCTCATCGTCGGCTTCCAAGATATGGAGAGCATCCCAAAACTCGTACAGCAACTCCTGCGACAAGGCGTTGAGCTTTTCTGGTCGGTTGAGCATGATC
>JAYGCF010000042.1:0-3278 GCA_046583495.1 Dehalococcoidia bacterium
TTTTCATGGTCATGGCGCTGCTCCTTTACAGAAGACTCACCGTGCTTGTGAATGTGCTGACAAAGACCGTGGAACGGAGTGAGCATTTAATTGAAGAACTCGGGAATATAACCGACATGATTAAGAACGGTCGGGTTCTACCTGGTGTATCAGTAAGCGGAGCAATCGGAACTATGTCCGCCCTACTGGGTGGAATTCTAGGATTACGTCGTCGACGCAATGACAAGAACTCCCAGTAACTACTCAAAAGTGATACCGAAAATGTCTGGTTTATTTTATAAGGGACCTGAAATCAAGAAACCCAGGAGATACTAGGAATGGCAAATAATGACGGCGGCGGCTTTATGCTCGGCCTTTTCGTGGGGGGCGCTGCCGGGTTTCTAGCAGGGATATTATTGGCACCTCGCTCAGGAGAAGAGACACGAGCAATTCTGTCGGAAAAGAGTGACGAGTGGCGCGAACGCGCTAGTGAATTGAGTTCGGTCACGCGTGAGCGTCTTGGGCAAGCGGTCACAGAAGGCCAAGCTGCTGCCAGGCGCGCTCGAGGCCATGCCGGACCCGAGTTTGACGATGAGTTTGACATCGATTTTGACGATTCACCCCTCACCGAACCAACCGACGACAGGGCGTAAATGCTGACGCGCTCTCTAATCACGTATCGGTAAGTTATCCATCCTTGGATATGAACCGAAAACTTTGAACCATGACGAAATTTCGGTGAGTGCCTCTATTGTCGCTCGTCCCACAGGTTCTGAGCGGTGAAGTTCCATATCTATCAGAAACGTATACCGGCCGAGCATCTCTCCGGTTGGACGTGACTCGATCTTTCTTATGTTTATAGAATTTTCTTTGAGAATTCCGAGGGCCCGGTAAAGCAACCCTGGCTCATCTTCAGAAAATTGAAACGCAATAGACGTCATATCTCGTCCGGTAGGTGCTCTGTCTTTTTTATCTAGAATCACGAAACGCGTGTAGTTATTGGGATTGTCCTGTATCGCTTCCGCAATAATCTCGGCTCCATAAATTTCAGCTGCGCGATATGGGCCAATGGCGCCTGCAATTTCCTGTGACCCCTGCATATCTATGACTGCTTGTGCGTTGCTAAGCGATGCCGTCGCCTGTGCGTGACCAAGAGTAGTTTCGAGATAGATGCGACTCTGTCCAAGCGACTGTGGGTGCGAATAAACAATCTTGAGATCGTCAATCTTGGTCCCTAGCTTCACCATAAGACAGTGATCGATAGGAACCGCCAGTTCTCCAGCTATCGCAATGTTGTCCGTACGCACAAGGAAATCCAACACGTCCGTTACCGCGCCCTGAAGGCTGTTCTCAATAGGGACGACACACCGATCAACCTCACCATTCTCAACAGCGTTAGCGACGGTCGGTATCGATGGATACAAGACCATTTCTGCATCGGCGGCATAGTCGTACGCTGCTTGTTCGCTGTAGGTGCCTGCAGGTCCCAAATAGCCAAGTTTCATGTCTTATTCCACCCTCCGGACCTAGTATTCCTCTATGCGTATGTGCCATTTCCATGTACCGATTTAATCGATACTTGCCTACTGTTTCAGTGCACTTTAAGGCATCTCCGTGAGGGTCTCCCACAACATTTGTGTTCCCTCCACGGGTGTCACGAGGATAACCTCGTCTTCCCCTTCGAGGACAGTGTCTGGTTCCGGTTTTTTCGTCAGCCCCGTGGGGCCTATCACGAGTATCACGGAGCTTGTGTAAGGCAATTCAATCTCAGAAAGCATACGGTTTGTGACTTCAGCCCCTACAGGAACTTTGATCGCAACCATCTCCTGATTCCGACCCGCAATTGGCATCAAGCGTACGACCGGGTGTACGGGCACCATTGACGCCAGACGGGTCATGGCAAGGTCCGTCATACTGACAACGTCATCCACCCCCAGCATCCCGAAGAGAGGTGCGTTTTCTGGATCGAAAACAACTGCCACTGTACTCGAAACATTGAACACCTGTTTTGCAAGTTGACAGGATGCCAAGTTCACTGCGTCGTTTCCGGTCGCTGCTATGAACAATCCAGCCCGCGCTGCCCCGACTTCCCTCAAGTTTGAAACATTAGTCCCATCCCCAAGTTGCGCAATGCTGCCGAACATCGATCTCAGTGTGTCGACACGTTCAACATCGTTGTCCAGGAGAAAAACTTCCTGGCCAATGGCGAGCTGGGATTGTGCCAACCCGGTTCCGATACGACCTGCTCCTACGATGACGATATACATCGGTTATCCAGAGATGTCCGGAACGGTCTGCAAGATCATATCGGAAACAAGATTGGTCGGTGATGTTACGGTTATTCCGAGGCTGGAGTAGAGTTCCCTCAGACCGTCATTCTTGACCTGGCAAACTACTCGGCGGGTTCTGTAAACAGTTTTCACTTTCTGTGCTGCCAGTCCGTTCAGGGTATCGTCTCCAGACAGAGCGAGGAAGGCATCCGCATCCTCAATACCCGCTTCAAACAACACGACTGCCCGGGTTCCATCCCCGATTACTAACTGGATATCGCCAGTGTCGACCTGTGAGCGGGATAGGTTGGTGATCTGGGCAGGATCTATCTCTATTATCGAGACTTCATGCCCGTCCGTGGCCAACGATGACGCAACCCGCGCCCCTATACGGCCGGATCCCATGATGACGACCTTCACATCCCCGCCCGTTTAATTACTGCGATGCTAGAGAAGTCATGATCATGCATGAGAGAATCCTCCGTTCAATTGTCTCCCCCTGACACGCCGCCTTGTCTGTCGTTGCTCGAACCTGTTGGGTGCCTCTCGCCACAATACGACCAAGCAGCGAGCATGTTCCAAGACGTACGGAATTTGTTCTCCCAATGAAAAATAGCCGTAATCACTCGGACATGACGTTCCAATCACAATAGCATCCACTTCCCGATTTGCTGCTTCATTTACCACAGCCAACCCTAACTCCCTTGCCTGAAGTATCTGAGCTTCAAAATCGCCTCGTGGCAACTGAACTGATGTCTCGGCACCTACAAGAATTTGCTCACCTTTTTCGGTCGCAGACCCGACCTCAGCGTCTACAGGCATATTGCGGTCCACTTCGATAACATAAACTGCAAATAACTTACCTCTCACTGACCTAACCATGTCAGCGCCCTGGGCCAAGACACCTTGATCAGTTATGTCACCAGTGAGAACTGCAAGAACTTTACCGTAGGCCATTTAGCGATCCATTCGTCTTTTATCACTGCCTCGGAAGGCTGGCATACAAAGTGATGCCGTCCGCCAATCCAT
>JAYGCF010000038.1:0-10347 GCA_046583495.1 Dehalococcoidia bacterium
CCAGAAGCTTCCGGCACCGATTAACGTGCCAAAAAACTTATCGAATCCTCGCTGTCGTGGAGTGGGTGATCCTGGAGCTCCCGGCGTCCAAGAATCGGGCCTCTGAAGATCGTAGGGCCCCCCGACATGCCACTTTCCGGACATCAAAGTTTCGTATCCAGACGCCGAAAGTATTTCCGCAATGGTCACAGAGTTGTCGCTCAGGAAGCCCTGATACTCCGGCGTCCCGTAGTTATCGGTCATGTGACCTATGCCCGCCTGTTGTGGGTTGAGTCCTGTGAGGAGCGCAGCCCTAGAGGGACAGCAACGGGCAGAGTTATACATCTGTGTGTATTTGAGGCCACCCGCAGCAAGTTTGTCGATATTTGGTGTGCGGATTTCTGATCCCCAGCACCCGAGATCGGCGAAACCCATATCATCCGCCAGAATAACGATGATGTTGGGCCGGGATTCAGGTTGATTGCTCAATTCATTGAGTTCCATCGTTCCCTAAGTTTTGAGTATCGTTCCGAGTAGCGACCCGTTTCGGCGGGCCAAGCCGGACGCTCGGGACCTTCACGGTGTGATTGTGTCTTGTAATGGTGTCCATGCCCATCGGTCTCGGCGACGACGGTATGGGCCAGGGCTGAACGCCACTCTCAGATGCCCATTCCGCGTACTGGCGCATCATTGTGGACGCACGATCACGCTCGCCTGAGATTAGATCAGTCAGCTCCGTGCGGTCGTCATCGATGTTGTAAAGCTCCCATGCATCTGTCGAACCGGGATCACGGGCATCTGGGTTTGGCGGCGCTCCGACTTCACTCACCAGTTTCCAAGGGCCGATACGCACGGCTCGATTGCCTTCATGCTCCCACATGATGGGCTTTTCGCGATGCCATCTTTGACCCTGCAGAGCCGGAAGGAAAGATTCGCCTGCCATGGGTTGGATATCGTGGCCGCCACGCCTGGTCGGATATTTGGCCCCCGTGGCATCTACAAGCGTCGCCATCACGTCCATGACGTGAGCGGGCTCGTGAACGATCTCACCGCCAGGTATCCGGCCGGGCCAGTGGGCGATGAACGGAGTGGAGATGCCGCCTTCGTGCGTGTAGCGCTTGAACAGTCGAAACGGGGCGTTGCTGGCGTTAGCCCAGTTGATATCTACGCTTGCGAAGGTGTCAGCCGGGCCCGGCTCGATACTCGGCGTATTGCCGACTCGTACCATCCGGCCATCAACGGTCGGGTGGATATAGCGCGATGGATCCGGGTAGTTCGTGTCTTCCTGGAGGAACTCGGCGCAACCGCCGTTGTCGGACATGAACATGATGATCGTGTCGTCTTCAGCGTCGTGTCCTTTGAGGGTATCGAGGACCTTGCCAACGCCGCGGTCGAGTTGATCGATCTGCGCCGCATATGTTGCCATCTGGATGTCTCGCCACTGCTGGTTATTAGCGTCCTCCCAGGCCGGAATGCCTCGTTCGCGTGGAGAGATAGCCCATTTCGGGTCCAGAAGTCCTAAGCCTTTTTGCTGCTCGTGGCGCGAAGTACGAAGGGCATCCCAACCGCCCATGTAACCTCCCCGGTACTTTTCGATGTCATCTGGGTGCGCGTGCAGGGGCCAGTGTGGCGCGGTGAATGCCAGGTACAAGAAAAAGGGATCGTCTCGATGCAGGGCGTCATCCACAAAATCGGCTGCATGCTGGCTAATCGAGTCGGTGAAATGGTAATCGGTCGTATCCACACTGATTCGGGTCAGGTCATCCATCAGCATGTTCGGGTTGTAATAACTCCCGCCGCCCGAGAGGATTCCGTAGAACCGATCAAACCCGCGGCCCATGGGAGTCGGGTAGCCTTGTATATCCGGGTACCAGTTATCAGGGAGGGCGGCTTGCTCGCCGCCGACGTGCCACTTGCCGGTCATTAAAGTCCTGTATCCGGCGTCCTTCAGCACCTCGGCAATCGTGACACATTCGTCATTCAGGTAGCCTTGGTAAGACGGAACACCCAGGTTGACGACCATGTGGCCGATTCCGGCCTGTTGCGGGTTAAGGCCTGTCAGGAGTGACGCTCGCGTAGGGCAACAACGGGCAGAGTTGTACATCTGCGAGAATCGAACCCCTTCCTTCGCAAGGCGATCCAGGTTAGGAGTGTTGATCTCTGAGCCGTAAGCGCCGATATCACCCCAGCCAAGGTCGTCTGCGAGAATCAGGACGACGTTGGGACGTTTGGGGGGACTAGTATCGGGCATATTTATTGACATCTAGCATCCTAGCAGCGAACGTAAATCCGAGATCAGAGGCTACAGGTACCCCGGGTAGATTAAGCGAAATAGATACGTTTCTACGCCATGCCGAGGAAAGGTAAAAGCCCCGGCGGACGGTGGGTTCTGCCGGGGCTTTTACGTGGCGGCTCAGGGGCTGTGACCTCTTGGGGTGAACGAATCTTTCTGGGGGGCATCCGCTCTCAGGTCATTAGCACCTGCTGTAGCCGCAGGAGTAGCACTTTGCGCAGCCCTCTTCGTGAGCCAGGCTTGCATTGCAATCCGGGCACAACTCAGTGGACAGGGCTTCCACCATGGTCTGGTTCGCGTTACTTGTAATTTCCGTCGCCTCTGCCGAGCGGGTCGAGATCAACCCGATGTCGTTCGGCTCCGGCGGTTCAAACATGCCTATTTGTGCGGTCTCCGAATCACTAATAGCACCTGCGGGCATTGGACCATCATTTGCGATCCGATCAAGCACGAGCGAAATAGCATCCGGCACGGACCGGATCAGATCGCCATTGTCCCAGACCGGGACATCTGTAATTCCACGCAGTTGCTTGACTATCTCATCCGGGTCCACACCCGAGCGAAGTGATAGAGAAGCTAACCGAGACATGCCTTCTGACATTGCTGCGTCATTTCCGCCAGCTTTACCCAGGGTTGCAAACATCTCGAAAGGCCGTCCGTCTGCGGCTACATTGACCGTCACATAGAGTTGTCCGCGTCCAGTTCGGATCCGATTGGTTACTCCTTGCAGAGAGGCCGGACGATCACGAGGCACAGAGAATTGCGGTATTACCTGGGGCTCAACGGATTCATCGGAGCTGTTGGCGCTATCTGTTGTTCCTGTGGTGAGGACCTCTTTTTCACGACTACCCGCCCTGTAGACAGTGATGCCTTTGCACTTCAATTCCCACGCAGTCATGTACGTCATCTCAACATCCTCTACGGTCGCCTCATTCGGGAAATTGATCGTCTTTGAGATACCCGCATCAACGCTTTCCTGAAACGCTGCCTGCATCCGCACGTGATATTCCGGGTTTATGTCCGATGAAACATGGAACAGGCGCTTCACATCTTCCGGAACATCGTATCGGTCTTGTAGTGATCCACCATCTGAAAGGTGCTCCAGAAGTTCTTCACTGTAAAAACCACGCTCCCGGGCGATTCGTTCAAAGTTCTTGTCCACGTAGTACAGCGTCTGGCCTTCCAGTATGTTCTGCTTTCTGTAGGCCAGTGAGAAGATCGGTTCTATGCCACTGGAGCAACCGGCAATCATCGAAATCGTTCCGGTCGGTGCAACGGTCAATCGGCAGGCATTCCGGATATCCGGGTCGCCGTCGATGTCCCACTTGCTTCCTGTGAAGGCGGGGAAAGCTCCCCGTTCCATGGCTAGCTCAACCGATGCTTTATCGGACTCATCCCTGATGAACGCCATCAGGGCTCGACCTATTTCTATCGCCTCATCGCTGTCGTAAGGGACACCCATCTTCACCAGCATGTCTGCAAAGCCCATGACACCGAGGCCAATCTTACGGGTGAAGTGGGCCATCTCTTCAATTGCCGGGACCGCGTACTTGTTGGCGTCGATAACGTTGTCTAGGAAGTGGACGCTCAGGCGAGTTACCTTCCTGAGATGTTCGTAGTCAATTTCTTTGTTGCCGTTGTCATCTTCAATAATGAACTTGGCAACATCGATAGAACCTAGATTGCAGGACTCGTTTGGCAGGAGCGGCTGTTCACCGCAGGGATTGGTCGCCGTAATCTCGCCGAGATGCAGTACGGGGCTGTTCCGGTTCACCTCGTCCAAGAAGATCATGCCAGGTTCACCATTACGCCAAGCGCCGCGGACTATTTTTGAGAATACTTCGCGTGCGTCTAAACGTCCGACCTCGGACATGGGACTATCGGGTACAGCCGGGTCTGTCTTGGCCTTGAGCGCGTATGAAGTGCCGTCCTTGACCGCCTGCATGAACTCATCGGTTGCGCCGACAGAGATATTGAAGTTATGGATTTCACCTTCGACCGTTTTGCAGTCTATGAACTCCAAGATATCCGGATGATGCACGTTCATGACGGCCATATTCGCACCGTCACGCTTGCCACCTTGAGTTACAAGTGTAGATACAGAAGATAGGTGCCGAAGAACGGCGATCGGTCCACACGCCTTCCCATGGGTAGACTGAATCGGCGTGCCTTTAGATCGGATATCTGTTAGAGCAAATCCAGTTCCGCCTCCGAATTTTTGTACCATCGCCGCGTCGTGGGCTGCCCCCATGATCCCTTCCATACTGTCTTTCAGGGGAAGCACAAAACACGCCGATAGAGTGCCAGCGCCTGTTCCAGCATTCATCATTGTCGGTGAGTTAGGCAGGAACTCAAGAGAGGACATTATCTGGTAGAACTCTTCCGTCGTTGCCTCTATTTGAGCATCGGTCTGTCCGTATGCCCGGTCTGCCTCCGCAAGTGTCCGGGCCACCCGCTGAAACATTCCCTGGGGATCTTCTTTGCTGATCCCATTGTCGTCCTTATCTAAGTAACGCTTTTCTAAGACAACTCCAGCGTTTTCTGAGATTTCAGCAGGGACGAACTCGCTGTCTGAGGCAGTGTTATCAGTCTCTGGTCTTATTCCGAGCACGGTTGCTGCCTCGGCTACGTTTTGAATAATGCCTCGCTCTTTCAACGCCGTCAGTATGTCTGTAGCGGCGACGTTGTTGTCATTGTCGTTACGGGTTGTGTCAGTGCTCATTCGCGAATCCTGTTTTATGAATTTGAGGTCTTTATGTGGATACAGCTTCTACAGTGAGGAAACACCATCGGATACATCTGGCGGAAGGTAATATCACCTTTGCCCAGCCACCAGTATCCAAGGGAACCTATAAAGAGGGCTTTAGAGACTTTCGTCCGGTCGGTACATCGGGGATTCTGAGGAGTAGATGCACCGACGTGTCATTGAGCCGGCAGACCGGCGTCGCTCTGTGCGCATCGGATCCTCCTTTCCCCTCGCTCCAGGTAACCAGGAGCGGCATGGATGTTGCAGTTAAAAACTTTCTTAATTCCCTGAGGCTGCTCTGCGTGTCCTTCGTCTTCTGCCTCTATTGGCAAGTCTCGGTACATCATCTTCAATCAGTCTCAGTTGAGGTTTGGGACCGTCGGATGTTTCATCTCGGAGTGCCTCCACCTCCAGAGCGAAGGTGTCGAGGTCCTCAAAGTCCCGATATACGGAGGCATATCGGATGTAGGCCACCCGATCAAGCTCCCGCAATCTTTCCATCACCATCTCGCCTATGACACGACTTTCAATCTCAGCCTTGCCAAGGCGATGCAACTCGGAATCGATATCTGTAACTATCTTCCCAATTGCTCCAATCTCTAAGGGACGCTTGGCACATGCAATCCGGACGGATCGCTCAAGCTTCTCAGTTGAGAAGGGTTCCCTCCGACCATCCGACTTGGCGAGAAGAAGCGGGGTGGTGTGCACTCGCTCATAAGTGGTGAACCTGAGCTCACATCCCGTGCATTCCCGTCGGCGCCGAACTCCATCGGGGGATTCCCGTGAGTCGATTACCTTTGAATCATCGTGGCCACAAAACGGGCACTGCACGTTCGAGCCTCCGACCCTCCAGTATGGATACGCCACCCCTTCGTGAGAAGGGTCACACACCATCTAGTGGTCTCTCATGCCAAACCCCTACATGTCGTGCGTGAGCAGCAGAGCATGCACTAACTGTTGTGGGGTGTCAAGGCTTGAGGTTGGCAGATTCGAAGCCATTACGCGCCATAAATTTATAACCTGAAGGTGAACCTTGAAATGGGTAGATAGAACTATCTGTGCATCCTGTACATGCAATTGGGCTGTACATGCAATTACGTGCGGTTGAAGAGGTTAGCGACCACTAGATTCTGAGACAACACAGTAAACCAAACGACCTCTCAAAATATTCGAGAGGTCGTTTGGTCTATCTAAAATTGTGTCCCCCAAGGTTCAATAATTCAGGGGACTATCCAGGCTTCATTCCATAGATGTTGTAGCGGTTGTTCCACGCATGCGTCGACGGGCCGCCGGGTGATGTCGAAGGAACGGTGGAATGTCTAGATCGGCTGAATCTGCGCTCACGGTTTCTGCACCCGCGAGGTTGATTGAACCACTTTCGTCCGGGAAACCGGTCGCGATGATGGTTAACTTGACCTCGTTTTCCATCTTCATGTCGGTCACCATACCGAAGATGATATTTGCCTCAGGATCGACAACGCCAGAGATGACCTCCGAAGCTTGATGTACCTCATTGATCGTCAGGTCACTGCCCCCGGTGATGTTGAAAATCACGCCACGTGCGCCTTCAAGTGAGACATCTAGGAGAGGGCTCTGAATTGCTTCTTCGGCAGCCTGTATGGCCCTGTTGTCTCCGCTGCCGGATCCAATAGCCATCCACGCGGGGCCAGCGTTGCTCATGACGGCTTTGACGTCGGCAAAGTCCAGGTTGATTTCACCTGCAACGGTCACTAACTCTGCAATGGATTGCACACCTTGTCGGAGGATGTCATCTGCCATACGGAAACCCGACTCCATTGTGACCTCCTCATCGCAAATGATCAGCAGACGATCGTTAGGGATTGTGATGAGCGTATCTACCTTGTCCCTGAGACGAGAAACGCCTTCTTCAGCGTGTTTGGCGCGTCGTCGACCCTCAAATGCAAAAGGCTGGGTTACGACTCCAACGGTCAATGCACCCATTTCGCGGGCTGTCTCGGCCACGACGGGAGCTGCGCCGGTGCCGGTGCCACCACCCATTCCTGCCGCAATGAAAACCATATCCGCCCCATCTAGAACCTCACGCACCTCGTCTCGGCTCTCTTCCGCACAGACTTGCCCTTTCTCTGGATCGCCGCCCACGCCAAGACCTCGCGCTGTACCGTCACCGATCCGCAAACGGACCGGTACATCGCTTCGTACAAGTGCCTGAGCGTCTGTGTTTACCGTGATGTACTCGACCTCGGGGAGCCGGTCACGGTACATACGTGAAACCGCATTAGATCCACCGCCACCTACGCCGACAACTTTGATTTTGGCAATTCCGATGTTTTCTGGATCTGCTTCGAGTTGTGCATTCATATTGGTCTAAGCCTCCTGGCACATCTGCGAACCGCTGGCCATATGGATCGCTATCCGATGTGCACTTCGGTCCCTGGTTTGCTTGGCCG
Organism: Dehalococcoidia bacterium; assembly: GCA_046583495.1. Lineage (GTDB taxonomy): Bacteria > Chloroflexota > Dehalococcoidia > Lucifugimonadales > Lucifugimonadaceae. The sequence continues at coordinate 7,448 of JAYGCF010000038.1, forward strand.
ACGCCCTGGCCGAGGGTTTTAAGCTGTTGATTAAATCGCTTTTCGGATCGGGTAGTAGTTCCGGATTAAATTCCGTTTGGTGGCCGTTCATACCGAGATGCCCTGTTGGCTCTTTTCACCACGCTTACGCCATCCAGTGAAGGCGTCGTACCATCTGCTACCGCCACCCAAAACCTCGGCTCCGTTTACTGTAGATACACCAAGGTGTGACCCACTTGGCAAGTTTCGCAAGCCCCACATCAACATACCGATTCCTGCACTGTAAGCTGGGTCTTGGTACTGCTCATTCAGTCCCACCAGCGGCCTAGGACCTGCGGTACGGACTCGACCCTGGAACACATAACGCGCCAGCGCTTGCATGCCATCTAACTTAGCCCCCCCACCGGTCAGAACGACTCGGTCTATAGGGACATTTGCAAGGTGCGGGGTTGCGAGTTTGCCTTTGACTAGTCGGAATAACTCCTGGGCACGTTCTTTTAGAAGTTGGCCTAGTTCTCGCCTCGTCACAGCGATTGGACCATCGATATCTTCAGAAAGAGTGTTTATGAACAGTTCTTCTCGCATGGTCCCCGCTTCGGGCGTTACCGATCCAGAGAGACGTTTGATCTCCTCGGCCTCCTCAAATGAAGCCATGAATGCCGTCACAAGATCGTTTGTGAACTGCCATCCACCAACCGGGAGAACTGCGCTGTGAACGATTTGTCCTCCGACAAAAACGGCGATATCAGTGGTCCCCCCACCGATGTCTAACAGTACAACTCCTTCGTCCCGTTCAGCCGGAGTGAGAGCGGCCTCTGCGGATGCGATCGGTTCGACGATGAGATCAGCTACGTGAATGCCAGCGGATTCGGCCGCTGCTCGCAAGCGTTCGATGCTGGACTCATCACCTTTTACAACGTGGGTGTGGGCGTGGATTTCCCTTGCGTGCATGCCAATGGGCATGCGAACAAGATGCCGGTTGTCCAGGGCATATCCTCGCGGGATGACATGGAGGAGCTTTCCCTGACCGGTTGACGCCATTTGACGCACCGTATTGATTGAGTCGTCTAGGGCTTCTTGTGTTATCACGCTTTCCGCGTCATTTTCTTGGACTTGGTCCCATCGGTTACTAGATTCGATATGGCTTCCTGATAACCCGACATAGGCTGATTTGATCGAAACATTAGCTTCTTCTGAGGCTTCTATGATCGACGATTTGATTGCCTCAGTTGTCGCTTTGTCGTCCTGGACCATGCCCTTACTCAGTCCCTCACATGGCGATACTCCGACACCGGTGACTTCAACGGATCCATCAGGGCGTTCGCGACCGATCACGGTCACGACTTTTGTAGTACCCACGTCTATAGCAGCTCTGTAGTCTTCCTGGATCATTTTCCTGTCCCCGTCAGATATCTGTTTTCCAAATAATTGGTCTCGTGTTCCTCTAAAGAGGATTTCGTATCAGGAGGGCGGGAAAAACGTCTACTTATGCTCATATTGGCTCTCATATACGTTCGACCACCCTTAGTCTTCCGCTGCGACTCCTGGGGTTTCGTTCTATCTCAGCTTGCGAGGGTTTTATAACTCGACGGGAAACGAGACGCACTGTTGCTATGTGTAGGCAATCACATACAGGGCGCTCTGGAGGACAGACGCAGTCTGTAGCCTCTCGGCGGAATAAATTTTTAACGATTCGGTCTTCTAATGAGTGATACGCGATCACGGCTATTCGCCCACCTGGTTTGAGGAGCGAGATGGCCAGTTCTAATCCGTTTTCCAACGCGCCAAGTTCATCGTTAACGGCAATCCGTAAAGCCTGGAAGGTTTTGGTAGCCGGGTGTATTCGTTTTGAACCACGGCGTGTTGGCATGGCACGGGCGATCACGTTTGCTAACTGAGTAGCTGTCAGTAGTGGTCGTGCAGCCACAATAGCGGCAGCGATGCGTCGTGAGGAACGTTCCTCGCCGTACCTATAGATTAGGTCAGCAATATCGTTACGGTCGTACTGGTTGACAATCTCTTCTGCAGTTAATGTTTGGCGAACATCGAAGCGCATGTCTAGCGGATCCGGTCTGCGGAAACTGAACCCTCGCCGCTCGGTGTCGAGTTGGAGTGAAGACAGTCCAAGGTCGAACAGGATGCAATCTACGGAGCAGGGACGGTGACCGTACTCTTCTGCCACATTCAGAATGTCCCGGAAGTTTGCATTTGCAGTGGTCATCCGACGCGCCAGATCCGGGGATGTAGCCAACAATTCAGTGGCTGATGCGATTGCTTCGGCATCTGCATCTATACCTAGGACCGTCCCATCAGGGGCACTGGCTTGGAGAATGGCCTTAGCGTGTCCACCCTGGCCGAGGTTGGCGTCAATGCATGTGACCCCGGGTTTGACTTCCAAGGCGCGTAAAACCTCTGGCAGCATGACCGGTATATGGTTTCTTTCAGTCACCGGGATTGCCTCCGGATAGGATTCGACCTTTTTACGCGTCAAGTGGATATCAGCCAATGCAAATCGCTGCGTCGGTGACTCAATTTTGCTAAGGGTGATGGGCGTCAATTGACCGGCCGAATCCTGATCAGATGACTGATCGAAATCCCTCGCTAAGAGGGCCACATCAGGTGGATGCTAAAAGTTGGGGTTCACATTTCCGTGTCCCGATCCATAAATAAGTACCAATTCGCGCAACTTTTTTGCTAGGGGCGCTTATGACGCGTTTGGGCTCGTTTTTGAAAACCTGAACTTAAATTGAAGTGGAGGAAGATATGGACGAGTGTCACGCTATGAGTGATTAGACGTTTTGACGTGCTAGCATTTGTCTCCCGATGACACATGATTCACACCATCACATTCCGCCTAAATCGGAAGCCCACAAACCTGATCAACGGCATGCGCATTCCCACGGTACTGACCGGGAAGGCGC
>JAYGCF010000015.1:0-32139 GCA_046583495.1 Dehalococcoidia bacterium
ACGCGTTTTAGTGTCAGGAAACCATTCATGGAGAACTCTAATTCACTGAAGGCCCAGGTTCGCCATAGCAAATAAGCACTGGCTATTCCGAACAGTACCCAGGCCTGCAGGTACAACTTGAACACGGTGTTTTGTCTAACGATGTCATGGTCCACGGAGAACAGCTCGGCAAACGCACCTAACCCCAATGCTAAGGATGCGATCGCAGTTGCTATGCCGAGTTCGAGTCTATCGGTGGTGCGACGCCGAAGTGCCAGAACCCAAACGGCAAGAAGCATAAGGATTAATAGGAGTGTGAATGTCAGGGTCGCTTGTCCTGTGGATATGATGGCAACTATCAGCCCGACGATTAGAACAACGATTCCCATGATTAGAAGTGGAATGCTTCGTAGCGAGGGCGGAGCTATTTTTACTAAGTTCCCAGATATAACTGTCCGTCTAATTTCTATTGCCAGGTACACAGTTATCCCGAGCAGAAAAATTCCGTAAATGGAAAGATAGCGCCACAGTGGGCTAAGGATCTCGTTTTGGTGTATGCCAGCTTCTATCTCGTAGTGCTGATGAAATGGCATAAACAGCAATACGCTGAACCCACCTACCAGCAAAGACCTGCCTATGCCCCGGCCGAAGCGAGACTGCAAACTGCCCTGCTTAGACAGGAGTTCACCGGCGACTAGTGCTATGGCCACAAGAGTCATCGAGGTGGGAAAGTCCCATCCGTTGATAATCCTCGTTGCGCCGATGCTGAGTCCCAAAATGACCAAGCCACCAATAGTCACAGCAGGCGTACCCCTCGGAGATGATGTGCTCCGAAGGAAAGTGGCAATTGCCAATCCGATTGTTAGCAGGACAAAAGGAATAGCAATCATGTGGGCATGAAGGTCTGCAAACAGGAACGAGAAGAACGGGAACTCCGTTATTTCATTGCCTCCTGAATTAGCGTCATACATTCTGGAGCTTCGCCAAAAATCGAACTCCCCGAAAGACTCCCCTTCCAATAAGACACGATTCGCCCCCTGCACTATTTGTAGCAAACCGTCGAGGTTGCCAATTACGGTCACGAATAACGCACCCGTTAAACCGGCTACAACTGCGGACACTGCACCCTTTTGTACAGCACTGCTTCTGAGTTGAACCCTCTCTGCCATCCCGTGTACCACGGTGAAGGCGCCACCTATGGTCATAGCAAAAAACATAGGTACGGCGAGGTTATAAGCGACAGACGGTACGATCCCGGTTAATCGGATCATTGTGGCTACCAGGAATTGCCCGAAGTAGTAGTAATTTAGATATCCGCCCGCAAACCAGGGATCGTATGGCGGCATGAGCGTGGACCGAGTAACGGCGTTTAGATAGGCGAAGTCCATAGGCTTTTCACCACCACGCCACGGGTGCCAAAGGTCCGGGTTAGCTACTCGTACCAACAGAAACGCTATGAAGGCTAAGAGAAAGAGTGCTTCCATACCGAACAGCATTCGCCATCTACTGCGAATGTAATTGGAAATCTCAGTTCGAAGTGGCCAACCAACTATTGCCGATGCAGCCGTCCATACCAATATCGACAGTACGATCGAACTTCGGCCGAAACCAATGATTCCGGTGCTGGCCATGATCCAGGTAACAAAGGCGACCAGCAACAACCCGAGAGGCTTATGTAACAGGTACCCCCTGTTGGGCAACGGCCTGAAAAACACGTAACCAATTGGTAATACCAAGAGGCCGAAGCCCTGAATAACAGCTAACCAGAGCAACCAGGACCATCTAGCGTCTTCTGCCCCAAAGGTTACGATGTCGGAAAATGTGCCGCCCGAAACCTGGACCTCATGTTGATCGCGGGTAAGCATCAGGCCTGATTGTTTGAAAGAAGGAGTGACGTCTTCTTCTATGATCCACTGGATGTCATCGGATGAGAGTTCGCCAGTGTTCTTGAACACCATCGGACGGTTCTGGTCATAAACCGTGAAGCTCTCGTCGGCCCAGCCCAAAGATAAATTCAGTCCCCTTGGTTCTTCGAATCCCTTTGGATGTGATAGATCCACCCGAGCGAAGCGATCAGATTGATATCCAAAACCCAGGAACGAAGAATGGCGATCATCGGTGTACACCAACTCGTAGCCGAGCTCACCCAAGAACAACTTCTCATAGTAGACAGAAGTGATCGGGTATCGATCAGGCATTCTTGGGATAGTGCCGTAAAGGCGGTTGCTGAAGATAACTAGGTAATCAGCGTGTGCAAGGGAATCGGATATCTTGTTCAGCTTGACCAACGAATCGTGGTCGTAGAGGGGTAATTCCTCGCTCTGATACTGGTGTAATTCTGGCAGCCCCTCATCCCAGTGTTCCTTGAGGATGAGCGAACCCGGTGGGACGTTTTCCGCGATCCAGTCAGAAGCATTATGGGCGGGATGTGGTTTTGCGTAGATTGACTCAAAAGCAAGCGTGTAGTGCCCGGTGAAAAACAACAGTCCACCAATCACGAGTGGAGCGGCTATTCGGCTTAATACGCGTATGTTCCGGTATTCTCCGAACGTACGTAATCGGTTCGAAAGCCACCAAGTTGTCCTGCTCGCATAGATCAATAAGAGAGGGGTGACTGGGAGCATGTAACGAAGGAACTTTACGTCGAACCAAGCCGTGATCGCCAAGTATGGCAGCACCCATGCGAGCACTACCATGTCGACTTTTCTTCGCGATCTCCAGGCGGTTACTAGCGCTGTTCCCAATGCCGCCCATACGGTAATACCGAGCACTGGACCAAGACCCCATAACCCGAGTTGTGATGCTTGATACAAGAACCTCGGAGTATTTTCGTATTGCCTTGTATAGGGGAAGTCGACTACACCGCGCACCATTTCACTTTCACGACTGAAATCGGTCCAGAACTGACCGAAATCGATGAACATGTAAGGCTGGACAATCAGCAAAGTGAAAAACGCAGATACGGCTGAGATCAGGCCGCCAAAAAAGAAGGTACGCAGTTTTTGCTGGTCGAATGAGGCTAGTGAAAACCGCTCACCTGATATGGAGAACGCGTAGATCACGTGAGAAGTCACGATAGCCAGAACGAGTGGCGCAGCCGATGCCTTTGTTGCTACCGACAATCCGAGCAGCATTCCTGCGACCACAATGTCGCGTTTTGCGCCTTTGTAGGCCACTCGAGTCGACGCTACAAGGGTGGCTAGGATGAACATGGTCAAAATGGTGTCAACCGCAAAAAAGTGGCTGAGCTGAATGTGCAATACAGCGATCGACCCAAGTGCGGCGGCTAGGAGACCCACGCGCGCTCCGTACCATCGAGAGGCAAATGCGAACATCAGTAGGATCGTTACGGTGTCGGCTATGGCCGAAATGGTTCGTCCCGGGATTCTCAGATCGAAGACATCCCAATCGGAAACAGGAGATGCAACAGCCTGCACGGTACGCAATGTGTAGAGCGGGAGACTTCCGTAATTAAACCAACCGGGATTAAGTGGGCTCTCCTCGGCGGATAACAGATCTTTGTATTGACCTGAAGACGGGATATCTAAGCGCTCCGTCTGCATAAGAATCGCCCGTTCGTCCGGATGAAAAAGGCCACCATCGTCCCAGTCAATCCCGTATAACCGAAGCCCTAGCGCTATCAGCAGAATTAATCCCAGGATCCATCTGACCAAATGCGAGGATAACAAGGGACGCGTCGCGTCCACTGTTGGAAGCGGGTCCTGATCTATTCCACTGATATCGGGAACTTCTTGTTGCATGGTGGTCGAGTTTAGAGGGTTCCAATTAGGAGAAGGATAAATGTTCTCCTGTATATGTAAGTTCATCAATCGTAAACATAAATTCGAAACGCTAAGACCGTATTGTGAACAAGAAGCCTAATCATGAAACGGATCAGGTCTGGCTTGCCTCCATATATTGATATTGACCGCCACCGGATCCGGGCCTACCGTTAGTAACCTTGTACTCTTGCCGGACAACATCAGCAATGTATCGAGCTGACTTAGGTCCGACAAACCATAATCATTTGGGACTATTGGAGTTTTGATGCCTGAATCTGGGGCTATTCAGCCGCCTTTTGAGAGGACTGTTCTAGACACCGGTGTGCGTGTGCTTACAAGCAACATGCCGCATACCGGGGCCGTGAGTATTCAGGTTCTGTTTGGTGCTGGCTCTCGTTACGAAACGGATGAACTCGCCGGCTCGTCACATTTGTTTGAGCACCTTCTCTTCAAAGGCACCACGAAAAGGCCGACTCCGAAAGAGATATCAGAAACCATTGAGGGAGTCGGTGGCATATTGAACGCCTATACCGACCGGGAAGCCACCGGTTACTGGTGCAAGATAGCACTGCCCCATTACAAGGACGGGCTGGACGTCCTTCTCGACATGGTCAGGGACCCACTCTTCAGGGAAGAGGATATCGAAAAAGAGAAAAAAGTCGTGTTTGAGGAGATCAGGGCCACTCATGACTCCCCTGAGGGGACGGTCGACATGATGATGGACGATCTCTTGTTCCCCAAGCAGCCACTTGGTCGAGATATTGCGGGTAGCGTTGAGTCGGTCCAGTCGGTTAGCACGGAGTCCCTAAAGGAATATCTTCGGACACAATATGTCGCCTCTAACACGATAGTTTCAGTTGCCGGTGCACTCTCTCACGAAGAGGTGGCATCGGATGTTTCTGAACTTATGCATGGATTTCATGACGGCGAGCCTGCTCCGATGTTTCCATTTGTGGATAACCTGGAGGGCCCAAGTTTACGAATGCAACACCGCGATACCGAACAGGCGCATTTGTCGCTCGGACTACACGGTATAGCCGCAAACGATGAAGATCGTTACGCATTGCGCCTGCTCTCGACCATATTTGGAGGATCGATGAGTAGCCGGTTGTTTGAGGAAGTACGAGAAAAGCGCGGCCTCGCGTACTCTATCCACGCGGGTCCCGCACATTACAAGGACGCTGGTTCCTTTCAAGTTTCATCGGGAGTGGACCCGGATCGAGCTATCGAGGCGATCAGGGTCATAATTGATGAGGTTGTCAAACTTCGTGATGGCGTCACGGTGGATGAGTTCCAGAAATCTAAAGAACTCACCAAGGGACGCATCCTGATGCGGATGGAGGAGAGTCGATCTGTAGCTGGCTCCATAGGTTCGCAAGAACTTCTACTTGGCGAGGTTAAGTCAGTAGACGAAGTAATCAGAGATTACGACGCTGTAGAAATCGATCAACTCAAGGCGGTGGCAAACAGGTTGATAGACCAGAACAAGCTGGTTCTTGCAGTCGTAGGACCGTTTGATGACGAAGAGCAGTTCAGGCCTTTGTTGAAGCTGTAAATATCCTATAAATGCCTGATTAAGTCGGAAAAGTTTTTCAATTCCCGCAAGAATAGGTTCTGATATTCGCTAGTTTGTCGACGCCCGGTCTGTTTAACGTGTGTTCTATGGACATGAGACAACCGGGCCACCCGAGACAACGATGGGATGCCGACAGCATCCGAGAACTGAGACTGTTTCTAGACGTATCCCAGAGCATTTTTGCCAATTATCTTGGCGTACGTCAACAAACAGTCAGTGAGTGGGAGACTGGTGTATACCGTCCCCGAGGAGCATCAGGCACTCTGTTATCGCTGATAGCGGAGCAAGCCAATTTCCGGTATTCCGGACCTCCGGCGGAGCGGGAACCAATACCAGCTTTTTTTGGGCAACCAGAACCACCACAACCTCTACCGGTGCGTGATTCGACACCAGTGCAGCGGCCGCCATCATCACCGGCTCCACCGAGTAGGGTTACACGCGTGGTTGGAGATAGAGATAACACCTCAAGAGGGTATATTCCTTACGTACCCCCCGCGCTGAGACCAGATCATCGTCCACAAAACTTTGGACGTCCGAAAATGGACCGTGGCGGACAGGCCTTTTAGCGAGCCATTGGGCATATTCGGACTTCTGCATCCGAGATCAAAATCAAACGCCGCATTTACCGAACTATTTCGGGTGTGGCGTTTTTCGTTGACACTCTATTTGCACACCCATACCATGGCGCGACTTCCGACAACCCTTTAGCGGGAGCATGATGGTTCCTAGCAGAGAGCTAGTTACTGCATGCCGGAACCTGATGGTTGACTAGGCAGAGGCCACAGCAGGATAGGTGCGTAATGGCTACTCGCGCGTACATTTTGATCGAAACGGTTGTGGGAAAAACTGCCGAAGTCAGCCGCGCACTACAATCAATTTCAGAAATGACAAATGTTGACGTTGTTACCGGACCGTATGACATTATTGCCATAGCGGAAGCTGATGATTTGCCCACGCTTGGCAACCTGGTTAGCGATGGGATGCATAATGTAACGGGAATCGTCAAGACAGTTTCATGTCTGGCAGTAGATCCCTAACGCGTCGATAAGTAGGCCCAATATGACGGGCTTAGAAAATCAGTGGAAAGAGAGAGGCCTTAATGAGGTACACGTTCACTGCCGAGGAAGAGGATTTCCGCCAGGAGGTTCGAACTTGGCTTGAGGAACAACTTCCGGATGGTTGGGACGGTGGCGATGAGAGTACCGATGAAGGTTGGGCCTTCAACCTGGAGATGCGTAAGAAGCTGGCTGACAAAGGTTGGCTCACACTGGCCTGGCCAACCGAGTACGGTGGTCAGGGTGCGTCCTTTATGAAACAGGTTGTGTTTAGTGAAGAGATGACTCGAATGCAGGCACCGGGTGTAGATGGATTTGGCATAAAGATGCTTGGTCCTACCCTCATGGTGCACGGCACTGAAGAACAGAAGCGCAGGTTGCTTCCTCCGATTGGACGAGGAGAAGTACAGTGGTGCCAGGGTTACTCAGAGCCCGACTCTGGTTCGGATCTTGCTTCACTACAGCTGAAGGTTGAAGAAACCGATGACGGTTGGGTGGTCAACGGCTCAAAGATTTGGACGTCACAGGCGCATCGAGCGGATTGGATATTTTTCTTAGGACGAACGAATCCAGATGCTCCCAAGCACCGAGGTATCTCATTCTTCGTCGCCGATAAATACACACCGGGCATTGAAGTGCGTCCGATCGTTAATATGGCTGGCGAGCACCACTTCAACCAGACCATCTTTGAAGATGTGCACATCCCTAAGGATGCGTTGATCGGAGAGCGGGATCGCGGATGGTATATCGCTGCTACCTTGCTCGACTTTGAGCGTTCCGGGGTTCAGTATCCTGCTGGTGGCCGGCGTACATATGAAGAACTTCTAGAGTTCGCCAAGGCCACGCCTGGTCCAGATGGCCGGATGCTTTCTGAAGACCCAGACGTCCGAAAACAGTTCGCTGAACTCGACGTCGATATTGAGTGTGCCCGGCTTGTGGCGTATGAAGTAGCCTGGATGCAATCGGTCGGCCAGATACCTAACAAGGAAGCGTCAGCAGCAAAGGTACTCGGCACGACGCTTACCCAGAAATTAGCGAAGTTTGGTACTGAACTGGCTGGTATGTACGGGATCCTGGGGCCGAACTCCGAATTCGCCCCGATAGGCGGGCGGTATCCCCAGATGCAGATGTCTGTGGTCGCACACACGATTTTTGCTGGTACCACCGAGATTCAGAAGAACATCATTGCCACCCGTGGACTTGGTCTTCCGCGGGGCTAGTTAGCACATCACACCTATACAAATCCAACTTAATTTAATCAGTAGGCCCTTGGAGGGCTAAATGCGATACGCCTTCACTACAGAAGAAGAAGATTTCCGTGGAGAGGTCCGTGAATGGCTGAAAAAACAGCTTCCGGACGGATGGAACGGTATCGATGAAGATAGTGATGAAGGCTGGGCATTTACGCGTACGATGCGCACCAAACTGGCTGATAAGGGATGGTTAACACTCGCATGGCCTAAGGAATATGGCGGTGAGGGAGCATCTTTTATGAAGCAAGTGGTCTTCACTGAGGAGATGTCGTACTCGCGGTGCCCCGGAATCGATGGGTCGGCGATCAAGATGTTGGGTCCAACGTTGATGATTCATGGGTCCGAAGAACAACGTCGAACTTTGCTTCCTCCGGTCGCACGAGGTGAAGTGGAATGGTGCCAAGGATATTCCGAACCAGACTCTGGCTCTGACCTTGCGTCACTTCAACTGCGTGTTGATGAAACTGAAGACGGCTGGGTGGTTAATGGTTCAAAAATATGGACCTCGATGGCTCACAGAGCTGATTGGATATTCTTTCTCGGACGAACCAATCAGGATGCACCAAAACATCGAGGGATCAGCTTCTTCGTAGCGAATATGCACACGCCTGGGATTGAAGTCCGACCAATCGTCAACATGGCTGGGTCACACCACTTTAACCAGACGATTTTTGAAGATGTTCATATCCCGAAGGACGCCCTTGTTGGGGAACGTGACCGTGGATGGTATATCGGTGCAACGCTTCTGGATTTTGAGCGTTCAGGAGTTCAGTACTCAGCCAATGGACGCCGAATTCTCGGAGAGTTATCACGGTTCGCTAAAGATCAGATAGGACCCGATGGCAGGCCACTGTCCGAAGATCCATCGGTCCGAAAACAGTTCGCTGAGCTGGACGTGGATATTGAATGTGCGCGACTCGTGGCCTATGAGGTAGCTTGGATGCAGTCAGTCGGTCAGGTTCCCAATAAAGAAGCATCAGCCTCCAAGATTCTTGGCACGCAACTAATGCAAAAACTCGCCAAATTTGGAACAGAGTTGGGCGGTATGTACGGAATGCTTGGGCCAGGTTCGGAGTACGCACCTATTGATGGCATGTATCCGAAAATGCAACTTTCCGCAGTATCCAGCACCATCGCCGCTGGTACTACAGAAATCAATAAGGGAATTATCGCCTCACGTGGCCTTGGGCTTCCTCGAGGGTAACAAAACAATTTGCCAGGCCGTGAGGGGTTGCCGAACGGTCCAAATTAATCAGATAACTGGAGTAACTGAACGTGGATATCGGCCTCTCTGAGACGCAGCAACTGATACGCAATTCCGCAAGAGAATTTTTAGAGGAGAATTGCGACACGCAGTACGTGCGTGCAATGGAGGAAGACGAAGTAGGCCATACAGATGAATTGTGGAACCAGTTGGCCGAACTTGGCTGGTTAGGACTAACTGTGCCGGAAGAGTATGGCGGCGCTGGGATGTCATTCAGTGAACTGGCAATACTTCTTGAAGAGACCGGGGCAGCTATGTTGCCGGGCCCATTCTTCTCAACCGCCGTAATCGGTGCTGAAGCACTCAAGATGGCCGGAACAGACGATCAGAAGACTGAGCTTCTTTCTAAACTAGCCGAGGGTAAGTTGAAGACAGCTCTGGCCTTCCATGAAACTGGTGCTTCATGGACGCCGGAAAGCGTGTCTGAGATGACCGCTACGGAAACTGAGGATGGGTGGATTCTCAATGGTGAAAAACGCTTTGTACAGGATGGTGCGGCTGCCGACATGTTGATTGTCGCCGCAAGAACCGGAGACGAAGCTAAAAATGGGATTACACTTTTCTTAGTCGAGACTGACAACGCTAATGTCGAGTCCCGAGAATTGAAAACAACCAGTTCTGACCGTATGTCGGTAATGAACTTCGGAGAAGTATCTGTGCCCAAAGCTGCCGTTTTGGGTGAGGTAAATGGCGGTTGGGAGGTTCTAGAGAAGGTATTCCAGTACGGCGCAGCGGGGAAGTGTGCGGAGATGGCGGGAGCCGGCCAAAAGATGCTCGATACGACAGTCGACTATGTGCAGAACCGGGTTCAGTTCGGTCGGCCTATCGGTAGCTTCCAGGCTATCCAGCACCATGCCGCCGACATGGCTATTGAGGTTCAAGCTGGGCGACAGCTCGCTAGGCAGGCAGCGTGGTTCCTTGGAGAAGGACTCGACGCCTCCCGAGAGGTGGCACTTGCGAAGGCGTACTTGAGCGAGTCGTATCCTCGTGTCTGCGCCACGGCACACCAATGCCATGGTGCAATCGGTTACACACATGAGTACGACCTACATCTCTGGACTCGACGTGCTACTGGGCAGCGTCTTGCGTTTGGAGATACCAAGTTGCACCAAGAGACTCTGGCCGACTCAGCGGGACTTTAGTCGATCGCCCGCTATAAGCGTCCCTTGAAGTCTCCTCAGACGGGCCTTGTGAAATAGGTTGCCTTGAGAAGATGAGGGTTTTGCGCGGCGATTTATCACCTTTGCCGATGAGAATGTCCAATGCTGTAGGTCTCCTGAGCCGGCCGTATCGCGCCTGTTAAATCACATAATATGTGATCGATCAGCCGACAGTAACACTCCCTCAGGAGCGCCTAAATTGGAATCAGAATGTTTGTTTTGCAAGATCATATCCGGGGAGATTCCCAGTACACAGGTGTACCGAGATGAACGTGTTATGGCGTTTTTGGATATCACTCCCGTCGCACCTGAACACGTTCTTGTGGTTCCGCTCGAGCACCTGACTTTCCTGGACTTGGTTGATCATTCTCTAATTGGTTATATGGCACTTGCCGGTGATCGTATTGCGTCGGAGAGAGGTATACGTGAGTCTGGGTTCAGGTTGACCATGAATCAGGGAGAGGACTCTGGACAAGAGATAGACCACCTCCACCTCCACATTACTGGTGGCCATCCTCTCGGTCCGATAGCGTAGATTCCAGTTGACTATGAGTGACTCCATCGCTGACCAGATCATCCGTGTTGAAGTCCAGTTGTCCGAATTGCCGGATGGGCTACGGGCCCACATCACCAGGGCTCGCGCCGTTGGTCGAGAGCTCTCTGATCTTTTTGGTGTGGCTCATTTGCGCGTGGACCTCGCTTTAGTCGGTCATGATTTGTATCGGGCGTCCACCAACGCGGAGTTGTTGGATTTGGCAGCGCGGAGAGGCATCGTGCCCGGTGCGCTTGATAGAGAGCAACCGCTACTACTTCATGGGCCATTGGCGGCGATTTGGATGGCAGACAAGGGACATGTAACCGACAAAGAGGTTCTGGATGCAGTGCGGCACCACACAACTTTTGCACCTGGTCTTAAAGCATTGGCAGCATCCGTATTTTTGGCCGATAAATTGGAACCAGATAAGCTCATGAGACGCCCCTCTCTCGCTGAAGTGAATAACCTAGCGTGGACGGGTGATTGGAAGGCGGCTGTTAGGGCTTATATTCGCATCCTTCATGGGGAACTGAAATTGCGGGGAGTTACCCCTCACCCACTTGCACAAAAGGCGCAAGACGACCTTTCCCAATGATTGGTTATGAGATACCTAGTCGCCTGGGGCTGGAGGTCCTCGTTTTGGGTGCGCTAGTGGCTGAAGATCGAGGTTCAGTTACGTAGGTATTTCTGGACCCTCTGACCATGACCTTCGAGACCAATCTCGGCAACGTAGAGGTTTCCATTGGAATCGCCCCATATGTCATGTGGTGCTTCCATTCCGTTTTCAGGGCCACGCCATCTTGAGACTAGATCACCATCCAGAGTGAACACGCTCACGCCAGTTGGTAAGCCTTGTTCGACCACGTACATCAACCCGTCATGGCCGTACCAGAAGGCTCCTGGATTTATAACATCCGTCCATTCGGTAATAAATGTGCCGTCCTGGTCCAGGATTTGGACCCGAGAGTTTGGTCTATCGGCGATATAGATTCGGCCAGCGTTGTCGATGCCGATGTTGTGGAGCATCCCAAATTCACAGGGACCGGTTCCGGCGCGCCCCCAGGAACTCAACAACTCGCCATCTGGGGAGAATGTGTGGACGTTTCGGTTGGCATAACCATCTGAAACTAAAATCTGCCCGGCATCATTAACCACTACGCCAGAAGGCATGTTGAATGGTAGGCCGTGGTCCCCTGTCTGCGAAACAGCGACGTTGGCGTAGTCGCGTCGACCCAGCTCCATGAGTTTTTCACCAAGTCGTGTGTGCTTTGTGACAGTGTGAGTTTGGGTGTCGGTTAACCAGATAGTGTCATCGGGGCTTACGTAAATACCATGTGGATCCCGGAAAGTTCCGTTGTACCGATCGGCTGGATCCAAACATGAGGCTTCACCCCATGACGTTATGAAATCTCCGTCTGTGGTCCACATAGTGATCGGGTGGACTCCCCTTGAAAACACGTAAACCTCATCACGAGAGTTCACCGCAACGCCAGAAGCTAGGGTGAATTCCCAACCTTCCGGCATGCCGCGTGGCCATTCAGGGTCGAGCGTAAATGTGAGGTCTCCGGTGCCAACGGTGGTCATGGTAATACTCCGACTATCCTAGGGAACATTTCATACTTGGCCAGAAGCTACGCTGCAGTTATCCATGAGTCAACCCGGTGCCACCGTGTGACGGCACGGGCTGAACGGTGACTGATAACGTGCGAAGATATGAGAATTCGAACAAACACGACAAGACACGTTGACAGAGGGCTCCATTGATCAAGGAACAGGTACGCGCCGCCATAGATGATTCGTGGCGCTCCTTTAAAAGAGCCCTTGAACCGCTGACCTCCGCTGACATGGAAGTCCCTGGAGTATGTGGTGAGTGGTCGGTTAAGGAGGTCCTGATCCATATTTCGGCCTGGGAGACGCGTGCGACCGCTTCTCTGATTTCTGGTGAACCATGCCCTGAGTTGAAGGATCCTGACGCGTTTGATGAGATGGAACGGTTGCGATATACGGGTATGGAGGTTGCAGATGTAAGTACGCATCTGGAGGCAACTCATCGAGCTTTGAGAGATGCCATAGAGGCATCTGAACCAGAGTTGTTTAGCAGCGGATCAGCCCTGAGAAAAGAACTAGATTCAGGTACTTCGTTTCACTATGACGAACACGCTGATGGTATCCGGATCTGGTATGCCCTTTATCGTCGTGCGCGAGCGAGTGGCGGTGCGTAAGACCAGAGGCTTAATTTGTATGCGTATATCTCGGGTGCCAGTTGCCTTCAGCCCATGAAACAACGGACTCTGGAACTACCTGGATCAGGCATCGTGGTCGATTAACGGTCTTCTGAACATATATTGGGCCCTTCGGCCCCATGTACCTGAGAGCCATCTCATCGGCGATTTGTAGGGTCTTCCCTGACATTGGGGCGGGACCTTCAATTATCTTTGCTCTCCCCTCTATCAAAACCCGTACGTGTTCGGGATTCACGTCGTCGGCGCACGAAATTGCAACTCTTGGGTCTGATCGGATGTGATCAACAAATTTAGAGCCGGCGCGTCCGACTATGTATAAAAATTTGCCGTCCCATTGCTGCCAGACTGGCACTACATAAGGTGACCCATCGGGTTTGACCGTGGCGAGGCGCGCTATTACCGAAGTGCCAAGAAAACCGTTTATCTGGTCATGAGTCATCTGTCCTGACATTACATATAGATCCTTTTCTCAGCGTTGCCATGGCTCATTGAACGCTTATGTAACTCCCCACTGGCAAACATCTCAAAGTTGGCGTAAGTTTGCACCGACCTGGTTGTGGCTTCAACCGGGATGTTTTTTAACTCCAGAGATAAAGTGAGATCATACGGTGAAGATCACTAAGGTCGAGGGAATTCAGAGCGCCCAACCGCAAACAGATATGCGTGGGAACCAGCGCAATTTCGTATACGTCAAAATCGAGACGGACGAAGGGATAACGGGTTGGGGTGAATCTACCTGCGGCCCGCTGATCGTTGCCGGTATGGTTGACGAGATTGGCTCAACTCTTATTGGCAAAGACCCGCATCGTATTGAGGAGCACTGGCAGAGGCTATATCACCTCTATCACAACGTTCGCGGTGGAGTGATCCAGATGGCGGCGATCAGCGGTATAGAAATCGCCCTCTGGGATATCAAAGGCAAGGCGCTAGGGGTGCCGGTGTACGAGCTGCTTGGCGGCGCGATGCGGGACAAGATCTGGACGTATGGTCGATGGGACGGCGCTACTCCAGAAGAGTGTGTTGAGCATGCTCAGCGGGAAATTGCAACCGGGCTCACTGCCCTGAAAGGTGATCCCTTTGGCCACCAGGGTTTGTTCAGTTCCGTTCAATCAGAGCGTGACGCAGTTGCGAAGTTAAAGGCGGTGCGTGAGGCGGTTGGTGACGATATCGAACTCCTTGTCGAAACCCATGGGCGTTTGGCTCCGGCTGCGGCGATACGAGTAGGACTCGCAATAGAGGAGTACCGTCCGTTCGTATTTGAAGAGGTAGTTCCACCCCAAAACGTAGCGGCTATGAAGAGAGTTGCAGATGCCATAAATGTGCCGCTGGCGACGGGCGAGCGACTATACAGCAAATGGGAATTCACTGACCTGCTAGAGCAACAGGTCGTCGCGATGATTCAACCTGACATTGGCCATGCCGGTGGCATTCTCGAACTAAAGAAAATTGCGGCGATGGCTGAAGCCCACTACGTTGGGTTTCAGCCTCATAATCCTTACGGCCCTGTTAATACGATGGCCGCGATTCAGGTAGACGCGTGTACCCCGAATTTCATGATCCAGGAAGGTGGTCATGGCAATTGGTATGACGAGGTAGTGGTTGGCGAGTTCCCCAAGCAGAAGGACGGGTTCTTCGACCTACCGACTACTCCGGGGATCGGTATTGAAATGGATGAAGCGGTACTTCGAGCTAACCCGCCCATAGAAAACATCACACCTGAAGGTTATGCCCGGGCAGCCTACTGGCCATCAATGCAGCAAACCGAGTGGGCTTAGTCCATCCGGAACTAGAACTCTCGGGCGTTTTATGTCAGTGGAGATGGGGAATAATTAAATGATAATTACTAGCGTTACAGCTATTCCAGGGTCTGCACAAACGGCTTTTGGAAGCCGTAACTATGTATTCGTCAAGATAGAGACTGACGAGGGGATCACTGGATGGGGTGAGGCCTCATGCGGACCATATGCCGTCGTATCAATGGTGAATGAATTTGGTGAGACATTGATAGGCAAAGATCCGGGGCGTATCGAGGAGCACTGGCAACGGCTCTATCACCACTTTCACGTGCGTGGTGGTGTGATACAGATGTCGGCGATAAGCGGTATAGAAATCGCCCTCTGGGACATCAAAGGCAAGGCACTTGGTGTCCCGGTACACCAACTGCTAGGCGGAAAGATGCGGGACAAGATATGGACCTACGGTCGGTGGGACGGCGCAACTCCCGAACTGGCTGTTGAACGGGCCATGGGGTTTGTCGAGCAAGGCTTAACCGCCCTTAAAGGAGATCCGTTCGACCATACTGGAATCTTTTTGCAACGCGACGCCGAACGTCATGCAATCGCTAAGATGAAAGCAGTTCGCGAGGCTGTGGGGCCAGACGTCGAATTGCTATTGGAAGTCCACGGACGACTTGCTCCTGCTGCAGCTATACACGTAGCGAATGAGATTGAGGAGTATCGTCCCTTTGTAATGGAAGAGCCCGTCCCTCCGCAAAATATCGATGCATTGCAACGCGTTGCGGAGGCTGTAAATATCCCACTCGCTACAGGCGAGCGACTCTTCACCAAATGGGATTACACCGACCTACTACAACGGCAAATCGTGGCTATGATCCAACCAGACATAGTACAGGCTGGTGGAATACTCGAGCTTAAGAAGATCGGGGCTATGGCTGAGGCGCATTACGTCGGCATACAGCCCCATAATCCATATGGGCCTATCTGCACAGCCGCGGCGCTTCAACTAGACGCTTGCACGCCCAACTTTATGATCCAGGAAGGTGGTCTCCAGCCATGGTTCCAGGATGCGACTTCAGGAATGGCGCCAGTCCAGAAAGACGGCTTCTTTGACCTTCCTGAATTACCGGGCCTAGGTGTCGATATGGATGAAGAGTGGTTAGCATTAAATCCCTGGGACCCGAAGGGAGCCGTGTGGCGGGCTGGTGATGGGGAGATGGGTTCACTTCAGCAGACTTACTGGTCGTAGTAGAAACGACTCTTTAAATGAAAGCGCCGCTTCATATTGTTGGAGCGGCGCTTTCATTTACCTACAAGTTATTTTGAGCGTAGGGATTAATTTAATTCAGTATCTACGTGTTGATGTAAATCAGTCAGACATGAGTTGTACTCATCCAATGAGAATCCATCCACGTAGGGTCGATGCTCTCCCGTTGGGCCATCTACGGCACCCGCTTCATAGGTTGCATACACCCATTCGTTTTCGGTCTCGACGCTGGGTAGAAGATTCACACCTTTCTTGAGAGACAGAGACGCTACAAGTCCAAGCCCTCCCCAGTTGGAGACGGAAGCGATCATCAATTTCGTTGTGGTTGTCACACATGGGTCATCTGGAAGACGATCGATACCTGCCGCCTCGTCACGCAGGTTGCCCATACCGATTTCGTTACCACCGTCCCCTATTCCCACGCTGTAAGGATGCTGATCGAACAGATGATCAATTTTGGCGTTGTACTCGGAGATGTCGGTCCCGTGCATATTCCGGAACGTTCCATCCCCTACCAGGCCCGCACGTTCGATTGAGATCACAACAGAAGGACTTTCGCGTTCCAAAATTCTGCGCGCCGCATCTGCTGATTCCTTATGCCCCGCGACCGGGAATTCAATCACACGCTTGTCCCCTGCAACAGACCTCATTGCACCCATCGAATACTGGTCGGTTACGTAGGCGACCTCGTAACCGATACTCGCCAGCGCCTCGCCAATAGCCGCTGCTCCGGGAGGGCCGTCAGTCTCCGGGGCGCTGGCGTAGACAATGTAGAAGCCGGTGACGATTAATGCCTTACCTGGATGTGACAAGATAAGGTCAGCTGCCTCGTCAACGTAATTTGATGGCAGGTGGGGACGAAGCGCTGATATGTTGCGCCCGTCTTTCTGGAGGATGATGTCCTCAATGGTGGTCATATGTGCTTACTCCTGAGCCTATTTGGCCCAGTAAATGGGCATCTATTGTGTGTATCAACTAAGTATCTTCCGGCAATCATTTATAGGACGGCTAGATCTTCATCCTTTAGATCCGTCAGGAACATGTGTCCAGGTGCGTGGGTGATCATTAGTGGAGGCTTCGACGCCATTGCCACAGCCTGTGGTGTTACGCCGCAGGCCCAGAACACCGGAACATCTGACGAACTCTGTGGTGACCAGGCATCCCCGAAGTCAGGTTTCATGGGGTCAGACACGCCGATACCTTCGGGGTTGCCCACGTGCACCGGAGCGCCATGTGTGTTGGGGAATCTGGTGGTCGCCTGTACGGCCCTCACTACCTTTTCTTGGGGTATCCAACGCATAGATACCACCATTGGGCCCGAGAAAGGACCGGCCGGTGCTGTCTGTACGTTTGTCCGGAACATAGCAACGTTTTTATCGGTTTCCCAATGCGGTAGTGTGATTCCGTTTTCGATAAGGGCGTGCTCAAACGAGAAGCTACAGCCAAGGAGAAAGCTGACCAGGTCATCTCTCCAAACGGACTTCAGGTCCAACAACTCTTCTGTCATCACACCGTCCCTGTATACGCGATAACGAGGCAAGTCAGTGCGAATATCGGCTCCTGGAGCGCTGATCTTAGGTTCCACGCTACCGGCTTCGATTACCTCGATCACAGGACACGGTTTCGGGTTGCGCTGGCAGAAAAGCAGGAACTCGAAGGCCGACTCTCTGGGAAGTATTGCCAAGTTGGCCTGCACAAACCCTGGTGCCATACCAGAAGTGGGTTGTGCAAGTCGGTTTTCTCGGAATTCGGAACGGGCCTCATACGAAGTCGCCGGAACCTTTGTGATTGTCATTTTGGCTCCCGTCGGTATGTCATATCAGTTCTGAGATTTGCTATGCACGCATGTTAGAAGCGCTCCGTTGGCGGGTCAACGAGTCTCCGGGTGTATCAGCGTTTAGCATGTCAAAATGATAAGTGATGTCGTCATACCTAATCTGATTCCGTAAGGCTTATAAAATATGAAAGTTCTCCTGACGGGTGGATCTGGACTTGCAGGAACAGCTATAGCAAATGACCTTACGGCCCATGGCCATACAGTTTTACGTGTTGATCGCGTGGCACCATTAGACGCTCCACATACCCGTGGCCAGACAGGTGCGTCAACGTTCAAATTCGTCGACACAACTGACCTGGGGCAGGTCATTTCGTCGATGAGTGGGTGTGATGCAGTGATTCATATGGCGGCTATTCCTAACCCGAAAATGGCCCCTGAATCCGAAGTCTTCAGAGTGAACATGTTGTCCAACTGGGCGGTTTTGGAGGCAGCCGAGATACACGGTGTGCGTAAGATAGTTATGGCGTCCTCAGTCAATGCTGTAGGGGCAGTTTTTTCAAAGGAAGTCACACCGAGACCTTACTTCCCTATTGACGAAGATCAGCCTACTCTAGCCGAGGATGCTTACTCGCAAAGTAAGTGGCTTGGTGAAGAGATGGCAGACGCATTTGTCCGTCGTAATCCCGGTAAATTACAGATAGCTTCCATGCGATTTCACGGGCTCCTAACAAGAGCAAGACAACAGGAAATGCGAATACGGTCTCGTGACGGTGCACCGGATGAAAACGCAGCGAAACACTTCTGGGGTTGGGTTGACCTGGATGAGGCTGCGGTTGCATGCCGTCTTGCTATTGAATCCCACTGGCAAGGCCATGAAGCGTTTTTCATCAACGCGCCGGATACAAGCTCAATGGTACCTACAATGCGACTGATACGTGAATCGTATCCGGACGCTGAGATTCAAGGAGACCTTGAGGGTTTTACCTCAGCAATCAGCATAGAGAAGGCGCGGCGCCTACTTACCTGGGAACCGACGGTGACGTGGCGTAACTAAGTACCCAAGACCAGAATTTATATTCCTCACCGGGTGAAGAGTTTGTCTAAAGTGCTAGGGCTGTAGAGAAGTCTGGAACACCTTCCCACCGACCTGCGTCAGTAGCCCTCATTACTGCTATCCGCTTGATCACTTCAGGATTTCCGAGGCCATGCGGGGCCCTACCTGTGAGAACCAGCAGAACATTTTCGGCTTGCTTGCGTCCGCCTTCCACTCCGGAAGTTGGGGATGCTCCAGCGATGTGCGGCGTAACGATCAAATTTTCGATGCCTAGAAGCGGGTCCTCCGCGTCGATAGGTTCGGTCTCGGTAACATCCAGTCCTGCAGCCTCGATCTGGCCGCTCTGAAGAGCGATTTGTAGTGCGACTGGGTCAACGATCGGGCCACGGGCACAATTAACGAGGATCGCTGTGGGTTTCATTTGTGACAGTGTGTCTGCGTTGATTATGTGGTGGGTCTCAGCCGTGGAGGGTGTGTGGATGGTTATGTAGTCTGCGGAAGATAACAATTCTTCTAGCGATACGAGTTGTA
This sequence comes from Dehalococcoidia bacterium, assembly GCA_046583495.1. GTDB lineage: Bacteria > Chloroflexota > Dehalococcoidia > Lucifugimonadales > Lucifugimonadaceae. The sequence goes on from JAYGCF010000015.1 coordinate 19,213, forward strand.
CTCCGTATAGGTCGGCGGTCGTCTGTGGCACATACGGGTCGTACGATATGATCCGTTCCGGACCAAACCCACGAATACGGGAAGCGAAGGCCTTACCGATATTTCCGAGTCCGATGATCCCGACCGTGCTACCTGCAATGCGGCGTAGGTTGCTCCTAAATGCGGCGATCGACGCTGGGTCATCGCTCCACTTACCCGCTTTTACGGCCCCGTCCGTTTCCCGAACCAACCGTGTTAATGACAGAAGTAAGGCCATTGCATGGTCCGCAACTTCTGAGGTGTTGATACCCGGGGTGTTGCAAGCCAATATGCCCAGTTCGGTGGCAGCAGGGAGGTCGATTGAGTCGACGCCGACACCAGATCGGCTGACTATCTTCAAGTTTGGGCAGGCCTCGAGAACTTCCCTGTCAGTGAGCGGTAGTGTCCCAATCATGGCTCCGTCAACGTCCCGAAGGATATCTATGTAATCAGCCTTGGATGTCCTAGAGTCGACGAGGGTCTGAGAAAATTCGATCCCGGCAGCCTCGAACATGCTGGTGTCGGACATGGGGCGCGATACGTTGACTACTTTTAGGGCCATGCGAGTGAGGTTCCTTCAGTTGGTTGAGGTTGTGTATGTACGAATCCGGTTTATTAGGAGGGGCGAAGTATAGATCGAATGACTCTAAAAAGCCCTAACTTGTCTGTCTTGGTGCAAGGTGAGATGACCAGAAAGCGGGGTCGCCGACGTTTGGGAATTCAATAATTTCTATTAACCCTGTCGGTGTGCTGCCATCCTTAAATCTCTTGATATTGTTGGCCACAAGGGCGGCAATAGCGTCTGACGTAGCATCTTTTTCGGTGGCTTTTTGAAGTTCCGTTATAACCATGGGATTATTGAGTAACGGATTTTGGCGACTATCTGGGAGCGTCTGGACCACGCCTAATCCTGCCGCACTTAACTTCCCCGATTCTAACGCCCTTACCATCGCTGTCTCATCTATCGCATTTGCCATGCTGTTGTTCACGAGGATACTTCCTCGCTTGATCAACTTGAATTCCCTTTCCCCAATTAATGCAGGTGTGTGGGGTGTATCACTGACGTGGATTGTGACTATGTCCGAGTCCAACAGGAGGCGATCGAGGCTCTGTCTTCGTGCCCCTACTTGTGCAGCAAATCCTTGCTGTACGGTTCGAATGTCGTGATAAACGATTCGACCTCCAGCTCTGTGTACTCTCCGGGCTACCTCAATGCCGACGTTCCCAAGTCCAATTACCCCGATCACACGATTATTTAATGAAGCCTTACCCCCAGATAGTTTTATTGCTTCTCCAATGAGTTCCATCGTTTGCTCGGCAACAAAGGGTGCAATAGTTGGGGCGGCGTTCACTACTAACTTGCCATCAGCTTGAAGTGATGCGGTGATTTCGGGGGACTGGTGGCAACTGGTGAACTGGACAAATTTGATATGGCGTTCACCACAGGATAGTAACGATGCGGACTCAGCGCCTGGCCCAAGAACGAGCACTTCGGAGACGGCTGCTTTTTTCATTACATCGTCTGAGGATGTCCGGTCGTTTGTGGACGAAAGATCACTGTCCGGTCCGATAGCGTCTGCTATTCGAAGGAATAACCTGTCATCAGGACCGGGAACATACAGTGTCTTGAGGGTCAAATTACCATCCATTTAATCTTGTAATTAGATCAGTCCTATTTTTGAAACGGGGCGTTCAAAGGAAGGTAAGGCGGAATTAGCTCATATTTGGATGACTGGATATACCGAGTCTATGGCCGTGTCGGAATCGGGGTCAAATAAACGACATACAAATCACACCGTTTGACGACCTCACGCAAAAACCGATGCCCCATAAGCTGAGCCAAGTAGATCGTTTTCAGCGAAGCGCGTGAACCGGAGTGGTGACATGTCGATACTTGTAGAACGACCATGCAAGACGAGTTCGGCAAGTGCTCGACCGATGCTGGGGGACAACTTGAATCCGTGACCTGAAAAACCGGCACCTACAACCATATTTGAGATGCCAGGGACGGAGTCTATGACCGGATGATGGTCCGGTGTGACGGTAAATAGACCCGACCACCCTCCGTCCCATCCCGCCTCATCAAAAGCTGGGTATCGGTTCACGAGATACTCCAGCGACTCTGCGACAGTAGACGGGTCTACCGACTGGTTGTATGTATCTCGGTCTGTCGGATCTTCCCGTATACCGATCAATGTCAAATCACCCACGTCCGGGCGGAAAGAGATTCCGTTAGACGTATCTGCAACGATCGGGTGAGTCGGAATTTTGTTGAGAGGCCGGTGGAGTTTTATCACCTGATGTCTGACCCACGAAAGTGGTAGCGGAGCCCCAATAGACTTCAAAAATTCTGGAATCCATGGACCGGCAGTCAGTACAACCGCGCCTGCATTGATACGGCCCTTATCAGTTTCCACTGCAACTGCTCTACCGCCTTGGATAATGATTCCGGTGACGTTTGTATCGAGTTGCACTTTGGCGCCATGTTCACGAGAACTGAGGGCGAATCCATTGGTTACCGCCGAGCTGTCGGCGTACCCGGAATTTGGCTCGAAAGCGACTGCAGGTACACCTTCAAAATTGATCTCGGGCCAATATGAAGCGGCGGTTTCAGGCTCGAGCGTGCGGGAATCTACACCGAACTCTCTCTGAAGGGATGCATTGACCTTTAGAGCGTTTTCCTGTCCTTCTTGAACCATAAACACATAACCCGTTTCGACGAACCCACCGGGATATCCTGTCTCTGATTCGAAATCGGCGATCACATCACGGCTTTCTCTAGCCATTTGCGTGGTTATCGCGTTGGAGTAGTGCATCCTCAAAATGGCTAAAGATCGACCAGTCGAACCCGCAGTGAGCGTATCGCGCTCTAGGAGGAGGGTATTCGTCACGCCCATTTTCGCCAGATAGTGCATTGTGGCGCATCCCATCACACCACCACCGATGACTATTACGTCGTATGAGTCAGCCAATGAGCCGCTCCGAATTGAGAGAAATCTCACGATTCATTAGTTCATTACCGCCCCGCCGTTGACATTTAACGCCTGCCCGGTGATTTCTGACGCATCGTCGGAAGCCAGGAACGCAACTGTTTTGCCGATATCACGCGGAGTTTGTTCCCGACCCATCGGCATATGTTCTGTGACACGCATATCAAATACTTCGCGCGCGCTGAATTCGGCCAAAGTCGGGTCCACAGTGCGGCGATTTTCGGCGATAGTCTCCCACATCGGCGTCCATAGAACCCCGGGGCAAACGGCGTTAACGGTAATGTTGTTCGGGGCGAGCTCCATCGCAAGTAAATGGGTCCACTGGATTACGGCTGCTTTGGATACCGAGTACGGTGATGACACATTACCGACTGCCGCCCTCGAACCACGAGGCTTTCGTCCTGCCTGTGATGCGATATTCACGATCCGACCACAATTCCGTGCCTGCATTTGAGGTACTACTGCGTTGGAGGCATGCACAAAGCCTTTTACGTTAACGTCAAACGTAACGTCCCAGTCCTGTTCTGTATGCTGAAATCGTTCTGGATATCCAGGCGCTCCGTATACACCCGCGTTGCATACAAGTATGTCTATCCTGCCGAACTCTTCGATTACCTCGGCCGCAAGATTATCCATCGAATTCTGGTTGGTTGTATCCCCTGGAAACGGCGTGGCTTTGCCACCATTTTGAGTGATGGTTTTAGCGGCGATCATCGCTGTATCTGCATCCAAATCGGACAATGCAATAAGAGCTCCTCGTTCAGACATCACCTCGGCAATCCCCTGCCCTATCCCTCTTCCAGCTCCGGTGATAAGTGTTACTGCACCGTCAAGATCGGTGGCGTTGCTCATTCATAACTCCGTCTAGTCATAGCCAACATCCAGAAGTTTATTTTCTTGCAAGTCAATTCATTCGTGCTCCGCCATTGACGTTCAAGGCCTGTCCTGTGATTTCTGAGGCATCATCAGAGGATAGAAACGCTACGGCGTTGCCGATGTCCCTCGGCGTTTGACCACGGCCAAGAGGGACTGTGGTTTGCATAGATTCGTCATACTCATCACGTACCGATCCCCCAGCCCCTCCTCCGGTGAGATTCTGGCGATTCGCGTATATTCCTTCGATCATGTTGGTCCATAATTCACCGGGGCACACGGCGTTTACATTGATATTGAATGGAGCCAGTTCTACCGCTAACAGGTGTGTCCACTGAATCACTCCAGCTTTGGAGACGCTGTACGGCATTCCCAGTGTGCGACCTGTTGCTGTACCTCGCGGTTTTCTGCCTCCATGAGAAGCGATATTCACGATCTTCCCGCGCCTGTGTTCCTTCATATACGGAATAACGGCTTCGGTTGCGTTAACTACTCCACGGACGTTCACAGCATGTGTAATGTCCCAGTCATCGTCGTTATATTCGGGACGGTCTTCGTAGCCCTTAGATGCCCAGACACCGGCGTTAGCTACGAGAATATCAATGCTTCCTAGGTTTGCTTTGACACTCGAAACGGCAATGTCCATCGACTCCCTGTCGGTTACGTTCGCTGCAGTTCCCATGACGGTATATCCGGCTGTCCCCAGATCGGATACGGCTTGGTCACAGGCACTTTGTGCCAGATCACATATGGCCACAATGGCTCCACGTTCTACCAGCACCGTCGCTATTCCGAGCCCGATCCCGCGGGCTCCCCCAGTTACAAGAGCAACCTTGCCGGCCAACTGGCCCGAAGAACTCTGGGTCATGATTCACTCCACTTCAAGCTTAAAGATGCCGGGAATGTATGGAGCCTCCGACTCAGTGTCAACGCCATAAGCTGAAATTGGGTACTCGTTAAGTTCAATCTGTCGTTAAACTAATCATTCGGCCTGGCAGCCAGCAAGGCCGTCACCCTTTATTCGCGTCCTGGCTCCTTTGAATTTTTTTAGTCCTGGTTCATAGGGGCGCGCCCGGTATAAAAAAGATGTCACCGATATCACGAACTATCAAAAACACCGATCTGGAAACCATAGTAAGCCTCGCGAAGAGACGTGGATTTGTCTTTCAAGCCTCCGAGATTTATGGAGGATTAGGAAGCACATGGGATTTTGGTCCACTTGGAGTTGAACTAAAACGTAATGTGAAGGACATGTGGTGGAAGTCCATGATCCGTGACAGGGGCGATATCGTAGGTCTCGACTCGGCGATTCTGCAGAGTCCTGAAGTATGGATGGCGAGCGGACATGTGGACAATTTTTCGGATCCACTCGTTGAATGTGGGAATTGCCACCGTCGTTTTCGAGCTGACCATGTCGAGCTTAAGTGCCCCCACTGCGATGCCGAGAAGTTTTCGGAGCCGCGACAGTTCAACTTGTTATTCAAGACGTTCATGGGTCCGGTAGAAGATGATGCTGCCGTAGTTTATTTACGACCTGAAACGGCACAGGGCATCTTTATCAACTTCGACAACGTGCAAACGACAACTCGGAAGCGTATTCCGTTTGGCATCGCTCAGATTGGTAAATCATTCAGAAATGAAGTCACGCCGGGTAACTTCATATTCAGAACCCGTGAGTTCGAACAGATGGAGATGGAGTTCTTCTGCAAACCGGGTACAGATGAAGAATGGCATCGATACTGGATCGAGTTCTCTAATGACTGGTTCAAGCAATTTGGACTCCGTGGGGACAAACTCAAGGTACGTGCGCACGAATCGGACGAGTTACCGCATTATTCAAAAGGTTCTTCAGACATCGAGTATGAATTCCCCTGGGGTTGGGGTGAGCTGGAGACCATTTCAAACCGTACAGACTACGATCTGAAGGCGCACATGGAGCGTAGTGGTCGGGATCTGTCGTTCTTTGACGATGCTGAAAAGGAACGTTTTATCCCATACGTGGTTGAGCCTGCGATGGGTGCTGACAGGTCGGCTCTGGCATTTCTTTCGGACGCGTACGATGAAGAAGGAGAGGGAAAGGATAAGCGAACCGTATTGCACTTCCATCCGGACATTGCTCCGGTTGCGGTCGCCGTACTACCGCTTTCCCGCAACGAGAAGTTGGCTCCCAAGGCAGCAGAGGTTTACGACATGGTACGGGTTCATTTCAATGCCCAGTTCGACGATACCCAGAGCATAGGACGTCGTTACCGGCGCCAGGATGAGATCGGCACCCCACTTTGTGTCACTGTAGATTTCCAGACCATCGAAGAGGATAACGCTGTGACTATTCGAGATCGAGATTCCATGGAACAAATCCGCGTCCCTATAGAAGGACTAAGGCAGGCACTGGACGAAAAACTTAATGAAATCCGTGAGGCGTGTCGCGGCTGAACGTGCCTCAATCTGTTCCCATGAAGCTGAGTTATTTCTGATCGGCGTAATAATAATTCAGAGATAAATGACCTCAGTCAATTCGAACTAAACGATGGACTCGCCCGTCCCAGGGGTTGACTACGGAGAACGACGTAAAGTGAACGGCACCATATACCCAGAAGTTTTACATGCGACCGTGCCCTTGATTAGATCGATGAGATTGTTTGCTGCTAGGAATACCGGCCTGTGGTTTATCTGTGCGATCACTTCAGTGGTTTTCGTGACCATGGCTTGTGATTCGACAGGCGGTATTTCATTGGAGGCAGGGGCTACGGATGGTCAAGATTCGACAACCACAACGGGAGCGGTACTTTTAACTGACGGAGACGCCCCAGACTTTGAGGTAGCTTCACCCACTGGTGGTGTATTCAACCTGGCCAGGCTCGAAGGCCAACCGGTTCTGTTGAACTTCTGGTTCCCATCCTGTCCTCCATGTCGTGCGGAGTTACCTGACTTACAGGACGCTTATCAAAGGCATGGAGAACAGATCCAGTTCTTAGGGGTGCAACTTCTGGGACTTGATTCGGCCGAAGAGGGGCAACAATTTCTTAACGAGTTCGGTATAACCTACCCCTCGGGTCCAGATGTGGAAAACCAGATGATTCGGGACTTCAAGGTTTTAGGTTTCCCAACCACGATCTTCATCGACCGAAATCACAATGTTGTAAAAAAATACGCGGGGATACTCAGCGAAGACTCTATTGAGTCGTTTATCGCATCTACCATCAACCAGTAGCCTCTTCCGGATTCACGGGTTGCTGCACAGTAACGAATTTTGACTGGCTTCCTGAGATAATCGTGAAATGATTCTTGGAATGATTCCCGATATTCCACTTGCAGCTGTACTTGGTGAGGTGGGTAACCTGGGGGACGGACTGCTGGTTCTTGTCCAGTGGCTGCATGCACTCGGCGCTGTCGCGTGGATTGGCGGAAGCGCATTCTTTGCCCTCATAGTCCGCCCTGCCCAGCTAATGGATCCCGACGGGGTTGGAAAGATCGTAAAGCGATTCACGGGACCTTACAGGGAACTGGTAGACGCCTCCGTAATTACACTCGTTGTAAGCGGTCTAATCCTGATGTTTGAGCGTCTTACCGGTGATGATGCCACGGTGACTTATTTCATAGTCCTGAGCATAAAACTGGTTCTCGCGGGTTGGATGTTCTACTTGCTGTGGAGTTTGCGCCGGGCCGGCTTTGTGCCTGAGGCCCGTTCGGGCCTCACGCAGCGTCTGTCCTGGTTATTCGGGTATAACGCTTTATTGGCTGGCGGAGTTATCGTTTTTCTTCTGGCCGGGATCCTTCAAGCGATTTTTGAAACGGCTATCGGGAACTAGGTGCGTCCCCATATCTGCGAACTCCAGATATGTCTACCGTGGACAGAAGTTCCGAAATAGTAATACCAAATATCGGATGGACACCAGTGGTGTTGATCTCTGCCAGTGGGACGAGGACAAAGGCACGCTCATGTAACCGAGGGTGTGGGATCTGCACGCCTGTTTGATTGATCACATTATTGCCAAACAAGAGCACATCGAGGTCTATAACCCGAGAACCGTTTTTCTCGCTTCTCTCTCGTCCAAGATCAGTTTCGATGCCGAGCATAGTTGTCACGAGTGCTGATGGATCCATCGCTGTGGACAGGGCTGCTACTGCATTCAGATAATCGGGTTGTCTATCAGTCACGTCCCATGGTGTTGTCTCGTATACCGAGGACATGTTTGTGACCTCGCCAATTCCGCTTAACGCCTTGGCGGCGAGTTCCAGGTGTCGTGACCGGTCACCTCTAGGAGACTCCAGGTTGGAACCCATACCTATGTAAGCGGTGACGATATCACCGGTCATTCTTTGGGACTCCACCCACGAACTATGGCATCACTCATCTTGACCACTCGACTCATTTCTTTCACATCGTGAACCCTTACGATGTCCGCTCCCCTTTCGATGGCCAGTGCAACAGTCGCTGCAGTCCCCTCCAAACGCTGATCCGGAGGAAGTCCACCGAGCACTGCACCTATAGACGACTTGCGTGATGTCCCGATTAAGACTGGATATCCAAGGGTGACTAGCTCTGATAGATCGCGTTGCATCTCCAGGCTCTGTAACGTGGTCTTCCCAAACCCGATTCCGGGGTCAAGGATAACGTGGCTTAAGGGGAGCCCGGCTTCTTCCACTACCTTCGCCGCCTGTCGTAGGTCCTCAACTACTTCTGTTGCGACCCCATTTGGGTATGAGGCGTTATGTCGTGTGTGGCTGATGACCACCGGGATGCCAAGATCTGCAATCGTGCTGTGCATTTCGGGATCTGCTCTCAACATCGAAACATCGTTTGCCATCGCTGCACCTGCAGTGACGGCGCTGCGAAGGACCGATGCCTTTTGAGTATCAATGCTAATAGGAATGCCGAGTCGTCCCGTAAGAGCCTCAATAACTGGTATGACCCTTGTTAGCTCCTGTTGAAAGTTAACCTTTCGGGTATTTTTATATACGGACGCAGGACGGCTAGACTCCCCACCAATATCGATGATGTCAGCGCCCTGGTCTTCGAATCGCAGGGCCTGATCGACACCGCGTTGCAGATCATCGATGGTTCCATCACCGGAAAATGAGTCCGGTGTGACGTTCAGTACCCCCATTAAGTAAGTACGTGAACCCCACACAAAGTTGTTCTGACCGATTTGTAACTCTCTCGATTTAATACTCATTAGGTGGAGTAGTCACCTCTCGCACAGGAACAGGTAAAGGTACTTGTGGTTTGGAAATGAAGAGTGGTTAGAGGACGTTGATGACGACTCTGAAAGCCTATCACCCCTTACAGGTCTAAACAGGGTTATTTTGATTGCGAGCACTCCTGCTGTGCGCTACGATTGCCGTTCGACAACATGTGCTTGCATGTTCGTTTGACTAGAAACCTAGTCGACATGAATGACACCATCCCAAACTCCCGGAGATCAGTGCAATCTCTACTGATACGACCGAATCCGATTTCCCGGAATCTGAACAGCTAAAAGACAAGCGCGCCGCGCTCGAATCTAAACGAGAAAAAGCTCTCCTAGGTGGAGGGCAGAGGCGCATAGACGCTCAGCGTGATCGTGGAAAATTGACGGCACGCGACCGGCTCGAATTGCTGTTCGATCCGGGCAGCTTTAATGAGATAGATACCTTTGTCACGCACAGAGCCACGGACCTTGGTTTAGAAAATCAGCGGTTTGACAGTGACTCGGTGGTTACCGGCTACGGTGATATAGATGGACGCACCGTATGTGCCTATGCACAAGACTTCACTGTCTTGGGTGGCTCTTTGTCAGAGGTCGCAGGACTCAAGATTTCCAAAATCATGGATCACGCCGTACGAATCGGAGCGCCTATCGTAGGAGTTAACGACTCTGGAGGGGCGCGTATCCAGGAGGGAGTCACTTCTCTGGCAGGTTACGGTGAAATTTTCACCCGCAATGTACTTTCGTCAGGAGTGATACCACAGATAAGCGTTATTGCCGGGCCTACTGCTGGAGGGGCTGTCTACTCGCCGGCGATAACCGATTTCATATTTATGATCGATGGTATAGGACAGATGTACATCACCGGTCCCGGGGTGGTCAAAGCGGTCACTGGTGAAGACGTCTCTCTTGAGGACCTCGGAGGCGCTCAGACTCACGCTGGAATAAGCGGAGTTGCGCATTTCGTTTCTCAGGACGAAGAAGAATGCTTCCAGTCTGTGCGCAAACTGCTATCGTTTCTGCCATCTAACAACGTAGAAAATCCTCCACGAGTTGAAATAACCGACAATCCGCAACGAAGAGACGAATCTTTGGCGACGGTTGTTCCCGATAACCCGAATCAGCCGTACAGCATGTTAGACGTTATCGGACCGATCGTAGACAACGGCGAATTTTTTCAAGTTCAGGATCAATACGCTCCCAACATCCTCATAGGATTCGCCCGAATGAACGGAGAGTCCATTGGCATCGTCGCACAGGAGCCCGCCCAGGCGGCTGGCGTACTCGACATTAATGCCTCGGAGAAAGCCGCCCGGTTCATTCGTTTCTGTGATTCTTTTAACGTCCCAATAGTCACTTTGGTGGATACGCCCGGGTTCATGCCCGGAACTGCCCAGGAACATGGTGGAATCATCCGGCGTGGGGCTAAATTACTTTACGCCTACGTAGAGGCCACTGTCCCCAAGGTTACGGTTGTCACACGTAAAGCATACGGTGGGGCGTACATTGTCATGAGTAGTAAGCACCTGCGAGGTGATATCAACTACGCATGGCCATCTGCCGAGATCGCCGTGATGGGTGCCGATGGGGCTGTGGCAGTGATAGGACGCAGGGAGATTTCGGCCGCCGAAGATCCTGATGCAAAACGCAAGGAATTGGTTGCTGATTATGAAGAAAGATTCTCTAATCCGTTTGTTGCGGCAAACCGGGGGTATCTTGACGACGTCATAGATCCGATAGATACCCGTCCTAAGATAATTGCAGCTCTGAAGATGCTACGAAACAAAACTGACACGATGCCGGCAAAGAAGCACGGCAACATACCACTGTGATGGAAACTGGTGTAGGACAGGGGTCCCACCAGAGAAACAAATGGAGTGGACTTGCCTAGTCTGATGGTTGTTCACCTAAGGTGACAAATTTCAATTACGTGAACAGGACCATAGGACACGCAAAGTCCTGCGAGAGGAATAAAGTAAGTTGCGGAGTAAAGTAACGGTAGTAGGCGCCGGCAACGTCGGTGCAACCACGGCACAGCGAATAGTCGACAAGGCTCTGGCCGATGTAGTGTTGATAGACGTTGTTGAGGGAATGCCTCAGGGCAAGGCACTGGACATGGCGGAGAGCACACCGGTTTCCGGCGCAGATGTCGGAATTATCGGGTCAAACGACTATGTGGCATCGGCGGACTCTGACGTAGTGGTGATCACTGCAGGTATAGCTCGAAAGCCCGGAATGAGCCGTGATGATCTGCTACTTACGAATATGAAGATCATGACGGCCGTAGTGACGGAGGTCGTAAAACACTCTCCAGACGCAGTGCTGGTTATCGTTTCAAACCCACTGGATGCAATGGTACAAAAGGCTTACCAGGTAAGTGGATTCCCCAAGGAACGGGTCGTGGGTATGGCTGGAATCTTGGACACGTCTAGATTCCGAACCTTCCTTGCGGAAGAATTAAATGTATCTGTCACAAACGTATCTGCATACGTACTGGGTGGCCACGGTGACTCGATGGTTCCACTTTTGGGGACGACCACTGTCGGTGGCAAGCCAGTGACAGAAATGATCGAAGCAGAACGGTTGGAAGAAATTGTTCAGCGCACTCGCGATGGGGGTGCTGAGATAGTCAACTTCTTGAAGACGGGATCTGCTTTCTACGCACCATCGGCTGCCGCAGTCCAGATGGTCGAAGCAATCCTGGGGGATCGTAAAGAGATATTGCCATGCGCGGCTTATCTCGAAGGCGAATATGGGATCTCCGGTCTTTACGCCGGGGTGCCTGTCAAGCTTGGTTCAGGTGGAGTAGAGGAGATCATTGAGATTCAGTTGACAGATTCAGAGTCTACGGCGCTAAAAGCCTCAGCCGATGCTGTGCAAGAGCTTATAGATGTCATGGATGCTAATTCGTAGTTTGATCTGAGTGCAGAATAAAACGGGACGACTTTACTGGTCGTCCCGTTTTGGCATCATATCGTTGTTGTTAATCCTAATTTAGGGTCACCATCGAACGAGATATTGCACAGTTGCTCGTTAAGGCAGACTGTGCAAAGTCAAGTATTAGTTCAATAGCAGCGCATAGGAGACACAATGCCCCGAATCCATGTTCTTGGAGCAGGTACTCCCACGCCCACCCCTACCCGTTTTGGTACCGCGTACGTGGTGGAGGTTGATGGTGAATTCATTATGTTTGATTGCGGACCGGCGGCGACCCATAAACTGGTTCAAGCGGGTATGTTCCCGACGCAGATCGACAACCTCTTCTTTACCCACCACCATTTTGACCATGACGTCGATTACCCCTGTTTCCTGCTTACGAGGTGGGACCAAAGCATCGGTAAAGAGAATGATTTGAAGGTTTTCGGGCCCACTCTCACCGAATCTATAACTGACAAGCTGATTGGCCCTGATGGCGCCTTTACACACGACTGGAAGGCCAGGGTAAATCACCCTCTTAGTCAACAGGTGTATGTAAACCGAGGCGGCAAACTACCCAGAAAACCGCCAAGTGTTGATGCACGGGATGTCGGAGTAGGAACGGTACACACGGCGAAGAAATGGGAAGTCACTTCTGCTCCTGCAGAACATGTTCAGCCATATCTGGATTCCCTGGCATATCGAATGGACACTACAAGTGGATCGATTGTGTTTACAGGGGACACCCAACCGTGTCAGTCAGTCGTTGATTTAGCAAAGGGAGCTGACGCGCTGGTATGCATGTGCTGGGATGACCAGGACGAGATGAATTCCGTTGGAGAAGGCTTTGGACAATGTGGCACCGTTGGGGCGGCAGAGATGGCAGCTGAGGCCGGTGTGAAAAAACTGTTACTAGCCCACATAGGTCCACACCTATCCCA
>JAYGCF010000028.1:0-9932 GCA_046583495.1 Dehalococcoidia bacterium
GAGTTGGAGTGAGGTTCGAGGAGATGGACAAGAACCAGGTCTGGTTCTTCATCCCTGCGGACTATCTCTATTTTAGAATTCGGGCTGGTAATCTCTCGCTCTCCATCAACCCACTTCATTTCTGGTCGATAGCGCGTAAAATCATAAAACCGGCCTGGTCTTCTCAACTCTGCGACCTGTTCAGCGTTATATATCGATGCCAGCCTTGACAGGACAATCGTGCCGACGTTGCCAACATTGATCCATGGCCGAAGCATCACAATCGCATGAGGATTGCGGAGCGGCACCTCCGGCGGGTCGAAGTCAAACCATCCAATATCCATATTGCCCGTACCCTAGCAAACCACCTACAAACGTCGCAACCGCATTAACCTGTACTTATGGTCCCAAAATGAACCAAATTCTGCTTGATATGCAATCAACCTCGCGACTTTGACCACTGTTAACTGCAAACATATACTCCCTGCCCTCTATGACTGACATTACGAACGACAAACCAAAAACAGCCGAGACAGATCGTCCGGACCATGAATGGCTCTACAAACGGACGAATGAAGCGATCTCGAAAGATCCTGACCTGGTGAAGCTAAGACTCCGTCCATTGAACAAATTCAACACGGATGTCACCGGGCGATCAGAATTCATCAAGATCTATTACGGCATCAGTTGCGAGTGCTCCACAGCTGCCGTCCTAAGCGTTGAAGCTTCAGCGGACAAGTCTCGCGAAGAGTTCCGGAATGCACTACCGCTGTTACTTGGGAAACTCAAGTTACAGGCACAGGGTTTTCGAAGAATGGATTGTGATTCCCACATACAAATGCGGATTCAGAACCTTCCCGGTGCCCGTTGAACTGCGGCTGCAATTAGAATTAATCTATCGATAAGCGATTAATACCCAACAAGTCACCCGTAGAAAGTCCCGAATGCCCAGGCGAAAGTTGACACAGGAGCAGGCGTTAGAAGGAACGGTCAAGTTCTCAGAACGCTATGTCGAACGCGGCCGATACGAGTTTTTCCCAGAGCCTGAGGTCGTCACAGAAGTTCAACGAGGCCTAGCCGAGAACCAGGCTGTTCATGGCTACCGATACTGTCCTTGAATGCCTCTTAGCGGCGATCCCGTGGAGGATCGCAAAAAGATCTGCCCGTGCGACAGGCATCACGAGGACATCGCTCGTGATGGCTTCTGTATATGAATGTTTTTCGTTAGCGAAGAGTTTCTTCGTGAATACCAGGGTGCGGATGAGATCACCCAGACCATCGATGAAGCCGTTGGGGAAGGTGAAGAGTTGTTCGGCGGAGATTACATGTCCAAGTCAGAGGCTAATTCCGACAAACGAGATGACGCATCAAGTTGAATAACCGTTACACTCAGCGTAGATAATTATCGGGTTCGCCTTTTTACAAATGCGACCACACGGAATTCAGGAGCACAGGTTGAGCACAGACAACCAGATCACGGTCTTCACCTCAAACGGCTGAGGACCCTGCCACATGGTGAAAGTGTATCTTTCACGAAAAGATATTCCCTTCGAGGAAGTGAACGTGTCCGGTAACCGGGAAGGTGTCATGCGCCTGCTCGCCCTGGGACGGAATACGACACCGGTCACGACGATCGGAGAAGAGGTTATCGTCGGCTACAAGCCGAAGGATATTGACGCCGCCCTGGAGACAACAGGCATCGTTTAGCCTCTCCGCTTGTACCAAGAGAAAGACTCGACGGCCTCTCCACACGGTGAGGCCGTCGTTGCGTTTCGGCTCAACCATTCCTCGTTACCCAGAAGACGGGGGTCCTGCAGCCAGACTTACAATCATCCCCTAGAGACATTCGGGGTAAAACGTGTCTCGGCCGTATAACGGCAGTACACTCCCCCACGCCCACGGAAAATATCCCAACGCGTATCTGGAGCGTACCCGACATGCTTGAGCAGTTCCACGTCCCCACGGCGATAGCACACCCTGTCCAACATGATGTGCTCAGAAACACCTGTGCCCAACTACTTGAAAGGGCCGGTCTAACGGAATCCGACGCGCGCCTGGCTGCGGACGTACTGGTGGCTTCTGATCTCAGGGGCGTCGAGACCCACGGGGTTTCGAACCTGATGCGTAATTACATCACCGGCCTTGGCAACGGTCATCTAAACCCCAACCCGAACATGCGTATAGTTCGTGAGACACCTGCATGTGCAACCATAGACTCCGACGCCGGCATGGGGGTGGTGATCGCCCCAAAAGCGATGGAAATAGCCATAGAGAAGGGCAAGGCCACAGGCGCCGGACTCGTGACCATCGCGAATGGTCGTCATCTCGGAATGGCCGGATACCATGCCATGATGGCGCTCAAGCACGACATGATTGGCCAGTGCATGACGGCTTGCGGTCCGACTTTTGCGCCAACCTTCGCTGCGGAAGCAGCGATCGGCACAAACCCTATTGCCATAGCGGCGCCCGCAGGTGAAGAACCAGCATTCGTTTTCGACGCGGCGATGTCGATACTAGCTGCTAACAAGATCACCCTGGCGAGGAGACTTGGTGTCGACCTTGAACCAGGTTGGATCGCTGATTCTGATGGCACACCAATTCTAGATTCAGTACCTGTACCGGATGAATACGTACTTCTACCCGCCGGAAGTACCAGAGAACTCGGATCGCACAAAAGCTATTCGCTCGGTGTGGTGGTCGATATTCTCGGTGGACTCCTGAATGGTAGCCCGGCAGGGCCGATGGCACCCAAGGGAAACAATAATCACTTTGTCGCAGCCTACGACATCGAGGCGTTCATAGACCTGCAAGAGTTCAAGGACGGTATGGATGAGTACCTTCGTTCGCTCCGAAACCTCAAGACCGCACCAGGCCATGATCGCGTCTACTATGCCGGGCTCCCCGAGTATGAGGAAGAGATCGAACGCCGAGAGCACGGCATCCCACTACATCCTGAAGTAATCGACTGGTTCCGCTCCGCTTGTAGTGAACTGAGCGTAGAGTTCAAGCTTTAGCGACCACACAACGAATTGGATGATTCACACCAAGCTCGGACACTGAGTATCTAATTACTAGTCCCCGTGCGACAAATATCAGAAAGACGAACCCATTGCCGAAGCTCGTAATAATGCCCCCGCAAACCGACCCCCAGAAGGCCTGGGCAGCGCGTATCTCAGACACACTTCCCGACTTTGATGTTGTACTCCCTCTTAACGCGGATGAAGCAAAGAAGGAGATCGTAGATGCAGACGCTGCATTCGGGAACGTCCCCGCAGACGCGCTTTCCGAAGCCGGTCAACTTCGATGGCTCCAATCACCTCAAGCGGCCCCGCCACCCGGGTACTACTACGACGAGCTTATCGGACACCCGGTCACGGTCACAAATTTCCGAGGAATTTATAACGACCATATAAGCGCACATATCATGATGTACGTTCTCGCCCTATCACGTGGCCTCCCTGGATACATGCGAGCTAAAACAAGACATGAGTACGACAAGGATGCCAACGACGCGCCATTCGTCTTCCTGCCAGATAGTACTGCTGTCATCGTAGGAGTTGGTGGGATAGGCGGCGATACCGCACTTCACTGTAAGGGTTTCGGCATGCATGTCATTGCAGTCGATCCCCGTGTCGGCGATCCCCCGGCAGGCGTCGATGAGTTGTTTCACACAGATAAACTGGCTGATGTAATAGGGCGTGCCGATTTTGTGCTTGTCACAATGCCTCATACGCCCGAAAACAAGGGTCTGTTTAACGCCGAAATGTTCGAACGTATGAAGAGCACTGCTTACTTTGTAAACATCGGACGCGGTCCGACCACGAAGCTCGACGACCTGGCTGCAGCAATAGAGAACGGCGTAATAAGAGGCGCCGGCCTTGATGTTTACGAGACCGAACCCCTTGACCCTGACCACAGGCTATGGGATCTAGATAATGTAATTCTGACTCCTCACGTAGCGGCAAAAGAAGACGAAGGCGGCGCAAATCTGAATCAACGTCGATCAGACTTGTTACTGGAAAACGCTCGACGGTTTGCATCGGGAGATGAACTGCTTAACGTGGTCGACAAGTCACTTTGGTTTTAGGTTGAAACTTATCTATGGATACCGATCCCAATGGAGAGTTCTTACTCCGGGGTCATGTGCAATCCGGGTAAACAATGTCGGCCTGATTAACAACCGTTACCTGGAAGGTTCACGGCTGACTACGTGACACGCACACGTCCAGATAACTACCACTGGATAGCGCTCTTCGCTGTCTCGCTAAGTGTCATCACATCCGTAATAGACTTCAGCGGTATAACCGTCGCGCTGCCGACGATAGCTGACGACCTTGACCTTTCATTGC
Source organism: Dehalococcoidia bacterium (assembly GCA_046583495.1). Lineage (GTDB taxonomy): Bacteria > Chloroflexota > Dehalococcoidia > Lucifugimonadales > Lucifugimonadaceae. The sequence continues at coordinate 4,329 of JAYGCF010000028.1, forward strand.
CGGCAGCATCCTGGATAATCCTGGCGTCCACCCTGACGATAATCGCCGTCCTTGTGCCCGCCGCAAGCCTATCGGACAAGCTGGGACGTAAACGGTCGTACACGCTTGGCCTCATAATCTTCGGAATAGGCGCTGTCGGCGTGGCGATGTCCCCTAACTTCGGGTTTGTCATAGCAGCCAGGATCGTTCAATCAGCTGGTATCGGGATTATCCAGACCAACTCTTATTCCATAATTGCTACCGTCTTCCCGGATAATCAGCGCGGTAAAGGGATCGGGGTTTATACCTCGTCGGTCGGCCTTGCTGGCATCGCTGGCCCGATTATCGGTGGCCTGGTGGTAGATCTGCTGGGATGGCGGTCGTTCTTCATCATCACCGCTATCCTGGCTACCGTTGCGACACTGGCAGCAGTCAAGCTACTCGACGCGACACGAGTCGACGGAGTTCGAAAACAATCTACAGGACCCGGATTCGACTGGCTTGGAGCATTCCTTTCTGCGGCGATGCTTTCGGTTCTCATCGCCGCAATAAACACAGGTAGCCGGGTCGGATGGAACACACCAGCGATAATCATCGCCTTCCCGCTTGGGTTTGCTCTTCTTGCACTGTTTATCTGGCGTGAATTCTCGGTAGATCGCCCGATGTTGAACCTCAGGGTGTTTGCCAATGTCCCGTATTCATTCTCTATGGCGACCCGTTTATTTGGATTCATGAGTGGCTCTGGCTGGCGATTCATGATGCCTTTCTACCTGCAAGAAGTCCGAGGTTTTCAGCCGAGTCAAGTGGGACTTATCGTCTTCTCATCTGCGCTTGGCATGGCGATTTTTTCCTACATATCCGGGCGACTATCCGACAGATATGGAACACGACAATGGGTGGTCATCGGGCTCTTGATAGTGGTTCTTACTTCTATTTTCTATGCAACTCTGGACCTAGATACTCCGGTCGCACTCATAGTTTTCGTACTTTTCATCAGTGGAATGGCCCTCGGACTTTGGGAAGTGTCGAATACTACCTCGGCGATGGACACTGGCGAGGAATCTGCCATCAATACCACCGGCGCGCTGGTCAACGTCACCCGTAACGCAGGGAACATAATGAGTATCGCCATTGCGTCATCTATCGTCACAGGCGTCCTTGTGGCCAGGGGTTTTGAACCAGACATTTCACTTGTCGGAGAGGACGAGACCGGTGTTATGGCAGACGCTTTCCTCGATGGTTCTCGCTGGGTGTTCATCGCACTCACCGTGGTGGGTGCAGTAGCTGTTCTAAGCGCGTGGCGGGTGGTGATGCGGAAGCCGAAGAACAGTGATGAGTAGCTCCCCAAGGGTGCACGTGCAGGCTGCCGAGCCGTTACCATCGTGGATCCAACGTCAAAATAACGAAAGGCCATCATGCGCATAGTCCAGTTTGAGATCCCCGGCACGGGCAGACGAGTCGGAGTAATTGATGGAGACGATGTCATCGATATCACGTCCGGATCTCCATCACTGACCTATGTATTTCAAGTTTTTGACGCCGCCCAAAATTCCGGCATAGGGTTCGAGCAGCTACTTCAGGAAGCAATGGGTGCTAGCAACGCGCGTCTGGACTATGTGCAACTACTCGAAGCTCCTGTCGGCGGAGACTCACCTTTCCTGCGTCCCCCCGTGGATCATGTGGACCCGCATCGTGTACTGATCTCCGGTACTGGCCTTACCCACACCGGCAGTATGGAATCACGAGATGCCATGCATGTCGAAGAAGATGAATCGAACTCTGAAGAGCCGGCAACCGATTCAGCCAAAATGTTTCAGATGGGAATTGAGGGGGGTAAACCTGAATCCGGAGTTCGCGGCGTATCACCGGAGTGGTTCTACAAGGGCAATGGCGCTTTCCTCCGCGGCCCTGGTGAGCCGTTAGATCTCCCGGCTTACGCGCTGGACGGAGGTGAAGAACCTGAGGTTGCAGCCTGTTACATAATCGACCGTACCGGTACTCCGCGTCGTCTGGGGTTCACACTCGGCAACGAGTGGGCAGACCATGAGACCGAGCGGATCAATTACCTGTACCTGGCGCCGTCTAAACTTCGCGTCTGTTCCATCGGACCAGAACTCGTTACCGACTTCGATTTCGATGTACTGGAGTACGAGTGCAAGACGACAAGAGCAGGAGAAACGATCTACCAGAGTGGCCCGATCTATTCCGGTGAGAGGTACATGTCACACACTCTCGCTAACTGCGAGGACCACCACTTCAAGTATCCAGGCCATCGAGTACCTGGAGATGTTCATGTCCATTACTTCGGCACCAGTAAGATCAGTTATACGGAACGCGAATGGAAGTACACAGAAGGTGACGAGGTAACGATCTCTGCCGAAGGATTCAGCGCGCCACTCAGGAATCCGATAGTCGCCTCAGACTCTGACGCCGGGTCTGTGATCGAGGTCAAAAAGGCCTAGGGTCAATGAAACCCTGCCTCGCACACAAACTATTCCCTACTCAGCCGGCAACTACCAGGGCCTTGGTCGATTGGTAAGATTCCGTGCAAAGTTGGCCCCGTCCTCACCAACACCAAGGTCCATAACACCTTCGCCGACTAGTTTTTCGACCTGTTCTTCGACGGTCATATCAGTCGCCCGCCATCCTGAACGGAACCGAACTCCGTGCCGCTGATAAGCCGACATGATCCGCTCCCGTGCGGCCAACATCTCTGGCGGATACGGCGGGTCGTGAGCATCAGCGTAGCCATGTGACATACCTTGATCCCCGGGTCCCCATTCTCCGTAAGTCACACCCGGTACGGCAGCAATATCGTCGGCGTTAGCCGTTCCTTCCTTATCTTCAATCTTCAACCCAATGATGATTTCGCCGTCGGGATTGAGAGGCCATGGATCGGCAATATTGGTATAGGTCACTTCGTCCACACCCCAGATTTGCGCCGGAATCAACTGCCCACCAGCACCGCGCGTTCCCTGGTGTAATCGCCCATCGTCAACACCTATCGACTGAAAAGGATAACGGCACGCTTCTACAAATGCCTGCGTGGCGTCAGCCTGACGTACATGCGTGTGGAGAATTCCGTGGGCACCAGTCGACAGAACAGCCCTTATCTGCCAGGTATTAGCTTCCACTTCCTCTTTTGTGCGGGCATTAGCCGGCACGGTGCAGATAACCGTTGGTGTGCGATGTCCGGAAGGCGTTGGTCCACCATCAACTAGTCCTCGCATAAAAGCCTGGAGTCCTACAACGTCGAACGGGTTGTTCTCAAAATCAATCTCCAGGTAATCAGCCCATGTTTGCGATTGAACAACACCATTGTCATAGTTCAGGGCGCCTGCACCTACGTGATAGACCGGCTGTCCTGAGTCCCAGAGTTCGATAACTTTGTTTATGCGGGGCATTTGTGTCTTTCTATCGAAATTCTTAATCTATTCACATCATGATACCCGGCGTGTCGTTGGCGACCTCTCTATCGTTGTTCGTCGACCCACCCGAACCAAGGAGAATGCTTTGACCACTGCCGATAAATCGATCGCCGCCCTCTGGACGGATTCCGGGACGTTTGATCTCATCGACCAGTCACTTCCAGAACCGGGACCGGACGACGTAGTACTGCGTGTCGGTTCGGCAGGCATATGTGGTTCCGACCTGTTTTTCCTCGGAGTGCGTAATGAGCTCGACCCGGTACCTGTAGGGCACGAGGTTGCTGGCACGGTGATTTCAGCAGGAACAGCAGTGAATAAGCTGGTCAATGGTGACCGCGTCGCCGTGGAGATGGTGGGGTTATCCCGGGCGTGCATGTCGTGCTGGTTCTGCCGACAAGGCGAGTACGTCAAGTGCGAAAGCCGACGTGAAAGACGCGGCGGGGGCTTCGCTTCGTACATGTGTGTCCCTGCACATGCATGCTTCAAACTCCCGCAAACACTGACATGGGAACAGGGTGCGTTGGTGGAGCCACTCGCTGTTTCCGTACATGGCGTCCGACTGGCAGAGGTGCACGCTTACGAAACGGCGGTCGTTTTAGGCGCGGGGACGATCGGATTGACCTGTGTTGCGGCGTTGTCGGCTATGGGCGTAAAAGACATCCTCGTGACGGCTCGTCATCCACATCAGGCCGAGATGGCTGAGAGATTAGGTGCGTCAAAGGTCGTCGAAGCTGAGGATGAGGACGGTTGGCTAAAGGCGGCGGAAGCAGCAACGGGACGTGGTGCTGATAGCACGGCGCCAGAAGGTGGCAGCCCTTTGCTCGACGCGGTGCACGCTATAACCGAGGGGCGCGGAGCAGACGTTGTATTTGAGTGCGTTGGGGGCACATCAGGGGGATCTCTGGCACAGGCAATCTACACGACTCGAAAGACCGGGAGGATCGTGAGCGTCGGTGGTCCGAAGAACCCCATACCGTTCAGCACCGTCGGAATGCTCCAGAGAGAGCTCCGTTTGATCATGTCTCACTGCTACGCGGTAATCGACGGCAAACACGACTACGAGGTCGCAATCAAGATACTTGAGTCCGGCACTCCACCATTGGGTGATCTTGTTACACACCGATACGGTTTGACGGAAATCAACCAGGCCTTCGCTCTGGCAAAAGACAAGTCGTCTGGCAGTCTAAAAGTGCAATTAATTGCGAATTGAGTCAATCGTCTCATCTTCATTGAGAATATGAGGCACGGTTGGTCCACCTGAACCGCTTAAGCATTAGCCTCCCCACAGACATCCAGCCTCAACATCCCGGGCGACGCGTTGCATCTCGACCAACGCATCACGGTGTTGCCCGTCGCGCGTCCATGCCAAAGCGAACCCTCCTTTAACGAGCTGTTCATCGATACTATTTCCCGTGATGTCGTAAACGTATGACAGGTGTCTATCGAAACTATCTGTAAGCCTTGGACCTTTCTCGAGACGCACCTCATTTCCAGCGAACCTCCTCGTGACGGCTGTTGCCTCATCAAAGCACTCCTCGCCACGTTCCGGGGTGTCGACACCGTAAAAACGGACCCGTCCGATGCTGGTGTCGATCGTGTCGCCATCAATAACCCTGGTCACATTCACTACCTGACAATTCGGGCAAAAGATTGCTGTCTGTCCCATCTCTGAACTAACGCGTGAACTTGACGTCTCAGAAGTCCCGGGGAAATTATCGTTAGAACACCCCGCGACAAAGAAACTGACGAAAACGGTCGCCACAAGCGCAGATTGCAAATGTATTCGCAACATAACTATCACCATTCTGTTAGCGTGACGGCTACGACACCATCATCATCACTCCATACCCCAAGTATCGACCAGATACTGGAACAGGCGGCTATTTTGCGAAACATGTGGATCGTTATCATGATTTCTGGCGTGATCGCCATCATTGCACTGGGTGGCTGTGGAGGAGATAGTGACACCGGAGACCCTAACCCTGGTGGAATTACCGCAGAAGAAGCCGGGGAGAGAGTTAAAAGGCTTGTGATCGCGGATGGATGTGACAGTCCGCCTCCAACTTATAGCTCGGTCACTGCCGAGGGCGGAAAGTGGAAGTTGAAAGCTGCTATCGGACTGGTTTCCTTCAGTTGGACATACGACCCGGTAGCCAACACTGTTGTCGAAGACAACGGAAGGTGCGCTTCCTCCTAA
>JAYGCF010000005.1:0-46836 GCA_046583495.1 Dehalococcoidia bacterium
ACACTACCCCGGTAGCCTACTCCAGGAAAGCCTTCCGCCGAAGCAGTAGCCAGAATACACGGCACATTATCGGCAAGCGCATTATCGAGAGCGGTTTTCATTTCTTCGGTAAGTTCAATCATGAAAATATCCTTGTGGGCCCAAGTCTCGTCTGTTATGAGCTCGTGAGATTCAGCCCGCAGCAACGCCAATCGTACATCGGCTTTGGTTTCATGCGGTAAACAACTTCCTCGTATGGGTGGGGCCCACCTCGTATCACGCCAATCCCTTGGCTTTAACCAGGCAGGTTCGATAGTGTTCATGTCTAACCTATCGTCGAGCAGTTGACGTAACGTCGGATGCTGCTAATCTCAGAAGTATCAAGGTGAGAAGCTAAATCTGATCGCCAACGTATTTGCACCACAGGAGACCGCTGCGATGAGTAACTCAAACACCGGGAAAATCGTAGACATCCGACTTAACGTTGCAAGCCGACAGCCAATGACCGTTGTCGATCAAGCTGAAGTTGAGGCTGGCGTGGGATTGGTAGGAGATCGACATGCAAAAGCAGGCAGTAGACGTCAAATTTTAATGATGGATAAAGCCGTCATGGACACGCTCGAAGTCGATCCAGGCCAATTGCGGGAGAACATCACCGTAGAAGGCGTTTCTTTGTTCGGTTTGAAAGAGGGCCAAACGCTCATCGTCGGAGCCGATCTAGAGTTCAAAATCGGTGAACTCTGCGACCCATGTGACAACATGAACCACATTCGACCTGGTCTACGTGAGAAGATTGAAGGACAGCGCGGTTTGTTCGTAACACCACTTGGAAGTGGTACCGTAAACGTAGGGGATAACGTTTCAGTTACGTAAAAGGTGGCCCTTTCTTTTAAGCAGGCCCTGCCAATCGCATAAACGCAGTCAGTTATTGCGCCGTATGCTGTAGTTCCAGCCGATGGGTTCGACTAGACTTATCCTTCATGCGTTTATTTGAAGATGAGTTCATGTTCAGGCTTAGTACGCACCGGAACGGGGAGTGGCGCAGTTTGGCAGCGCGCTTCGTTTGGGACGAAGAGGTCCCGGGTTCGAATCCCGGCTCCCCGACCACTGGTGCTTAAACCCACTGGCATCGTGCCGTCAATAGACGACGAAGAAAATCCCCATCTGTATGCGTGAACGCCACTATCAGAACGACGAGAAACACCCCGCAGCCTGTACGTGTTGGTCCTGTGACCTAGCTGCTCAAAAACGGCGCGGCCTTGACCCAGCGATTCCTAATGGGACCCAGGTGTCAGATTCGATAGTACGTGATGCAGAGTCGATCCTTGATGCTTCTCGAAATAAGTCCGAGTCTCGCGCCGTGAAACGAGCGAAAGCTAAACAAGCCCGTAACACTGTCAAACAGTCTCGAAACCAAGGTAATCGAAAGAAGAAAAAGGGGAAGCGATAATCCCCTATTGGTACTTTCCAAAGTTATTTTGGAAAGCAGATTTGTGACAATAAGGGACAGGCACTCGGGGGCAATTAACTCAGAGCGTCTCGTAACTCATTACACAAGTTGCCACGTCGTCCAACTCGTACGCGTTTCATACCAAGCCAACTTGCCATCATTTCTAGTTCTTTTGCCAACTCTGTGGCTATGCGAACCGGATCTTGACCATTTTCGATGAAAGCACCACGTATCCTCAGTGTGCCTTTGTCTCGTTCTGCTTTCACATCGACACGCGCCACGATTTCTTCACCCAGGAGGAACGGTAGGACGTAATAGCCGTATTGTCTTTTTCTTTCTGGAACATAGATCTCGATTCGGTATCGGAAATCAAATAACCGTTCGGTTCGCTCGCGCTCCCAGATAAGTGAATCAAAAGGGCTCAATATGGCTCGGGTATCGACAGCCACACTGGTCGAGGTACTTGGGGCAAGTAAGGCCTTCTTGTCCCATCCTTCGACCGTTACCTCCTCAAGCTCACCTTCTTCTACAAGTTCGGCTAGACGAGGGCGAGCCTGAGGCATACGAATCCGGTAATAGTCGGCAAGATCAGCAGCTGTTCCAATTCCATGAGCCCGTGCCGCTATCCGTAAGAATTCTCTATGAGCTTCCTCACGCTCGACGGGTTTTGCCGTAAAGTACTTCTCCGGAATAGCACGCTCAGGAATGTCATATACACGCGAGAAACGTCGGCGTTCTACTGACGTCAAATCACCCGTCCCAAAGTGGTACTCCAAGGCCACCTTACCGGGTGCTCGGTTCCACCAACCTGGTGATCGTCCACCGCCTGAACGCTGACCGGCATTCTCAATATCGGTGATCGTAAGCGGCCCTCGGGTTCTAACCTCATTAAGGATCAAATCAAGGTATTCCGCGTCCACACTACGCATAACACGGGGCCGACCTTTGATCCCCTCTGCCATCCGATGTCTAAATAACGGGTACTGCTCCATCGGGATCAAGGAGGCAACATGCCCCCAAAACTCGAACAAGTCGAATCGTTCATGCGCACCATCGGACAGTAGGTCTATAGGGTATGAACCAAGACGTGAGAAAAATGGCATGAAATGGGCACGCACGGCCACGTTGACTGAATCAAGCTGGATCAGTCCTAGACGACCTATGATCCGGCGGATATCTTCAACATCAGGATTTTTAGGACGAGGTTCAGCAAATCCTTGAGCGGTCAAAGCTATTCGTCGCGCCTCTAACTTCGATAGGGAGTCAGGCATCAGGTCTCCGCGCCGCAAAACGGGCTTACTTTTTTTAGTCTTATCGGTTGCCCGGCATTATGCTGTCGGCCTCTTAGAAATTCGACACCGGATGTCGCAGTCACTTTAAACGTCAATTGAGTCAAGATTCGGGTCAACACATGAGATCGCCAGCCAACCAGTTCTTCAGCCACGAAGAGTTCCACAGCCGGTTGAATGGAGTGCGAACACGCATGGATGAGCGAGGCCTTGATGCTCTGCTCCTGACCACTCCAGAGAATATCTACTACCTGACCGGCTATCAGACCCCCGGCTACTACTATTTCATCGGTCTGATCGTACCTTTTAATGGTGATCCAATACTCATCCCTCCCCCGCATGAGGAGTCACTAATCGCCTCTTATTCGGTGGTAGATGACTATCGTTTGTTCGGGGATACTGAAAGTCCCCTGTTGGGCGTTGCGGGTGTGCTGAATGAAGTTGGCCTTTCAAGGGGCAGTATCGGCGTCGAATATGACTCCTGGTTTCTTAAGATTCGCGAATACATGCTTTTGCGTTCAGCCATGCCAGAGGCACGTTTACACGACGCTTCAGGTTTGGTTGAGGCGGGACGATTGATCAAGTCAGAGTCCGAGATCGCATACATGCGGCACGCAGCTGATATTGCGTCTACCAGCGTTCAAGCAGGGTTGGATGCGATATCCGAGGGAGTCTCCGAGCGAGACCTAGCAGCAGCCGTGTTGGATAGTCAGGTCCATGCTGGTAGTGAGTACAGCGGGCTGCCACCTTTCATCACTTCTGGTGAACAGCACTCAATGCAAGTGCATTCAACATGGACCGATAGGAAATTACAAAACGGAGATGTCGTATTCTTCGAAGTTCCTGGTGTTGTCAACCGTTACCACTCAGCATTGACCCGAGCCGCTTTCGTGGGGGATCCGCCCGAATTGTTACTGAAGGGTAGTGAGGTGAACCGAGATGCTCTGCGACTTGCGAAGGAAAATATCAAGCCAGGTATGCTGGCATCAGAAGCGTTTGAAGTAGCTCGCCAGCGGATTGATGATTCTGAAGTCCCTTATTCACAGGGTCGAAGGATCGCGTACGGTATTGGTACTGCATTCCCCCCGGGATGGGATGAGGGCCACATTTTCAGTATCAACGCCAACGAACACCGAACATTTCACCGCGGCATGACCTTTCATGTAATTACAACGATGCGTCTGCCGGGATTGGGCGCTATCGGATGCAGTGATACGGTACTGGTGACCGAAAACGGCTGCGAAACTCTGACAGGCGGAGTAGCAAACGAGGTTTACCTGGCGTGACCGGCACCGATTTCAGACATACCTATGTTTAGTCAACGAAGGCCACATCAGAAATTACCGCTGTAACGGTTTTTAATCGGATGAAGGAAGTTTACGGGCCCCTTGAAGCTCCATATCCTCTCCATTACAGGAGAGTTCACCCTTACCGGCCTTGACGCAAAGCAGACTGACTCCCCCATCGGAACTCTGGTACCGCTTACCAAGTTGGATATCTGGACCATCTGCCTCTGACGGCGACTGGTCTGTTTTTTCTTCTAGGGATACCCCGTTGCAGGTTATATCTGCCTCGCCACCCTTAGTTACGACGAATTCGGCGCCGCCGGAAGTAGAAATTAGGCGCTGTCCGGTTGAGAGGTTAATCGACGTTTCTCCAGTCTCACGTGGTTTCCAGATAATAGATAGAGCAGCAACTTTTTATCCACTATCGCAATTTTGACCGCCTGAGTATAGCCAAACCTACCAGCGACGACGCAAGATGAAGCTCACATCGAAAAAAACCACTCTGTTGCCAAACGAAGCTGCATGGGAACTCTCTTCATCATAGGAACACCTATCGGTAATCTGGGTGATCTCTCGCCTCGAGCAGCCGACACCCTGCGGTCAGTCGATCTGATAGTGGCTGAGGATACTCGCGTTACGCGTAAACTCCTGAATCACCTGAATGCGCACACGCCATGCATCAGTTATCACGACCACTCTCCACCCTCACAACTTTCAAAGATTCTTGGGGCCCTGGAAACTGGAGATGTCGGGCAGGTATCCGACGCAGGATCACCAACAGTGAGCGATCCCGGCGCATCCCTTGTGGCTGCAGCTTCAGAACGTGGTCATGAAGTTATAGCAGTCCCCGGACCTTCCGCTGTATCCGCTGCTCTTTCCATATCTGGAATGGAAGGAAACCGCTTCCTGTTTCTCGGTTTCCTTCCACGACGCAAATCAGAGCGCCAGGCCGTACTGGCCGATGCTTCCAGCGAGAGTGGAACAGTGGTCGCTTTTGAAACACCCCGTCGTGCTGTAGTGGCGCTTGAGGATATTGAGAACGTAATGGGCGATCGCCAGATCGCTGTTTGTCGAGAGATGACCAAATTGCACGAAGAAGTGTTCCGCGGCACAGCCACGGAAGCAAAAGAGTACTTCTCTAACGGTCCTACGCGAGGAGAGTTCGTACTATTGATTGAGGGTGCCCCTGAGAAGGCCACCGAACCTTCCGAGGAGGCTATTCTGGACATGATTGTTGAGCTAGGTCGGAAGGGTATAACTGGTCGATCTCTCGTGGAGGCATCAATCACAGCCACGGGAGCCCCACGACGTAAGGTTTATCGGTTAGTAACTGAATTCGAAGAAGAGAATCGGGCTGACGCCACGTAATCGCTCGATATAATTGTTAGTTCCGCCTGTGAAGCTATGAAACGCGTACTCACATGATTGGCGGTGTCACATTTCGAAATGGAGACATTGTGGGCGAACGAGTCTTGGTAGCAGTAGCGTGGCCATACGTGAACGGGCAACCACATCTCGGACATATCGCTGGAAACACACTTCCAGCAGACATTTTCGCGCGTTATCACCGCCTAATAGGTGATGACGTCTTAATGGTCTCAGGAAGTGATATGCACGGAACGCCAACAATGTTGGCGGCGAGACAAGAAGGGGTATCGGCCCGCGAACTGGCGGAGCGGTACCACGATGTTTTCGTAGAAACGAATAAGCGTATGGGCTTTTCGTACGACCTTTACACCCACACTGATACCGACAATCATCACGAGGTAGCGCAGGGCGTTTTCACTAGACTTCTTGAAAATGGCTATTTGGTCGAGGGCGTGCAAAGCATGCCTTTTTGCCTGGTCGAAAACCGTTTCCTTTCAGACAGGTTTGTCGAAGGAGTCTGTCCCCATTGTTCGTTTGATGGAGCACGCGGCGACCAATGCGACAGCTGTGGCAATACAGTCGACCCATCTGACCTCGCAAATATCCGTTGCAAAGAGGACAGTTCTACTCCGGAGTTCCGGGATACGACACACTTTTTCCTACGCTTGAGCGCATTCCAAGAAAAGCTTACAGAGTGGATATCTGGACAATCAGATTGGCGCCCAAACGTACGCAACTTCAGCATGGGTATGCTACGCGAAGGACTTAGAGACAGAGCGATCACACGTGATATCGACTGGGGCGTTGCGGTTCCCGTCGACGGTTTCGAAAACAAACGAATCTACGTGTGGTTTGAAGCGGTTATCGGTTATTTGTCCGCGTCCATAGAGTGGGCTAAGAACTCAGGGAAGCCCGACGCTTGGAAAGCTTGGTGGCAAAAAGAAGATGCTCGCGCCTTCTACTTTCAGGGTAAGGACAACATTCCCTTTCACACGATTATTTGGCCGGCGATGCTAATGGGCCATGGCGGACTGAATCTTGCAGAAGATGTCCCTGCCAACGAATTCCTGACCCTGGAATCTCGCCCGTTGTCCACAAGTAGTGGCTGGGCAGTGTGGCTTCCCGATTACTTAGAACGTTATGACGCCGACCCCCTTCGCTACTACCTGACCTCGATCATGCCTGAAACTTCCGACTCTGATTTCACATGGGACGGATATCTTCAGGCCAACAATAATGAACTTGTAGCGACCTTTGGCAACCTGGCACATCGAATACTGACCCTGACTACTCGAAACTTCGACAACGCTGTCCCCGAACCCGGAATACTTGGTCCAGAGGAGAATGATGCTTTAGAGGCCTGTGACACTGCATTGAGAGACGTGGGAGGGCATCTAGCAGCGCGACGATTCCGGGAAGGTCTTAGATCACTGATGGCACTCGCTCAGCATGGAAATCGTTATGTCGATGCCCGTGCTCCCTGGAAACAAGTAAAAGAGGACCGGGATGGAGCCGCCACGACACTATGGACCGCTCTTAACATCGTCGAGACACTCCGCACGGTCGCGTATCCTTACCTTCCCCACTCCTCGCAAACATTGCATGAGTTACTGGGACATACAGACGACGTTCTCAAAACCGGATGGCAGCGACATCAACCACTCACAGGGACAGTCCTGCCAACACCTACACCAATGTTTAAGAAACTTGAAGAGTCGATCGTAGGAGAAGAGGCTGAAAGGCTAGCGGCGGCGAGCGCACGATGACCGAATCCTCGACGCATCCCATGTCTTCGACGAGCCTTTACGAAGAGATATACGACCCAATACGCCCGGAATTAGCAGCGGTGATCGCAAACATCTCCTCTTTGGCCGAGGAGCACCAGGGGCCGCTTAGTGGCGATGGCCTACATAACAAAGTTATGGCCGAGCGACTGGAGCACGTTTTGAGTGCGCCAGGTAAACGATTGCGTCCGGCTATCACTCTCTTGGCTTCCCGACTCTGGCGGAATCCATCCGACTTAGACGTGATGATGGGTACAGCCGTTGAACTACTACATATCGCAACACTCATTCATGACGATACGGTGGATGCTGCAGATACCCGCAGGGGCCGAGAAACAGCAAGTGCCCTATGGGGTCGTAACGTGTCGGTTCTTTTGGGTGATTATGTTTTCGCTGCGGCTGCCCGATTCGTTTGCGATACGAACAGCGTCAGGCTCGTGCGCCGCTTTGCAGAGACGATAATGGAACTGTCGAGGGGTGAATTGAATGAATTGCTGGATGGACAGGATTCGCACGTAACTCGTGACTCCTATTACCAGCGCATATATGACAAAACCGCTTCCCTGTTCACGACGGCATCCGAGAGTGGGGCTGTTCTAGGGGGTGCTCCTGAGAGCGATATCAAACTGTTACGCAACTACGGTTACAAACTTGGGCTCGCATACCAGGTGTTAGACGATGTGCTGGATTACGATTCCACTTCCGAGGAACTTGGCAAGCCGGCCGGTAACGACCTCAAAGAAGGTGTTTTAACTCTTCCGGCGATCATGTTGATCGAAGTAGAACCAGAATCTAACGCTGTGTTCGACTGGTTCAAGTCGGCGCGTGCCGCGCGGGAGGCGGGCCACAGTGAAATTGATACTGTCACGCTGAATACGGCAATCGAAACAGTTCGCTCATCGGGGTTCATTGAAGCCAGCCGAGATATCGCTCAAGGGTTGATCGACGAAGCTCGCAATTCGCTCAGCGAATTACCGGAGACAGCAGAAAAAGCTGCACTCCAGACACTGGCTGACCTTACCGGAGGGCGTCGTTCCTAGTAACCGGGCAACGACCCATATGTTGGAACTCCATCAATAATCGTCGCGATCACAGGGATTGAGCCGATCTGCTCGGCAATGATCTTTTTAGGATCATTCTCAAGAACTACAAAATCTGCTTGCTTGCCGGGTTCAATCGTTCCAATCGCGTTCTCTTGATGATCCATCCATGCACCCATGGGCCCGTACAGATTTAAGGCCTGCATTGTAGAGATAGCTTGACCCGCCCCTACAAGTGACCCATTCGAGCCATGACGAGTAACAGACGCCTGGATTGCGGTTAATGGAGCGGTAGGGCCAAATGGTGCATCTGATGATCCACCAATATGAACGCCTGCATCTATAAGGTTTTTTACCGCATAGAGGTCCTCTGGATCTGCAGCTCCATCCCGCCACGCACTCAAATATCTTTCACCACGTGCCTGAACAAATCCCAACTGCGTAACCACAGATAACCCTGCATCAGCAATCAACATTGCGACCTCTGGAGTGCATTCGGACGCATGTTCGATCCGATGTCTCAATTCCAGATTCCCGGGCCGCCCACCAACCGCTGAGAAAACGGCGCAGGCGACAATTACAGCCTCCAACTCGACAGCGTGAATTGCGACCTGTCTCTTAGTTCGGTTTTGTTCACTTATCGAAGCCGCCAGTTCATCGAAACTCGGATGCATATCTCCACCCGAAAAGGTGATCACTAGTTTTGTAGCTCCGATTCGAACCTTTGCACCACATTCAAAGTGCCTCTGTTCAGCAGTCGATGACAGCATCACTGTTGTGCGAGGTCGAAATAGCCCGGCGTTTGATAATTTGCAATACAACTCTGCTTTTTGAGCCGAGTTCTCTTGGCCGGCATCGGTAACAGAAGTAATTCCTTTTGCTAGGAGATCGTTAGACGCAGCCTTTGCGTAATTGTTCAGGTCGTTCTCAGACGGTCTGGGAAGTCGTTCTCGCAACCAGGCGTCCATCTCGAACAGCACACCCGTCGGTTCACCTGTAGCCGGGTCACGTTCAATGGTTCCACCAGGGGGTGGATCCGTGTATTTGTTAATACCCACGGCTTGCATGGCAAGGGTACTGAGAACGACTCCGTGCCCACTGGCATGACTGAGATGAATCATCCGGCCAGGTGCCGCTGTTTCGAGATCCGCAGCTGTTGGGTGACGCTTCTCCGCCAGTAATAATTCATCGTATCCACGAGCCCTGACCCACCCGTCAGATGACTGTGCAGCGCAGCTCAATCGCTTACCAAGTTCAGAAATACTAGAAACGTTTTCGGGCGAACAATCAATTGCAGAGAGAGCCGCACCAAGCGCCAATGGATGTGAGTGTGCGTCAATAAATCCTGGTAATAACGTCGCTCCCTCCAGATCGATATGTCGATGCCCGGAGCCAACAAATTCATGGTCGAAAACAATACGCTTGATGCGACCTCCTTCAATTAATACTCCTGTCCCGACCGTCCCTTTTTGATCCAACGTTAATACGTTGGCGTTATGAAGAAATGTGCTGTCCGTTGCAGTGGATATCATTGCTTGAATTATGTCTAAGAGGAACACCGGTCAGAAAATACCATCTTCGGAGCGTTGCTAGAATAACGTCCTCCCATGGCATCCATGAAACTTTCATCCGAGAACCTTTCAAAGTTACGCGGCACCCCGCGGCGAAATGCGCTCGCCGCAGAGGTCCTTCAGCGACTCGACCCTATCTACGGTCCTGTCGTGTGGGCGCCTAGGTTTAACGCACTTGAAGAGTTAATTTTTACCGTGTTAACTCAGCACACTTCTGATAGCAACGCGGAAAAAGCCTACGCAGCGCTGAGAAAACAGTTCCCGAGTTGGATTGACGTTTTGGAGGCTGGATCCGAAGAGATCGCAGAGGTGATCAGGCACGGTGGTTTAGCAAATCAGAAAGCTCCCCGCATACGAGAGATACTTCGTATCATCCTGGATAGAACCGGCCGATTCGAGCTCGAATTCCTAGCGAGGATGCCACTCGAAGAAGCGCGGTCTTGGTTATTGTCATTACCCGGAGTAGGCAAGAAGACAGTCGGTGTGGTCCTCAATTTTGCGTTGGGCATGCCCGCAATGCCCGTCGACACGCACATCTACCGTGTGGCAAGACGAATAGGTCTAATTGGGTTAAAGACAAATGTGGACACTGCGCACGACATCATGGAAGCACAGATAGATCCTCAGGACGTGTTCCAGTATCACGTGCTTCTGATCACCCATGGTCGGCAAATCTGCAAATCGCAACGCCCACGCTGCGGTGTGTGCCCGATGGCTGACATCTGCGCAGCGAAGCCAATCTTTGAGAGGGCGTTTAAAGCGACAACATACAAACGTCCAGTGAGAAGTGGCTTCACCCTTTGACAGGGCCAATAATCACTATCTTTACGGAACATTTAGCCACGAGACCCCTAAACCGGCACGATCCGGATAGTAATATTCCCTGATTGATTCTGTTTCGCTCTCGGAATAGACCGTCTCGCTTGATATGATTACGGAAGGTCTACGGCCAGATGAACAAATCTTGCGCCCCGTTGGTGCAGCGGCCTAGCACGCCACCCTTTCAAGGTGGAGACCACGGGTTCGAATCCCGTACGGGGTACCAGTTCCTTCCTTCAGGCGCCAACCGTGATCTCATGGCGATGTGTTACACATTCCCAGTCTCAAGCGAGATCAGATAGTTTCAGCGCGCTGCCTCGCTATATATAGCGCAGTACAGTTAAAGTTCTAATTCCTTCAGTAGAAGGAATTCTGTCGGCGCTATAGGAGTAACAATTCTCCCGTGCCCATCAACAAAGGCACTTCATAATCCGAGTTGAACAATGGAAAGAGTTGCATTTTGATCGTCGTACGACGTACCTATATCCCCAATCCTGGCGCCGGTGGCACTTTACTTGGTCTTGTAAAACAAGCCTCAGCCGAAATGGAGACTGCCGGATTCTCGAGGCCACGTATCTTACGGACAGCATTCGGTGACCATGGCACCATCATCACAGAACAATCGTGGAAATCTCTAAAAGACTACGATTCCTCGCGTGATCTTGTACGGGCCACTCAAAGGATCACTCAGGTGTTCGACCAGATTTACCCGCTATTAGCGTCAACTCACAATACTGAGGTCCTTATCGAGGTCGATTAGCCGGATGTCGCCAATTCGCCGTAATAATGACGAATATGCAAATCCGTACGTCCATAACAAGGCGTTCTGGGATGAGGTAACGCCTGTGCATGCCGCGTCGGCGTACTACCGAGTTGATAATTTCAAGAGTGGCGAAAACGTACTTCATGAATTCATCTTGGAAGATGTAGGTGACGTTTCGGGACTCTCGATGCTGCACATGCAGTGCCACTTCGGACTCGACACACTGAATTGGGCGCGACTTGGGGCTAAAGTGACGGGAGTGGATATATCGAGCACTTCCATAGACCTTGCCCGAAAACTATCCGCCGAATTAAATATCCCGGCTCGATTCGTTCAATCAAACATCCTGGAAGTTGGCGATCAATTCAACGGTCAGTTTGACCGGGTTTTCACATCTATTGGCGCACTATGCTGGATCGGTGACCTTGGCAAGTGGGGAAGGGTCATTGCTCATGCTTTGAAACCCGGTGGTGTGTTCTATATCGCGGAATTCCACCCTGCGATGGACACACTTCAACAGTCGTATCCCATAACGCAAAGTACTGCCGCTTACCCTCAGTTTCCCTACTTCGGAGATCGCAAGCCTCTCCGATTTGATCCTGAAGGTGATGATAGCGACTACGCAGTTGAGTCGTTCAGCAGCGAAAAGACGACATTTGAGTGGTTCCATCCTATGTCTGAGGTGATTCAGTCATTGATAGATGCCGGTCTGGCAATCAAAGAGTTTCAAGAACTGCCTTTTGTCACGTACAAGGCTCGTCAGGGTATGGTCCAAGACTCCGACGGATTGTGGAGGCTTCCCACAGATGTGATTCCCCTGCCTTTGATGTTCACGATACGTGCCGTCAAATCTAGCGCGTGACAGCAGCGTCGGGCACTGCGAACATCTTAGGTGTGAAACTAGATTTTCTTAATTACCTGGATGATCAGCGAGGGACTAAGTGATGGTCGACCCTTTAGTAGCGGTGATCATGGGCAGCACGTCAGACCTTGAGACGATGCAAAACGCGGTTGAAGTGCTCAATCTCTTCGATATTCCGAACGAAGTATCGATAGTATCCGCCCATCGGACTCCTGACAGGATGTTCAAGTTTGCCCAAGAAGCTAATGGACGTGGGATCCAAGTGATCATTGCGGGTGCCGGCGGAGCAGCGCACCTACCCGGGATGGTTGCCGCTAAAACCCTGGTGCCAGTCATCGGAGTGCCTGTGGAAAGCCGGGCATTGAAAGGGATGGATTCGCTTCTTAGCATCGTTCAGATGCCCCGTGGCGTTCCAGTAGCTACCGTTGCTATCGGCTCCGCAGGTGCTACTAATGCAGGTTTGCTTGCGGCCCAAATTCTTGCAACAAGTAGACCCGATTTACTCTCCCGTTTGGAAACTTACAGGGCGAAAACGGCTAGTGATGTCGAAACCCAGGCTGCAAATTTAGAAAAGAGTTGACTACTATCGGACCTATCTCACCAGGTAGCACCCTTGGTGTGGTTGGGGGCGGACAGTTAGGGCGAATGTTCACACTGGACGCTCGTCGCATGGGTTATAGGGTCATCGTGCTGGATCCCGACCCAGATTCACCAACAGGTCAAGTGGCGAACGACCGTATCATCGCGCCATACACAGATGTAAATGCAATGCGCCAATTGGTTGAGCGTTGCGATGTTGTGACGTACGAGTTTGAGAACGTTGATTCTGATGCCGTAGCCATCTCAGAAAAGTCCGGATTCGTCCGTCCCGGGAGTCATGTGCTCAGGGTTGCGCAGAATCGTTTAATTGAAAAAGGCGCTCTGTCGGAAAATCATTTTCCAGTGCCCGAGTACGTTGCAGTGGACACCATGGCTGACATGGTGAAAGCATTGGAGCATATCGGCACACCCGCAGTGCTTAAAACTGCTACATCCGGATATGACGGCAAAGGACAGATCGTTCTTAGGTCTGCCGTCGATATGCGGGACGCACACACTCAGTTGCGATCCCAGAGTTCAGCTTTAATCCTTGAATCATTCGTACCATTCAAAATGGAGATTTCGGTAATCGCGGCCCGAGGGACAGACGGTGATGTCGTTTGTTTTCCACCGTCTGAAAACCAGCATGTGGACGGTATTCTGGATGTGAGTATCGTCCCTGCTCGAATTTCCGCGGAGGTACGAGATGCCGCTATCAAGATGGCATCAGAAATAGCAGATTCACTCGATGTAATCGGGCTGGTCGCTGTGGAAATGTTCGTTACCGATAAAGACGAAATCCTGGTGAACGAAATAGCGCCACGCCCCCATAATTCAGGACATTACACCCAGGATGGTTGTGCAACTTCTCAGTTCGAACAGCTCATTCGCTCTATCTGCGGGCTACCGCTAGGTTCAACTGAACTACTCAGCCCAGTCGTGATGGTTAATTTACTTGGGAATGTATGGTCGGACGCCGGAGGAACACCTGACTGGGACGCAGCGTTGAGTGTTCGCGGGTCTGTACTTCACCTCTACGGAAAGGCTCAGCCACGGATGGGCCGTAAGATGGCTCACATAAACGTGACAGCAACGAGCGTGGAAACAGCACTGGCGCGTGCACTCGATGCACGCGAACGAGCGGCGGGACGCGGTTGAACGAGTATCATCACCCTCTCGTTTTGAAAGAGTTCAGTCACTACTCTATTTCCAGGCCAATGCCTCAGTGTGAGTCATAGAGAAATATGCGACTGGCGACTGCCCCCAGTCATGTAAACCCTGCCCAACATCACATAGTTCGCTATGGGTAGAAATCCCCGTTTCCATAGCTACCGTTGCGATATGCGAATCCTGAATTCGTGATTGCCACAGATCACCCCACTGTTCGGTCGAGGCAGCATCGCCAAAAGTCCATACAGTCGCCCCTATCTCAAAGCGCTTCAATGGAATTGATTCGAACATGGATCGTAACCGCCTACCAAAGTTTGGATCACCACCGTTATACAGGGCTACCTCATCGTAAATCTCCAAAAATCGGTCTGTTTCCGACGTCTGAGGCCAGAAAACGGCTGTGCCCCAATCGACCTCTGTAACACCAAAAAAGCCATCAGCTCTCAATACACGCATCGCTTCTAAAACAGCCTTTTCGGGCTCTGCCATATGCTGTAACACTTGATGCATATGCGTGCAATTGAATGACTCATCCGCAAACGGCAGAGAATAAGCATCGCCTATTCGGTATTCAACATTACTAATTCCAGAAACATTTGCATCTGCCTCAGCCCTCTCCAACGCTGGCTTGGACATGTCAATACCAATGGTCTGCCCAGGTAAAACAGCCTTTGCCAAACCAGTTGTAATGCTCCCTGGGCCACAACCAATATCAAGTATCGACATCCCTGGCTTAAGGTACGGCAAAAGGTACGCGGCGTTATGTTCTGCGCTGCGACGAGCGTGCTCATCAACTACCACCGGATGGTGACCGTGCATATAGGTTTCTCGATTAGGCAAGGCGTCGTCTTTCATAGGTTATGAGATCAATTACCGTCAGTTTGTTTAACAAATGCGCGGAAAATCGTAACTAATAGTTAACCGCGTGAGTTCATTGTCGTGTAGAACTAGTAGCTGCTTGCAAATTATTTCACGCATTCTTGGTCGGTAAATGAAACAGTTCCGAAACATTGGTCAGATTCGAACAGAAATCCTGGCCGGGCTCACCGTTTCTCTAGCCCTTGTCCCTGAGGCAGTAGCTTTCGCTTTTGTTGCAGGAGTTGAGCCACTTGTCGGGCTATACGCCGCGTTCATCGTAGGGTTTATCACGTCGTTGACAGGTGGGCGTCCCGGCATGATATCTGGCGCCACAGGTGCACTCGCCGTCGTTATGGTCGCACTTGTAAAAGACCATGGCGTCGAAATGTTATTCCTTACTGTGATCCTAATGGGGATCATTCAAATGACTCTTGGAGCGTTGAGGTTAGGCAACCTGATCCGTATGGTTCCCTACCCAGTGATGCTTGGTTTCGTCAATGGGCTGGCGATCGTCATCTTTCTGTCACAACTCGAGAGCTTTAAGGTCGAGAATCACGATGGTACCGAATCATGGCTCGCAGCTGGAGACCTCGGGATCATGCTCGGCCTGATTGCATTAACCATGGCCGTAATTTTCATTTTGCCAAAGTTAACAACTCGCTTCCCCGCTGCCCTCGCCGGGATCCTTGTCGTTTCGGCTCTGGTGATCTTCGGAAACATAAACACCACGACGGTGGGAGATCTTTCAAGCATCTCCGGTAGTTTTCCGTCGGCCAGCATCCCCGACGTTGCGTTCAACCTTGAGACGCTGTGGATCATACTGCCATACGCTCTGATCCTTGCCGGTATAGGCCTTATCGAATCACTCCTCACACTTTCGCTCATCGATGGGATTACGGAAACGAAGAGCCAGAAGAACCGTGAATGCATGGCGCAGGGAGCTGCCAACATCATCACCGGTTTCTTCGGGGGGATGGGTGGTTGCGCCATGATCGGACAAAGCATGATCAACATTAAGTCCGGCGCTCGCTGGCGGATGTCCGGGATAGCAGCAGCGATACTGCTACTTTGCTACATCTTGTTTGCGTCCTCGTTAATTGAACGAATTCCAATGGCCGCACTTGTAGGTGTAATGTTCATTGTTGTTATCGGGACGTTTTCATGGTCGAGTTTGCGAATCATCCGCAAGGTCCCTGTTTCGGATGCCTTCATCATGGTGCTTGTATCGGCGGTTACCGTTGCAACTGACTTGGCCACTGCAGTGGTGGTCGGTGTAATTGTGTCGGCCTTGGTGTTCGCATGGAATGCAGCACGCGGAATTTACGTTGTAGCCGAAGATGAGAACTCTGAGGGCGATAGCCAAACATACAGGCGCACTTACACCCTCCATGGACAGTTATTCTTTGCCTCCGTTAGTAACTTCCGGGAGCTGTTCAATCCGGCAACCGACCCGAACGAGATTGTGATTGATTTCCGGTATTCCCGTGTGTGGGATCATTCCGGGATGGAGGCAATCATAGAACTGGCCCAACGATATGACCGCGCAGACCGTACGCTACATCTCTTAAACCTGAGTCAGAACTGCCTGAAAATACTGGAAAAGGCCAACGTGATCACAGAACACAGTCTGGCCAGTCAACCCTCTTACAAAGTGACGGTTTCAGGTCTGGGTGGCGGGCACTAGTTAAGCCGGGTTAGTGCTTCACACGCGGGCCAAAGTAGCCACCTTTTGAGTAGTGCTCGGGCCCCGGTGGAGGCACACTGGGTCCGGCTCCAGTATCAGCTCTCCATGCCTCCAGTCGCTCACGCATCTCTGCAACTGTAGCAACGTTGTCTGGATTGCCTGCCACGTTAGTTAACTCCGCTGGATCGGACACAAGGTCGTACAACTCGTCCTCTCCAACACCGGCCAGCGGATCGTGGATGTACTTCCAGCGCTTTGTACGAACCATGCGCCGGTCGCCCTCAGCCTCACGCCACTGAAGACTTGCAATTAACGTATCGTAACCATACGGTTCCGGCATCCACTCAAGGTCCGCCATGGTGAACATAGGCCCACCGCTGCCATATTCCGAGAAAGCGGCGTCCCGTGGTTCGGCGTCAGTGACGGTCGGAAGCAAATCACCGTAAAACTCGGCGGGCGGATCAATACCTTGCAACTGAAACAGCGTCGGTACGATATCAATAGTGCTCACCATGCTACTGTCCCGCAGGTTTTCGGTCACATGGCCTGGCCACGAAATGATTAGCGGCACTCGTACCAGACAATCGTAAAATACGCCGCCTTTCACGATCATTTCGTGCTCACCCATAAAATCCCCGTGATCCGCCGTAAACACTACTATCGTATCGTCGCGCAAGCCCGTGCGTTCAAGGGCATCTAGAATTCGACCTATCCCATCGTCAACAAAACGCGTCATTGCGTAATAGATGCTTATAGATCTCCGAATATCCTCCTCGCTCTCATTTGAGAGACCAAGAATCTGATGCAGAACGCGATTTCGCTCTGGAGCCGATTCATCGAACTCGTTACATCGCCAGGGCGGTAGATCGACTGATTCCGGCGGGAACATGTCGGCGTATCGGCGAGGCGCTTCATACGGTTCGTGAGGGTCGGGGAACGAAACCCAGAGTGCGAAAGGGGGACGTTCGGCGCCGTTATTCGCTGCGGCATGATCCTCAAGATATTTTTCTGTCGTGGTGGTAATGACGGACGTGCCGTAGTCTTCACTTGGGAAGTCGGTCACGGCGTACGAGATATGAGGACTCTGGTGGGGCATATCGGCGCGTACAGCTTGGGCTGCACGGATGTTCGCTTCAGGCCGGGACCATTCCATACCCTTGAGCGGCGCACGGTTTTGCAGGCCCCGATGCCCTAGCTCGCAGCGGACATCCAGCAGGTCGATATCCTCTACACGATCAAAACAATGGTTCTTACCGATGAGCCCGGTCGTGTAACCGGCCGATTTCCAGACACTAAACGCGTGCGTCACGCCCTCTGGCATCAGTGTCTCGTTGCGACGAGTCCCTAACTGGTGAGGGTAACGAGACGCCATGATCCCTGTTCGAGCCGGAACGCACAACGGGTGTGGCGTAATGGCGTTCTGAAACGTCACACCCTGCGATGCCAATCGCTCCAGCGATGGCGTCTCGCAGATGGTATTTCCGTAGATGCTCAACGCCGTTGCCTTGAGCTGGTCGCACATTATGAACAGGACGTTTGGCGGGCGCACCGTATAGCCTCCGCGTTGAGTTACTGAACACTTGAAACCTGTGAGTCCCAGGCCTTGAGAGTCTCGACCTGAGGAATCGCAATTACCGCCTTTGACTCCCTAGACGGACGCGGACTTCAGGTTGCGCGATACCGCGACAAAACTCTCAGAATGGTACCTCAACAGACCATCTGTCTTCGAAAGGTTGACCTGAGAGATACAATCCGATTCTACGATCAGCAATCAATTCAGATAAAACGTCCGGGAGCCCATTTTGGCCGACCTTCCCAACATCGTTTTCCTATTCCCTGACCAGCTTCGGCGTGACTTCCTGTCGTGCTACGGCGCGGAGTTCATCAATACACCGAATATCGACTCCATCGCCGAAAACGGTACCCGTTACGAGCAGGCCTACTCTCAGTCTCCGATCTGTGTCCCAGCTCGCAATGCGTTGCTGTCTGGGATGAACGCCATCCGCAACGGCATAACGGACAACAACCACGGTATCCGGCTCGACTACAAGGCCGCTGGCATTCAAACTTGGCCGCAGCTCATGAGCGATGCCGGCTACTACACATCGGCCATCGGCAAGATGCACTTCTACCCGTGGGACGCTCGATTCGGATTCCAGCATCGGGTGATCTGCGAAGACAAGCGTTGGCTCAACGTCCGGGACGATTACTTTCATTACTTACGGGAGCGCGGGCTGAGAAAGCTCCACGGCAACGAGCACGCGGGCTACTTTGAGAATCAGGGAGCCATCGTCCACCAACTGCCGTGGGAGCATTCGTGGGATCGTTTTGTCGGGCGAGAAGCCGTCAACTTCCTCGACGAATACGGCTCTGACGGGCCTTTCGCAATGATGGTCGGTTTCCCCGGACCTCACTGCCCGTACGACCCGGCAGCAGACTTCGAAGAGGCTTGGGATTTTGATCCCGATGACATGCCAGTACCTTCACCCGATTCCGGTGACACACCAAAGCTGAGGCAGAATAATATCGACGTCAACAAGAACGACTGGAATGGTGTCGATATTGCCAACTTCACAGACGCCCAGAAACGAAAGGTGCGGGCACACTACGCAGGACTGGTCAAGCAGGTCGACCATGAGGTAGGCGAAGTGCTTGGAGCGCTACGTCGCAACGGATTGCTGGACAACACCGTCGTGATACTTGCGACCGACCACGGAGACTATCTCGGGGACCATGGCTTGATCGGGAAAGCGTCGTTCTACGACGCGGCGATCCACATCCCGATGGTGATCCAGGGACCCGGGTTGCCCGTCGGACACGTGTCCGACGATCTAGTGGAGGTCCGGGACATTACGACAACGATACTCGCCATGGCTGAAGTGCCGATTCCGCAGCACATGGACTCCCGGCCACTCCCGGGGCTGGGGCTGACCGATGAGCCAGCGCGGGAACGCATCTACGGCATGCTCTCGGACGGTTGGATGATCTTCGACGGTGAGTGGCGGCTGTCCCGATATTCAACCGGAGAGGTTACCTTCTACAACTTGCACAACGATCCAGAAGAGCAGATCAATTTGGCTGGTAACCAAGTACACCGTGAAATCAGAGAACGATTAAGCACGGAACTGGACCAAGAAATCATGCGATCGGTGCGGATGTCGATGCATGACCGGCTGGCCGATCTCGGAGGCATGGCAATGCAGGTTGAGTTCGGATACGAGGGGCGCTCAAGACAATACCCGTTCCCGGTAACGGACGTGAAAGCATGAGCAACCCAGGAACCGACTATCACAATCGTACCTGCTGCGCTGCCTCCCGAGACGCAATGCCGGGCAATCAGACAGACCAGGGTAACTACAACTCGACCGTATCCGGTCACTCATACGCCAGACTTGAAGTTCCTAAAACGGGTTCTAAACTTTCGCCTGACACGTCAAAAGCCTCATTCGACGAATCGATGATCAAAGTACTCGGTGGGCAGTTTCTCATGGGGACTGATTACCCTCGCGGCTTTCAGTCAGATGGAGAAGGACCCGTGCGTGAGGTGGTTGTAGATCCGTTCTACATCGATGCTACTACCGTCACAAACGCCCAGTTCTCCGAGTTCATCGACGCTACCGGATTCCTAACTGAAGCCGAGCGCTTTGGATGGACATTCGTCTTCTACGACTTCATCTCTCAAGAGACAGCCAAGTCTGTGACACAGGCTATTGCTGGATCCGAGTGGTGGAGACGGGTTGATTTTGGAGATTGGAAACACCCGGATGGTCCTGACTCATCCATCGAAGACCGAATGGATCACCCGGTGACACAGGTTTCGTGGTTGGACGCGCAGGCCTATTGTTCGTGGGCTGGAAAACGTCTACCGACAGAGGCCGAATGGGAGTTTGCGGCGCGAGGTGGCCTTTCGCAGCAGATATACCCATGGGGAGATGACCTGGTTCCAAACGGCGAGTACATGTGCAATATCTTTCAGGGCACCTTCCCCGAACAAAACCGGATGTTAGATGGGTTCGCCGGAACCGCTCCGGTCACTTCATACCAGCCAAACGAGTTCGGTCTTTACTGTGTATCGGGCAATATCTGGGAATGGTGTGCAGACAACTGGAGCCCAACATTTCATCGACATCCCGATGCCCCACTAGATAATCCGACAGGACCACCAGAAGGTACATCTCGTGTCATTAAGGGCGGTTCATACCTGTGCCATGCGTCGTACTGCAATCGATACAGGAACGGCGCAAGGACTAGCAACACTCCTGATAGCACAACTGGAAACCTTGGCTTCCGTTGCGCACGTAGTTTGTGAAACTCAACGAGTAGATTCCTCCGTGAAAAGATTCTGTACTAACTACGTCTTTCGCCAGAATGGATCACGGGCTCGCACCACATTGAGAACTGAATCGTCCCACGGCGGCATCGAGTTACCATCCGGCTGAGGAGACCGTCCGTGCCAGTTCAGTCTTACATGCACCTCAGGCTGCATGTAGTAAATGGTATAAATCACATCAAGCCACAAACCGAAGTAGTCTGGATGTGACAACTCCACTGCGCGAAGCGCTTCATCCTGGGCATCACCGTCAAGCTTCACAAAATCAGTAGCCGCAGGCAGTGAATCAACGACAACCCTTATTGCCTCACTGAATCGGAAGTCTGCACCACAACGATTGATAACTTCTCCAGACAAGCCCATTTCACCCGCCCCAGGAAAGTCATCCACAGGCGGAATCACACGGTCCAAAGCGGCAGTCAAAAGAATGCTGTCGATACCCAGCGACATCAGGTTTTAAGATCCTTCCGCTCATTGGTGATGTAATCTGCTGTGCGGAGAGCTATAGCTTGAATCGTCGGCGTTGGATTCACGCCTCCCCCGGTGACAAAAACACTGCCATCCACGATGAAAAGATTGTCGACATCGTGGGCCTGTCCGTTTCTGTCGACCACTGAGCGCTCCGGATCGTCGCCCATGCGGGCAGTACCCAGTAAGTGCCAACCGGTCTCTCGGGACTGCGGGTTCACCAGAATTTCGGTGGCCCCTGCCTCTTTCAACAACTCTGTGCCTTTTGCGACAGCATGATCTAACAATGCCCGCGAGTTACCGCTCACACGATAGTTAATCTTCGGCGCCGGAAGCCCAGAGCTATCGGTCATGTGGCTATCGAGCGTGACGGAGTTGTGTTCTTCAGGAAGATCATCACCGATAGCACCCAGGCCCAGGGTGTTGCGGAACCTTCGTTTTATAACGGGATGATGATCTTCACCCCAGGGAGTCCGATGACCGGCAACACCTCGTGCTATTGCACCTGGTCCCTGCCCTCGGGTCATTTGGAAGGTATACCCACGGAGGAAGCCTCGGGATCTATCAGTCTCATAGAACTCCTGTGAAAGAATAATGTTGGCAACGGGACCGACCCAGGGGTCCTCATGATCTGGAAAGATGCCGGAAGCTCCACCAAACACATGAAACATCAGGTTTTTTCCAACCAGTCCGGAGGAATTTGCCAGACCATTTGGATTCTTACTGGACTGAGACATTAGTAACAGGCGAGGTGTTCCAATACCGTTCGCTGCCATCACGACGGCACGCGCGGATCGATGCTTATCGTTGCCTTCTGCATCCAGATAATTTACGCCTGTGGCCCGGCCGGTTGTGTCGAGCGTGATCTCCCTGACACGGGCCCCCGTCACGAGTTCAGCTCCCTGGTCTATGGCGCGCGGCCAGTAAGTCAGGTCTGTCGAGGCCTTGGCACGCTGGTAGCAACCCATCATGTTGTGCCCACAGAAATTGCAAGCGTCACGTCCCTCTCCGTAACGCGTCGAGTTGATGTAATTATCCGAAGGCCACCAATGCCAGCCGAGTCGATCGAAAGCTCCGGCTATCAGCTCGCCATCCCGACCAATCGGTATCGGTGGCATCGGGCGTTCAGATCTTGGCGGGTTAGCAGGATCCCCAGAGATACCAGCGCATCCCATGACATGATCGTTGAGGTCGTACCATGGCTCCAAGTCTTCGTAGGAAATCGGCCAGTCATCTGCTATGCCGTCCTGTGATTTCACCCTGAAATCCGACGGGTGTAGACGAGGAGTGTGCGCAACCCACATGATGGTGCTACCCCCCACTCCGTTGAACATAACCGGATCTACCGCAGAGTCTTCGACATTTGTCGGATAATCCTCCGGAAGCCTTCTTTTGTTCGGATTGATAGACCACGAGCTCATTGACCGTAACTCCCAGTCCGGTTGAGCTGTCGGGTAGTTGAACGAATCCTGCCAGTGACCTTGCTCTATGCAAACCACGTCAAAGCCAGCCTCGGAGAGTGATGCCGCAGTCGCAGCCCCCGAAGCGCCGGCACCAATGATTAATACGTCGGCCTTACGGTCAGGATTATGGTCTGTTGTGGTCATGCGCGCAGGTTATCAGTGTGGTCAGCGCGTATCCAGACGCTTTGTAAAGGAAGTCGTTATTAGTGTCACAATCAAGCCCGTTATATTCTTGAATGGGAACCGAAACGAACAGCAAAGACCCTTCGAAACTGGCATCCTAAGACACATCCGTCTAGCATCCTGTCCCTGAATGCAGACCGTCTCAATGTTCATGTCCCAAGCCAGATACAGGAGTTCATATGCGACTTGATGGGAAGGTGGCGCTTATCACAGGTGCTGGTAGTGGTATCGGCGCAGCGAGCGCCCGGTATATGGCCGAACTTGGAGCATCCATCACACTAGCAGGGATCCCAGTGCAGGGTGTCGAGGAGGTGGCTGCTGAATTAGCGGGGCGTGGTGCCCAGACGCTTGCCATCCCCGTGGACGTGACGTCAGATGATCAGATCAAAGCCGCTGTAGCCCGCACTATCGATGTCTTTGGAAAGCTCGATGTCGTAGTTGCAAATGCAGGAATCCAACGGCACAACACAGACGTAAACCTATTCGAGATGACAGAGGAGGAGTGGGAGCGTACTCAGGATGTGAACTTGCGGGGGGTGTTTCGGACAGTCAAACATGGCCTCGCTCAGATGATCGAACAGGGAAGTGGCGGCTCGATCGTCATCGTTAGTTCCATCACAGCGATTCAAGGTCGAACACCCAATGTCTCCTACATGACCGCCAAGACCGGATTACTAGGTCTGAACCGACACATCGCCGTGCACTATGGTGAAAAAGGGATCCGATCAAACGCCGTATGCCCCGGCGCCCTTGCACAGACGCCTGACTGGGACGATCATCCAGATCCAGAAGGACGGCGTGCTGCAATGATGTCCATCACCCCGCTGGGTCGTCTGGGGACACCAGAGGACATCGCACCGTGGATCGGTTTCCTTGCATCAGACGATGCAGGATTTGCGACCGGCGGTACGTACGTCGTGGATGGCGGCATTACCATCGCCTGAAAATCGGAAATGTTTATACCGAGAGAATCAAAATGACTAACCTCCACGGTGACGATATCCATCCGGCCTTCGTCGGGTTACCAACCTATCTGCACTTGCCCTTTGCACGAGACGCTGAAGAGCTAACGTCGTCAGAAGCCGATATTTCCATACTGGGTGCGCCTGTCGATATGGGCGTGGTATATCGACCGGGTACCCGGTTCGGACCCAGGGCTATTCGCGAGGCATCGTACTTCACAGCATCCAGAACGCTTTATCACCTCGGGCTCGATATAGATCCGCTTGAGTTCCTCAAGGTAGTCGACTTCGGCGATGCCAATTGTCCTCCCTCAGATCTTCAACTGAGCCACGACGCCGTCAAGGCGAAGGTTACCGAGGCACTGGGTGCCGGGACGCTGCCGATAGTGCTTGGAGGCGACCATTCGATCACCCTGCCATCAGCCACAGCAGTCGCAGACAAATACGGCCACGGTAACGTTGGAATTCTCCATTTTGACGCCCATGCAGACACAGGTGAGTCTGGATATGGTGGTGTCTTAATCGCTCACGGCAACCCTATGCGACGGCTGATTGAATCCGGTGCCGTACCCGGGAAGAACTTCGTTCAGGTTGGCCTAAGGGGATACTGGCCCCCCAAGGACACATTCGACTGGATGCTGGAACAGGGCATGAGATGGCATCTCATGTCCGAGATAGAGTCTCGAGGTTTTGACAAAGTCATCACCGAGTCCATATCACAGGCGCTAGACGGCGCTGATCACCTTTACCTGTCCGTGGATATCGACGTTGCAGACCCAGGTTTCGCCCCCGGGACCGGCACGCCGGAACCCGGAGGATTGTCCGCACGTGAGCTACTAAGGGCAGTACGTAGGATTGCAGGATCGGACGTCCATCTCGTGGCAATGGATGTGGTTGAGGTATCCCCTCCATACGACTCAGGAGACATAACAGCGCAACTCGCCCATCGCGTGATACTTGAAGCCATCAGCGCGTTGGCCACCAAGAAGCGCGATGCTGTACAGGCCTAACTTTTTTCTAAAAGTCTGATTCACAATCAACGGGTGAAGGGTTGCCCATCCTGCCGTTATTCCCTCTTCGTTGTCAGGTATGACAGCGGTAAACTGCTCCCTAAATCTACTCCCACTCTGACTCACAAACCAGGAGAACTAAATGCCGCCTTTGCAAGACAAATACGATGTCGTCGTAGTTGGCGCCGGTAATGCCGCGCTCAGTGCAGCGATCGCTGCACACCTGGATGGCGCAAAGGTTCTGGTACTTGAGAAGGCACCCGAAGCAGCCAGAGGCGGCAACTCCTATTTCACAGGTGGTGCAGTTCGTTTCCCGTATGACGATCTTGACGACCTCATCCCTTTACTTGGCGAAATTTCCGATCAGGAACGGGCACAAATCGACGTTGGTTCGTATCCCCGCAGTGCCTTCTACGATGATCTGATGCGAGTAACAGGCGGTAAGTCCGACCCGGAATTGGCCGAGGTTCTCGTCAACAACGCACACGACACCGCGATATGGCTGCGCGAACAGGGTGTTCGATGGGGTTTGATGTACAGTCGCCAGTCTTTCAAGGTTGATGGCGTCTACAAGTTCTGGGGCGGACTGGCTTGCGAGACCGTTGGCGCAGGAAAAGGTTTGGTCGATTCATTGTTTGACCGAACTGTCGATCTCGGTATCGACATAGCGTATGGAACCATGGGTGACCACCTCTTAATTGATCAGGTGGGGGCCATCAGAGGTATCTCTGTTAGGGGTCCTGACGGCCTGTCAGAAATCGTAACTACATCAGTTGTACTTGCCTCTGGAGGCTTCGAAGCAAACGCCGAGATGCGTACCCGGTACCTTGGCCCCGGATGGGATATGGCGAAGGTCCGTGGAACCCGCTACAACACCGGGGATGGCATACGCATGGCACTAGAAATTGGTGCACGTTCCCACGGCCACTACAGTGGCTGTCATGCGGTTGCCTGGGATGCTGGTGCTCCAGATGAAGGTGGAGATCGCAACATTGCCGACCTATTTCAGAAGCACTCCTATCCTCTTGGATTGATCGTCAATGTAGATGGCAAGCGCTTCGTGGATGAGGGTGCTGATTTCCGAAACTACACCTACGCCAAGTACGGTAAAGAAATCTTGAACCAACCTGGTCGGCTCGCCTTCCAGGTATTCGATTCTCAGGTTACAGAGATGCTTAGAGATGAGTATCACATCCGGGAGACGACCAAGTTCGAGGCCAACACAATACGTGAGCTAGCAATAGGATTAGATATCGACCCGGACGCTATGGAGAAAACTGTCTCAGATTACAATTCGGCCGTGCAGGACACTCATTACAACCCGGCTGTTCTAGATGGCAAGACGACCGTCGGAATCGAGCCAGCAAAGACCAACTGGGCACTACGGCTTGATAAGCCGCCTTACACGGGATACGCCGTGACATGTGGTATTACATTCACATTTGGGGGTCTAAAGATAGATTCCACCGGACGTGTAATCGACACGCAGGACCAGCCCATACCAGGACTCTATGCCGCAGGCGAACTGGTAGGGGGTATCTTTTACGAAAACTATCCCGGCGGCTCGGGCATCACCAATGGCTTTGTCTTTGGCAAGATCGCAGGTACAGGCGCTGCTGAACACGCTTCAGTATGAGTCAGCGGCTATGCCATGACAGAACGGTCAAAGCCGATCGAATTCGATGGTTATCGGCCATCGTCATAACAGCAATGATGGCAACTGTATTCACACTCGTAATACGTGCCAACGAATTACTGCCGGGTGAACGATCCATAACTCGATGGTTCAGCAACCTGGATGTCGTTTTCGTACGATCGTTTGTCGATGCACTTGATTTTATCTCCAGTGATCAACTTGCTCCCGTGGTGTTTATCACCATCCTTCCTATTGTTTGGTACGCCTGGGGACGGTATGCCGCGTTGACTTACTTCGGGACCGGTGCAATCACTGCACTTACTCGGATTACAGATCTGGCCTCAAGACCCCGACCCACCGACGATCTCCAATGGTCCGAGGTCGTGTTCGGATTGGGTGGATACCCAAGTGGTCATGTCATATACGCCGTACTAGTCTTCGGGATGCTGGCTTATCTAGCAGGCTTCTATATGAAACCGAGTTGGCAACGAACAGTTTTGCGAACTGCTCTCGTGATTGTGGTTATCACCATGGGACCAGCAAGGGTCATCAATCTAGATCACTGGGCAATGGATGTTCTAGGTTCCTACCTGATCGCACTCCCTTTCCTTCTAACCGCCGTCTGGGTCCATCCCCGGATGCCAGGTTGGCTCGCAGGTGCACCACGTCTCCAATCACTATTAGGCGCCGACAGAGAGTTGTATACGCCCACTCCCAACAAAACCGCATAAAATCTCTCTGTACTGTCAAACCAGCCAAACCACACTGCATCAAAAGGACCACACGTGGCAGATCGCCGAAGTTACTGGGCATGGGGCATGGAGTCACAGGAACCGACCCAAGCCAAGCGCGAGGCAGCAGCAAAAGCGATGTCACGGCGTTTCGGCGTATCTCTAAACACGGTTCAACCAATATCCATCAACCAGATTGATCTGCGGCCATCACGCATTAGTGCCCCAGACAGCCTGGCTGAAATCGTATCGCAAGACACATACGAACGCGCATTCCACACGTACGGACACAGTTTTAAGGACCGCGTGAGAAAGTTCGCTGGAGACTTTAAAAACCCGCCTGATCTAGTCGCCTATCCACGCGACGAAGCCGATGTGACTGCCCTCTTGGACTGGTGCGGGGGAGCTGGTTACGCAGCTATTCCGTTTGGAGGTGGCTCTTCCGTCGTCGGGGGCGTAGAGGCCCCTGAGGGCTACGATGGTGTGGTGTCAATCGACATGACACGCATGAATCGCGTGTTTGAGGTCGACGATATTTCACGAGCAGTCCGTGTTCAGGGTGGAACATTAGGCCCTCTACTTGAGTCACAGTTGAAACCGTATGGATTCACGATGCGACACTTCCCCCAGAGCTTTGAGTACTCAACCGTAGGCGGCTGGATCGCCACCCGTGGTGGTGGGCACTATGCCACCAATCACACCCATATCGACGAATTCGTCGAGTCAGTACGGATGATCACACCATCCGGGCTGTGGGAATCGCGCCGGTTGCCCGGTAGTGGTGCTGGACCAAGCCCGGACCGTTTAGCTCTCGGTAGCGAAGGTATTCTCGGCATCGTGACAGAGGCGTGGATGCGAATACAGGGGCGACCGCGATTCCGTGCCTCGACGGGTGTTTCCTTCTCTTCGCTAGAGTCAGTATCCGAAGCGGCACGATCGATCGCGCAAGCCAAACTCTGGCCCGCCAATCTCCGAGTTCTCGACCCGGGTGAAGGACACGCGATGGCTGGATTAGATGGCAACACGGCCATATTAATTATTGGATTCGAATCGTCAGAACTACCCCAGGATACATTGATACGTGAAGCAGTCGCCATCGCACGCGACTTCGGCGGAACAGTGGACGATGACGAGATAGTAATCTCCCCATCAAGCGAAATTGCAAATGCCGGACGAGACCCAGCCGGACGACAGGGTGCTGTTGGTTCGTGGCGGGAAGCTTTCATTACGCTCCCCTACGACTGGAATGACATAACCGGCTTGGGTGTTATCGCTGATACCTTCGAGACGTCGATCACCTGGAATAAGTGGCCGGAGTTTGATAAAGCTGTTCGAAGTGCAACACAAGACGCCCTTGACCGAGTGTGCGGTGGAGGTTCGGTCACCGCCCGATTCACTCACATATACCCTGATGGTCCTGCGCCTTACTATTCATTTACGGCATTAGGGAAACCCGGATCCGAACTCACTCAATGGGCAGAGATAAAACGGGCAGCATCCGATGCTGTAATTGCAGCAGGCGGTACCATCACACATCACCATGCAGTGGGTCGAGATCACCGTCCCTGGTATGACAAGCAAAGACCAGACCCGTTTGCCGCTGCGTTAAAAGCCGCCAAGAAAGCTGTAGACCCAGAAAGTATTCTCAATCCAGGTGTATTAATCGATCCCTAAAGAACGTTTATTCAGGAGGTGTCCTCAATGGCCGTCTATTCAATCTCTGATATTACAGTGAAAGATCCCGAAGCCTACAAAGAGTACATGGAGCGTGCTGCGCCACTCGTCGAGCAATTCGGTGGTCGATATCTTGTCCGTGGTGGAAAGGTGACGCCGGGGGAAGGTGGATGGCAGCCAAACCGTGTCGTGATTCTCGAATTTCCTGATGAAGAGTCGATGATGGCATTTCGAACCTCTCCAGAGTATGCACCTGTGGGTGAAATACGCCACGCTGCGGCCGATACGAAATCGTTCCGCGTGGAAGGCGTATAACGGGTTTCAACGACACACCAGAGCTCATTTTTAACTGCCAAGGATCACAAATGTCTATCTATACAATCGCCGAAATCACAATCAAGGACGAAGCAGCGTACAAGGAGTACCAGGCCCAGGTCCCGGCTACTATTGCCAAGTATGGTGGCCGCTACCTAGTGCGTGGTGGCCAGGTTACTCCAGGTGAGGGCGGCTGGAATCCAGGACGAATTGTGATTCTTGAATTCCCAGACGTTGAATCATTGAATAATTGGGCGTCCTCGCCTGAATACGCGCCGGTGGCACAAATTCGACACCGTGCAGCGGACACAAAGTCCTTTATGGTTGAAGGCGTCTAAAGCTGATCACCCTGGGAATGGCGTTTGCCCGGCCACTCCTGTGGACAGGTGAATCAAATGAACATTAAGTTCAGGTTTTACACGATTTCAGATCTCGACAGCGTAGTGAGATGGGCTCAAGATGACGAAGTTGCCTTCTGGTGGCATGAGTCGGCTATGTCCGAAGAGGATATACGCTCGAAATGGGAAGCGAGTGCACTCCGCGACGATGAGAATATGCAGATCTTCATCGTCACGGTCGAAGACATAGATGTCGGCGTGATACAGACTTATCGACTGGCAGGCTACCCAGATCAGGCCGCTGAGGTTCAGATACCGGATGCTTCCGGAATAGACGTCTTCATCGGTCTACCCGAATGGCGAAATCGCGGAATTGGAGCTGCACTGATACGGCAATTCGTGGACGAAATCGTGTTCGCAGACTTGTCAATCAAACGGTGCACAATAGACCCCGCACCTGACAATCGTCGCGCTATCCGGGCATACGAAAATGCAGGATTCCAATATGTTCGGTCTTACCTGTCAGAAGTAAACCCAGGCAACGTCTATCTGATGGTAAAAGAACGAACCTCGAAGTAAGACACCCGAGATCACTCCCGGTCAATATTTACGTAACGTAAATCACGCGTCGGGAATACCGTATCTGTCAGATGGCCATCGATCAGCGGTTTTCCAGAGCGTTTTTCCGCCTGTTTACGATCATACCGACGCCCGACCCAGGCTAAAAATCGGGGTAATCCCCACCGTATCAATGGAAGTAATAGGAGGGGTATCAGGATTCGGACGAAAACGCCCATATGTCCACCGTCTCAAGCTTTCGAGTCAGCTGGCGTTGCGCCGGGCGCGCATTAATTCTTTCTCGGATAACGATAAATAAACTGGCGGGTTCTCATCCTCAACTTCTACACGATATTGAGCTACTCCACCGAGATGATGGTGAAGAACGTCAGCTTCGATATTTAGTACCACCCCAACCCTGTCTTCGTACTCGCCATACTGACCCGTGATATTGGGATGAAGGACTACCCTGTCCCCTTCGCCGTATTTTGCCATTGCGTCACCCTGAATCGAGAGTGGAATTTTAGTTTAACCACTGTCGCTAGCCTGGAAGCTGATCGATCCGTTCCTGCGAAAACTGAATAATATCCCTGGCGATTTCAAGTGCCCGTTCGGAATCATACTCCTCGTAGACATCTGCAGGAACTCCGCCAGGAAGGCCCCCAGGATAACGCGCTCCCATGTAGTGTTTATCCAATAACGGTCCAATCGACTTCATAAAATCGAATGACGGCTCCACGGCCATTGCATCCTCACAGAGGTCTGCAAGAGAGTGACCCCATACCATCTCAGCGCCACGGGCGAGCAAATAACTCGTGACCGCTTTCTCGGCCGATTGGTGGCATAGGAAACATGCCAGTGCATGCCGTCCAGATGCTGCAAGGAACTCAGCGTCTGCCAGGTCAGCCCGAGACTGCGTCATCCATCTGGATGCGTATTTAAGAGCTACTGAATCAGCCAATGATCACCTCTCCGTCTCTCTCGGTCGCAATCAGAATCGGATCGGTATCAACAAACTGCTCATACTCTTCAGGCGTATAAACAATGAAGTTGGTGTCCAGCCTTGGCCTGAGATGGGTAGTCCAGAAATCTGCCCTGCGATGAAATTTTTCGTCAGTCGATTGCACCACGACAACATCTAATGAGGTATCCGGCGTTACACGGCTGACTGCCAGATCACCAGTAAGTAAAACTCGCATAGCCCCCAAGGGTGGCATCTCAATTTTGAGTCGTTCAAGTTCTGCTTCCAACATCTGTCTACGTTGCTGGGCAAAACCATACATCATCGGCAAGTGGGGTGCCTCCATGCGCAGGAATCATGAGCAGGTAATTCGGAAATCCTCTCAGTGAAGCTCAGATGCCTTTCACTTTGAGGGGCTTCTTTTGATTGCGCTTAGACCGTGTAGAGCGTCGGGTGGTTGGGTACCGGCGCTATTTCTTCCGGCGTCAAAGGATAGGCTAACTTGTTGTACACCTGAATACGGTGGCTTCCGAAGTCCGGGATATACATATGCCCATCATTGTCGAAACGTACCGAGGCCGGACCACGAAGTCTCTTCTGTTGCTCAGTGTTAGCCATCTCCCGGTTACGAAGAACAGACGGGTTTGCTCTGACGTATGTTTCTCCACTTTTAGATAGGATCGCATCTCCGACAAATTTGTCGAAGTACTTGCCCGCCGGGCTGAACTGCTGAACGCGGTTATTCCCTCGGTCAACAACATAAATGTCACCATGGTGATCCACCTCAACACCGGCAGGCCTGCTGAACTCGCCATCACCAGTACCAGAAGACCCAAACGCCATGATGAATTCGCCATCGGACGTAAACCGCTGCACACGATCGTTGTGCCAATCGGCTACAAGAATGTCGCCATTCCCCGCAACCGTGATACCCCATGGCATATCGAATTCACCCGGACCAGACCCTTTGGAGCCAAATCCAGACAGATACTTACCATCCTTGTTGAACTTCTGAACACGATGATTCAAGGTATCAACCACGATCAGATCTTCGTGAAGATCGAAAGCGATGCCAGAAGGCCGATTCAATTGCCCTTCATCAGACCCTTTTTCACCCCACTCACCGGCTTCACTACCGTCCTGGTTAAGTTTAATAATCTGATGTGAACCTTCGTCTGAAACGTACAGAATCCCAGCAGAGTCTCTGATCATCTGAACAGGCCAGAGCAATCTTCCTCCGCCAATAGTGTCCAGGTCATCATCATTCCAGTTGATTCGCCGAATGTTGCTACCACCCAGGCCGGGCGCATCCGCTCGGCATAGTACGTACAACTCATCGTTATCGCCGAACACGAGATCCATTGGATAGGTCGTTACACGACGCATTCCCAGCGTAGCCAAGAAAGGGAAGCCGGCACGCAATAGTGCAAACGGCAAACTCTCAGGTTTCGTAGCCGATTGTAGAGTCATGTTAGGTCTCCGAAAACAGAGGTGATGTCGACGTAGCGCTGGGAAGCTAGACCGAAGCAACTTCTTTGTATGGGTGTAGTTGCTCGAACTTGCCCCCCACGATAGGTTCGGGGTCTACATTCAGATGCTGTTCCAACATCGTCCCATAGACTCCACGGAAATCGAATGTGTGAGCAAGATCCTCACCTCGTTCCCAATTAGCCTGCTCAAGGGAAGGATATTCAGCGTAGAGCCCACCATCAATGTTGTCGCCGATGATAAACGCACCTCCACCAGAACCATGATCGGTCCCGGATCCATTGTCCTTGATACGTCGTCCGAACTCGGTGAAGACAAGCATGGATACGTTGTCCGCTGCATCGTGTTCCCGCAGATCCTGCCAGAAATCGCTAATTGCGCCGGTTAACTCAGCAAGCAACCTGGCGTGAGTTGGCACTTCCTGCGCGTGGTGGTCATATCCACCGTGTTGCGTGTAGAAAATGCGCGTCCCGAGGTCTGCCGTATGGACCCGGGCCACATCTCTCAACGATTTAGCAATAGGATTGTTTGCATACTCCACGGTTGAGGTGTACTTCTGCGGTGCTACCTTGATCATGTCCGCACCAGACAAGACACTTTGACCCGTGTCGCTAAAGTAATCCATGACCAATCCAGAACCAACCGCCGGCCGGTACATTCGCTTAAAGATAGCTAGGTCCTCGGCACGGCGCTGGTCGGCCTCAATACTGGTCATAAGGCCGTAATTATCCAGATCATCAACTGATGTTGCTACGACACCTGGTGCAGCCAGCGCCCGTGGGAGACCCCGGCCGAAACTCACGCCTGTCAACGGGTTCTCAGATTTAGGGTCAAACTGCCGGATCACCTTAGCGAGCCACCCCTCAGTCGCTATGATCTCTGGTTCACATGTGTGCCAGATATCCATTGAGCGGAAGTGAGAACGTGAAGCGTTTTTATAGCCAATACCCTGAACGACGGCTACCTTGCCTTCCTCAAACATGCCTTTCAACGGCGCTGCAGACGGGTGGAATGCCAGAGTGTCGTTGATCGGAAGGGATTGGTCTTCCGGAATGCCGACGAGGGGCCGATTGTCATAGTACATACCGGCGGTATACGGGATTAGCGTATTCATAAAATCGTTGCCGCCAGAGAGCTGGACAACAACGAGTACCGGATCTTTACTAGTCCCTTTGCTTTTGGTCGCCATATTTCAGGTTCCTCCGTGAGTCTGCCCCGAAGCGTTAAGAACATTTCGCACCCATAGTGTGTAAGGGCGCAAAACGGTTAGTTAAGCGAGTTGGTACTCCCGTGAAGCGACCGATAAAGAAAGCATACGTGCTATACGGTCTTCGCTCTTTGTACGTTCAGAGGCGGTATCGAACGTCAAGTCGCCATCAAGTTCCGCCAATTCCAGAAGAGCAGATCTCGTATCCTCTCCAGCCTCAATTGGACCAGCCAGATCGAGCACACCGTCTACCAGTTCGGTTGGTGAAATTGGGTCCCCAGATCCAGCGAGACGATCGATAATTGCCCTTGTACCCGGCGTATCAGGGTCTTGGACTCTGGCCGTTGCGAAATTTATGCGTTCGGTTAACGTGCCACCGTCTATCCACTCTTTGCCCGTGTGCCAACCCTCGACCGTAGGTGGATCCATTAGTTTCTGGCCCATCACCACACTGGCTGAATCCAAAGTAGGTAGGCCCGGTTCTATCTCCCGGAATTCCCCCGACAACTTGATCGTTCCGGCGATGAATTCAGCAGGACATTTAACACGTCGGGCACGCGCTTCTTTGAAGAAATCGGACAAGAACAGCGTCTTCATCACCGAACGGATATCAGCGTCCGAGTCCATGTAAGACTTCACCAGTATGTCGATGGCGTCCTCGTCCTGAGGCGGTGTCACACTCCATGAGGGAATTTGGGGCTCATCAGCAACAAAGAAATTGTAGATGTGACGGCAGATGAACCTAGCATTAGCCTCCTGTTTGACGATGATGTCAATTATGTCTTCACCATCGAGATTCCCCGTCACACCCAGGAAGGTTTTTTCAGAGTTGTCGTGATCCTCCGGCCGAAACTCGAATTTGGCGTTGTAGTGCCCGAACGGGTACAGCGGAAGGGGTTGGTCAAATGTCCAACCGGTGAAGGCTCTTGCGGCATCCTTGACGTCCGGTTCATCGTATGTCCCTATCCCCATTGAAAACAGCTCCAGCAGCTCCCTGCCGTAGTTCTCGTTAGGGGCATCCCCGTGGTTCTCCGAGTTATCCAGCCAAAAACTCATGGCCGGGTCTTTGGAAAGCTCCAGAAGCAGTGTGCGAAAGTTCGCAAGCCCATTCTTCCTGAGCATTTCAATGTGAATAACCATGGATGGGGTGTGTTCGCTCTTGGTCCAACCGGTTGCAAACACGTGATGCCAGAAAAGTGTCATCTTTTCTTCCAGGGGACGACGGGTGTTAACCATCCGCCAGAACCAACGACCATTCCACACCCCAGGGTTGTCTTTGTTAGAGAAAATGTGTGGATAGAACCGTTCAAGAGCCTCCTCGTCAAGCGGTTCAAACCGCTCCGGGTTAACGAGGTCATCGACCACTTCTTCATAAGGCCGAGCCGCGTACTCTTCGAGTTCGTCACGTGAGGAACCAAAACCTGCTCGTCGAAGCAAGTGAGCCATCGTCGTGAGCCGCTCATCCACCATCGTGTCCTCCTGATTTGATCGTCATCGCAAGTTCTTTAGCCGTTGACAGATTTTCCGGTCGTGAAACGTCAGGTTGAGATCCTAATTTTAACTCAAGCCGAAGCGCCATGAAAGATGGTGCGAGAGGGAGCTTCAGTCCAGTTCGAAGTCATTAGCGCCGAATTATCTGCTGAGGCTTCCAAACAAATCAGGGATTCCCTCACTTATCGTAGCTCCAACGTAGGAAAACAGGGCTATCTCGGAGAGAGGCCAATAACCAAACCAGACGCGCCCGATTACGTTTTCCGCAGGCAAAGGCCCCCAAGTCCGGGAATCGTTAGACCGACTGCGGTTATCCCCGAGGACGAAGAACATGTCTTTTTCGAGTGTCTGAGGATAAATGCCACCAGTGATACGCGTAACGGGAAAATTTTCGTCCCTCGGCTCTCCGTTAACCCATACCCTTCCACCGCGTATATCGATTTCGTCACCTGGGATACCGACCACCCGCTTGACCAAAAAGTCCGCGTCCGGGCCGTAAGGCGGTGTGAACACAATCACATCATCTCGCCGGGGTGCATGGAACAGGTAAAGCCGGCCACCATCGTTATCTTTGATCGTTTGGAGGATATTCCCGAATATACCGTCATCTGCACTCGCATAAACAAACTTATTCACGAGGAGATTCTGGCCGTCCGTAATTGTCGGATCCATACTCCTACCGTCCACTCTGAAAGATTGTGTGGTGATCTGGAGCAAGACGAATATAAGCACCGCAGCGATGGCCGTCTCGGATATTTCGCGAATTGACTTCAAATTAAAAACCCGACTGTCTAAATGTGACAATCCGCAATCAGCACTAGGGACATTAGGCACGCTAAAGAGTATCGATTATATCTATTAGCGCCACGATAACCCTTTCATCGTTGAACCAAGGTTTAATCAGGTTTACACACAATTGTTGAGTAATTATCTGGCAATCTAATTTCCGGATGATCGCGATCTAAAATGATTTTGTCTCAACGGCCCTCGGAGTCACCACCCATAATTAATAAGACACTTCACCCGAAAACTAGGAGCAATGGAATGTTGGAGATAATTCGGGATAGGACCCTGGCCATTCTCGGAGCGGCAATAGCACTTGTGCTAATCACCAGCGTCGCATGTAGTTCAGACACAAACGACAAAAGCAGTCTGTCAACCGTCGAACCCATCGCACAGATCACAAATGTGCCAGCAGGCACGATATTTGCTCCATCATCTGAGGGAGTTCCGGTTGGGTTAAACGATTTGGCCAGCGTTTCCGCTCGCCAAATTGGTGGCAATTTACAGCAGGTCGGGATAGCCGTATCTGGACGCGGGACTGTTGCTGTAGACCCTGATATCGCCACTCTAAGTATTCACGTAGAAGCACGTGAGACAACGGTCAGTAAAGCGCGCCAGATCGCAGCAGAGGCAATGGACCGAGCGCTTAAAGCTCTCAAACGTTCAGGGGTTAACGAGAGCGACATCGTTACTCGTAACTTCAGCATCCAACCGCAGTCCACGTACGTAGAACGCGTCTCTGACCTTGGAGAGTATGGCCAATCAATCATAATCGGCTATGTCGTGTCGAATTCGATCGAAGCCACAATCCGTAACCTCGATGACGTCGGAGAAGTGATCGACTCTGCGTCCGAAGATGCCGGCGACGAGATCCGGATCAACTGGATCACCTTTGGGCTGGATAACCCGGCCGTGTACGGCGACACGGCACGCGAGTTAGCCGCTCACGACGCACACGCAAATGCCGAACTTTATGCAAGGACGCTTGGCGTCGAGCTAGGGCCAGTAGTCTATCTCCAAGAAACCGGGGGAACATCCCCGGCTCCGAGCTACGGAGCGACTGCATCTGGTTTTTCGGAAGACTTTGCTCGTTCATTCGCACCCACGCAGATTAGTTCTGGCGACGTGGATGTGACGGCGAGTGTTTCGGTCGTTTTCGCAATAGTGGTTCCCTAAACCCTTTAGTTCCGGAGAACCCATCAATGAGTACCCTGCGATGGATCACGATCCCCGTTAGCCATTACCACCGAGACCACGCGTAGAACCTGACCATCACTTGTTCAGATCAAGGATTTTGCACATTGCATAGGAGAGGGATTACGACCGATGACACAAACCTTATATCTCCGAAACAAGACTCAGGTTCCGGTCATCCGACAACCAGTCCAGTAGAATTCCGGAGAACACGTCCCGAGACTCAGAACAAAGTGACACAACTGGTAGTACAAAACATTCCTGTCCAGGAGTAAACCGACCCACTATGGTCCTCAGCGACCGATCTATCAAAGAAGAGCTTGCTGCGAACAGGATCGTGATCGATCCCGTACATCCGCGAGATATACAACCCGCCAGTGTGGACCTGCACCTCGACAAGGGCATGCTTGTTTTCAGGAATTCGAGCGAGGCTTACATAGACGTACGGAGAGATTTGACGAGTCTCACAGAACGCCAGGAAATTCCCGAGGACAAACCGTTCATCCTCCACCCCGGCGAGTTTGTACTCGGAAGTACGATGGAACACATAGAGTTGCCAAATGACATTGTGGCTCGTCTTGAAGGCAAAAGTTCTCTCGGGCGTATAGGACTCGTAATTCATTCCACCGCTGGCTATATCGATCCTGGATGGAAGGGTAATCTGACACTGGAACTTACGAATGTAGCGCGTTTACCGATAACCCTCTACTTCGGTATGCGTATCGGTCAAATTTCGTTCCAACGAATGACCACTGAAGTAGATCGCCCATACGGTTCTAGTGATCTAGGCAGTCGATACCAAGGGCAATCTGACCCCAC
Organism: Dehalococcoidia bacterium; assembly: GCA_046583495.1. Classification (GTDB taxonomy): domain Bacteria; phylum Chloroflexota; class Dehalococcoidia; order Lucifugimonadales; family Lucifugimonadaceae. The sequence continues at coordinate 38,114 of JAYGCF010000005.1, forward strand.
GACCAGCCGACTCCACATCGATTTTGATGAACGTAGAGCCGGTCAGGATAGTTAATTGTGACGCCACGTGCTGCCGGCGCCTCTGAACAGAGGCAATACATGGAACGCGCAATAGAGCTTGGTCGCCGGGGGCTGGGAGAAGTGTCACCGCGGCCTTCTGTGGGGGCAGTCGTAGTATCAGACGGAAACGTAGTAGGTGAAGGTCGGACTCAGCCGATTCCCGGCCCACATGCCGAGATTATTGCTATAAACCAAGCAGGAAAACTAGCTAACCGATCAACTATCTTCACAACCCTCGAACCCTGCTCACACACGCACAACACCGGACCATGTGCCGATGCACTTATATCGGCGGGCGTGAGTCGTCTGGTATGTCCAGTTGGAGACCCTGATCCAAGGGTCGATGGAGAAGGATTTCGCAAGTTGCGGGAGGCTGGAATCGAAGTCGTGATGCCTCTTGAGAGTGATCTCATTGAGAGAGCACTGGAGACCTTAGAGGGATTCCTGCACCATGTCGCAACCGGTCGTCCCTTTGTAACGGTTAAGTTCGCTGCCAGCCTAGACGGGAGCGTTGCCACAAAAACCGGAGAATCCCAGTGGATCACGTCCAAAGAAGCTCGTGACTATGCACATCTGATGCGCTCACAGGCGGATGCCCTTATTACAGGCATAGGAACAATCCTCGCAGACGACCCAAGGTTGACATCTCGCCTTGAAGGCATTGTGCATCGTCCCAAGTTAAGAGTCGTTGTAGATAGTGATGGGCGTATGCCAGCCAGTGCGGCCTTAATCAGGGAGCCAGGAGACATACTCTGGGTCCGAGGAGAAGGGTGCACGAGCGTCATTAACTCACCGAATGTCGAGACCATAGAGGTACCACGCTTAAGATCAGGGGGCATTGATCTGACAAACCTGCTAGACCTCCTGGGAAGCCGTGGATATCTGAATGTGATGCTGGAGGCAGGCACATCGTTAACAGGCTCTATGTTCGATGCTGGGCTAGTGCAGAAAATAGCTGCTTTCATAGCCCCGATCGTTATAGGTGGAAGCGATGCATTTCCCGCAGTCGGGGGTGTCGGAGTGTCAGAGATGGCAAGAGCCCTTAGACTTGAACGAGTGCAAATTGAGCAAATTGGTTCGGACGTCCTGATAACGGGTTATGCACCGCAGCAGTCTTTGTAACCAAAATAGGGCGATTATTAAAGATGTTTACAGGAATCGTTGAAGAAGTCGGGAAGGTCATTTCCTTTAAGGGGATGAAACTCACGGTAAATGCGCCGAAAGTCACGCCAGGACTCATGGAATCTGAGTCGATCTGCATAGCAGGTGCATGTCTCACAATAATGGCTCTCGAAGAGGGCGAACTTTCAGTGGAAGTAATCCCCGAAACCCTGAAGCGAACCAATCTGTCCGAGTTGGAACCAGGAAGTCATGTCAACTTGGAGAGGTCGCTGGCGGAAGGAGGGCGTATCGGCGGGCACATGGTACAGGGACATGTGGACGGAGTAGCAGAAGTATCGTTTGTAGAGAAGAACGAGGACTCTATAGTTTTCCGATTTCGTAGCAGCGAATCTATAATGCGTTACATCGTCCCTAAGGGGTTTATCACCATTGACGGCACAAGCCTTACCGTGGTGGACAGGGATGATGACGGTTTTTCGGTCGCAATAATCCCCTACACCTACGAACATACGACCATCGCAGAACGGACTGCGGGTTCAAAGGTGAACATCGAAGTCGACGTGACAGCTAAATACGTTGAGCAAATGGCACGCCCCTATCTGGAGAAGTTGCTTGCCGACCACGCCAGAAGCTAATCAAGACGAATATCTGCCAGACGCAGAGGAAGCCACACGTAGCGTTGAAGCCGCAATTGGGCGGTATAAGGCGGGACGCATGGTCATCATTGTTGACGATGAAGACCGCGAGAACGAAGGTGACTTCGCAATGGCGGCTGATTTTATCACCCCGGAAGCCATCAACTTCATGGCTACTGTCGGTCGCGGCTTAATATGCGTCCCCATGCTGGGTGAAGACCTTGAAAGACTCGACATCCCATTGATGGTCAACCGGAACACCGCATCACTGGGTACCGCGTTTACGGTGTCCGTGGACGCGGCCGACGGCATCACCACTGGCATCTCCAGCGCTGATCGATCATACACAGTTCAGTTGCTCGTCAACCCTGAATCAGTCCCTCAAAACCTAGCTCGTCCAGGCCACATTTTCCCACTTCGCTACGCACGGGGTGGCGTCCTCGTCCGAGCTGGCCAAACCGAGGCTTCGGTGGATCTGGCTCGCATGGCCGGCCAACGTGAGGCCGCCGTTATATGTGAAGTCATGAATGAGGACGGCACGATGGCACGTCGTGCTGAACTGGAATCGCTATCTAAAGAGTTCGACATTCCTATCGTCAGCGTGGCTGACATCATTGAATACCGCTTCCGGCACGAGAAACTCGTCGAACGGGTTGCAGAGACTCGCCTTCCAACACCTGAAGGAGACTTCACTGTTATCGCATACCGCAGTTTTGTTGACCATGATGAGCACGTTGCGCTGGTAATGGGTGACGTATCTGACGGCAAACCGGTACTTGGACGAATCCACTCCGAGTGTCTGACCGGCGACGTGTTCGGTAGTCTTCGTTGCGAATGTGGCCAACAGGTCGAAATGGCTCGACAAGCGATTGCAGCGGAAGGCCGTGGGGTCCTCCTTTACATGCGGCAAGAAGGTCGCGGCATTGGTCTTCACAATAAGCTGAAGGCCTACCAGCTCCAAGACGAAGGATTGGACACTATAGAAGCGAATGAACAGCTCGGGTTTGCAATGGACCTGCGTCACTACGGAGTTGGTGCTCAGATTCTGGTAGATCTCGGCGTCAAAAAGTTCAACCAAATGACAAATAACCCTCGTAAATTAGTCGGATTACAAGGGTACGGTCTAGAGATTAACCAGGTCGGTCTGGAAGCACCTTCTAATCCTGAAAACCGGCGCTACCTGCAAACAAAGCGGGACAAGATGGGACACACACTCAAAAGTACTGGTCTGGATTAGCCAGAGCTGGATATGCCAAGACAACTAGACGGCCACATGAACGGCTCCGGTCTTCGGATCGGAATAATCGCGGCACGGTTCAACAGTTACATCACTGACCGGATGCTCGAGCAAACGTTATTCAGACTTCAGGAACTTGGAGTTTGCGATCCAGATATCACAGTAGCACGCGTACCGGGTGCATTTGAGATCCCGGTGACAGCGGCAGCCATGGCGCGTTGTGGCAACTATCATTCCCTGATCTGCATAGGAGCGGTAATCAAAGGTGAAACAGCGCACTTTGAATACGTGTCTAAGCAAGCATCTGACGGCATAGGAAGGCTATCCGCAGACACAGGGGTACCTGTAATTTTTGGCGTACAGACCACGTATACAACGGATCAGGCATTCGCGCGGATAGGTCATGCTTCTGGATATGCTGAAGCAGCCGTAGAGATGGCCAACCTTCTACGATCGCTAAAGGGTCCCGATGATTAACCTGATAAGAAGGATGGCCTAAAAGGGTCATCGCCGATCCTGGTATGGACACCGTCCTCGGGACTGCAAATAGAGTCAGGTGCAATGTCTCTGGAGATCGTTAATTGAGACGGACATTTAGTATTTTTGTAGCCATCACAACGGCATTAGTGATCGCTCTAATCTCTGCCTGTGCCAATACTGATGCAAGTTTCGAGTTCGGGTGGACATACGAAACAAATCGAATCGTCAACGTTTCGGGTGAAGCTAACAAGCACGTCGGAGGCGAACAGAGCACATTCGACGTGAAGTTCAATAACTTAGACACTGATTCATGGCAAGTGCCGTACTGCATAGTTCTAGTGGATGAAGAGCAACTCATTTCAATCTTCTACGAAGCCAAGATCGATCTTGAACCAAGTGAAATGGCCATGGTCAACGCCAGTGGAACCTTCCCTCAGGGTCCTGTCGGAAAGCGTTACGGGATTAGATTTGTGGTTCCCGGGCAGCCGATAGCCGAGCCTTCATCCGTCTGGTCCGGAAATAATGACCTCCACAGAAGTGCAGATTGGTTTGAAGTATCAGATTGTTCACCGCCTGCGTAATAGCCGGTTAGGAAGTACTAACGTGGCGGTGATACGCTATCACCACTATCCACTACGCTCGTAGGAGGTCATGTGTGGCCGCCGAGCGGACCATATTTCACATAGATATCGACGCGTTTTTCGCCGCAGCTGAGCGTTCGGTAAATCCAGACTTGATTGGAAAGCCACTGATCATAGGTGGCAAGGGAACACGCGGAGTTGTTGCCTGTGCATCTTATGAAGTTCGACCCTATGGCATCCGATCAGCGATGCCTATGTCGCGCGCATTGAGATTGTGCCCAAATGCATTGGTGATCAACCCAACACATGCCCTCTACAGCAATATCTCCAAGGCTTTCATGAAGATCCTCAAAGATTACACCCCTGACGTACAGGTAATGAGCATAGATGAAGCCTATATGGACATGACCGGAACCGAAGCCCTGTATGGACCGCCTGAAAAGGTGGCAAGGGACATCAAAAAACTCGTCCAAGAAAATTTAGGCCTGACTGCATCGATCGGGATAGCAACTTCCAGATTGGTGGCGAAGATCGCCTCGGACGAACGAAAACCCGACGGCCTATTCGTTGTCACACCCGGAGATGAGGCGACATATCTTGCGCCAATGCCCATTCGAAAACTGCCAGGCATAGGGCCAAGGGCGGCTGAGAAACTTGGTCGCCTGGGAATTCGCACACTTGGAGAGCTTGCAACGTTTCCTGAAGCCCCATTGCGACGCGAGATGGGTAACCAGTCAGCGAGGCTAATAGAAAGAGCCAAAGGGATAGACGCGTCAAATCTAACATCTGGGGCCAAGTCCAAATCAATTTCTGCGGAGAAGACATTTCATGAAGACTCCGTAGACCGCGCCTTTCTAAACAAAACGATTATTGAATTAGCCGAAGGAGTTGGTCGACGACTAAGAGGCTCCGGAAAACACGCCCGCAGCGTGAGTCTAAAACTCCGATACAACGATTTCACAACAGTTACCCGCCATAACACACCTTCGACATCGTTTGACGGAGATACTCGGATCGTGGAAATGACCACTGCCTTGTTGGACACGGTCCTAAAGCAACGTAATGAACCGGTTCGACTGATCGGTATCGGTGTCGAAAATTTGATAGAGCCGGCCGCCCAGTTATCTTTACTGGATCCTATAAAATTAAACGACTCTGTTCTGTCGTCGACACTGGATAAAATTCGAGATAGATTTGGAGAGGATTCAGTCAGCCGGGGATCAAAATAACGATCGCCTACGGTGAAGTTCGGCAACCCAACGATACTCAGCATTGACCAAGCCTGATAAAATCAGAGTATCTCTGGCGATTCGTTCAACGGTAGGACAGCGGACTCTGAATCCGTCAATCCAGGTTCGAATCCTGGATCGCCAGCCATCAGGCCCCTTCGTCTAGCGGCCAAGGACACCGCCCTCTCAAGGCGGAGATCACGGGTTCGAATCCCGTAGGGGCTACCAGGAATCACAGGGCTCCCGATTCGTCGGGAGCCCATTTTTATTGCTGAAGGTGCAGCCCGAACTTGAACTAGTTCTCGAGCTAAAACATAAGTTGTCGAACACCAAAACGCTGAAAGTCGTTCCGGGCATTTGTGCAAAGGATTAAGCCTTGGTCATAGAAGCTGATGTTCTAGAGGCAAAGGAAACGTTGTGAGCCTCTCATTATTGGAAGGCTGCTGATCCCTCTAATTACCGTCTCTCAAACTAGCAAACGGTCGAGACGTACACCGAGTGTTGGTAATTCTCGTCGTATCTACGTTGACCTGACGGCTGTCGCGCTGGCAGTGGTGATCCCCAGATCAATTCAGGTTTTCTTCGGCGCATATTGCGGAAAGCGTACAGGTACCGCCCGATAGCCAAGATGATAAGACTCGGAGAAACTTGGCCTCGCCTGACGGCACCAATCATGTTCAACGTGCCAAAAGAAAGAAGGATCACTAACCCGCCAACGATGGCATCCAGAATGAAATGATTTCCCGTCACCACAATGGTAAATAGCATCATAGATGGATATATGAACGCAAATAACCTCAATATCCGGTTACCAGAACGGAAGAATATCGTGGCGAACAGAACGCTCCAGCCAAAGTGGAGGCTGGGCATTGCAGCGAATGCGTTGTAGAAGTTAGCACCCTCCGGCCCGGAGTAAATGGCAGGTCCAAAGATCGCCATAGTGTCAACAAACTCTCGTGTGAGCATCCTTGGAGGAGCCAGCGGGAATATGGCAAATGCCGCCAAGGCGAACAGGAACGACAACAACACGACGTTACGATAGTGCCGATATCTCGTTCTGGACTTCATATACAGGATGACCGACGCAATCACGATGATCGGATAGAAGGTCAGGATGTAAGCCCAGTTGAAGAACACAACGAGCCATTCAGAAGTATTTATCGCCCAACTCTGCAATGCAGGCTCCCAGAAGAAGCCAAGGTCCTTCTCCAGGCGCATCACACTCTCCGCGTGTAAGAATGCGACACCCTGAATATCCGCCGCGAGTATCAGACGGATAAGCATGTAGAGGACATAGGCACCACCGATCAGTGCGACCTCTCTGACGTGGGGAAGAGCATGCCATGCGGCCACTTGACTACCGATACCGGCAGATCTACCAACATCAGTTGTTCTGTGGAATAGATTCATTTCTCGAGTCGCGGGTAAGACGCATACGTAGGCCAAGACGTACACGTAGGCAAAAAACCTGTGATCCTATTGCGCACGCTTCCACGGCAAGCTTACCACCTTCACCATGCATCGCGCAGCGGTGACCTATCAGTTGTTTCCCGTTGATCGTTCCGGTGTGTGTCAAAACCACTCATGGCATCACTTTAAAGTGTTCAAGCCCTTGACGACCATTACGCGGTTACGATTGTTCTGACACGCCGCTTTACCCACTACGATTTTTGATTCCTTACGGCAGTACCCAAACGCATATGATGCAATCAGCCCCCACTGGTGGCGGCAGGATGGGATTCAATCGCCCTCCTCCGGACGCGCCTGACCGCCCGATCAAACGCGACACATTGTGGCGTACATTTGCACTTTACCGGCCCTATCGCAGACGCTTGTCCGGGGTGATCGTCTCTGTTCTGGTCAATGCCGGGCTCGGAGTAGTCCCGCCTCTACTGGTCGCCACCGTCATTGATGATGTAATTCCAAGTGGTGATACCGCTGGGCTGCTGATCATTGTCCTTATCATGCTCGGTGTGACCGCCACCTCCGGTGGGTTTAACCTACTTCAGGCCCACCTGAACACGCGCGTCGGTTTATCAGTAATGAGAGACCTGCGAGGACGGCTTTACAGTCATCTGCAACGGCAGCCAGTATCGTTCTTCGCTGGAACACGAACCGGGGAAATTCAATCCCGACTCACTAACGATGTAACCAATACCCAGCTTGTCCTGACCGACACGATTAGCACCATTGTGTCGAACGCTGCGGTTGTGATTGCATCAGTGATTGCCATGGCGATTATCTCGTGGCAGCTTTCACTGGTGGCGCTGGGTGTAACACCCATATTCGTCTTTTTCACAGTGAGAGTAGGTCGACGCAGACGACGGCTCACCCGAGAGGCGCAACAGGCCGTCGGCGAGTTAACGGCAAGTGCTGGTGAGACTCTCTCAGTATCAGGCGTGATACTGGCGAAGACTTTTGGACGAGAGCAAGAGCAACTCGATCGCTTTGACGCCACAAACGAAGAATTGACCCGGGTCTCGGTTCGCCAGCAAATGACGGGGCGAGGATTTTTCGTCCTGGTACAGACATTCTTCGGGATGGCCCCGGCGATCGTGTGGTTTGTAGGCGGCTGGCTACTCTTTAATAACTCCGCCGGAATCTCTGTCGGAGACATTGTCGCCTTCACAGCAATACAGACACGGTTGCTATTCCCACTCGCAGGATTATTGAACCGGGGGGTTGACGTGACCAGTGCGCTCGCATTGTTCGAACGGATATTTGAATACCTGGACCTTGAGCCAGAGATCCAAGATCCGGAGGAACCCGTGCACATCGACCCCAGATCAATCAGGGGAGAAGTAGCATTCACTGATGTGGGCTTCCAATACGACGCGGGACGTGTACAAGGGGACAGTTTCGGTCTTGAAAATGTCACATTCACTGCGGCCGCTGGAAAACTCACAGCGCTGGTAGGTCCGAGTGGTTCAGGAAAAACCACCCTTGGTTATTTAATGTCGCGGCTTTACGACGTGGATGACGGTAGCGTCAGCATCGATAACATCGATTTGAGAGACATTACCCAACGTGATCTCTCAACACTGGTCAGCGTGGTGAGTCAGGATCCTTTTCTGTTCCATGCATCAATCAGCGACAACCTGAGATACGGCGATCCTGCTGCATCAGATGACGATCTCGTAACAGCAGCAAAAGCGGCTCAGATTTTTGACACCATAAACGCTCTACCAGCAAACTTCGATACCGTTGTGGGCGAGCGCGGATATCGTCTTTCCGGCGGAGAACGCCAGCGGGTTGCCATTGCTAGAGCAGTATTAGCCAATCCTAGAGTTCTTTTACTGGACGAAGCTACCAGCAGTCTGGATACCCAGTCGGAACGACTCGTTCAGCGAGCACTATCTGAATTAATGGAAGGCCGCAC
>JAYGCF010000085.1:0-23304 GCA_046583495.1 Dehalococcoidia bacterium
GATGACTACCCTTCCCTTTCTGCCCTCAGGCGACCGGAAGGCAACAACGGGTCCCGGACTCTGGCACCAGACCCAACTTCAGGTCGTGAACCAAGACGCAGACGACGCAGACGTAGACGAGTCGCCGGGTAGGTAACCCAATACAACCTGCTTTTAATGTGTCAAATAGTTCACCTGTAGGTCTCTCGGGAACAACTTGCGAATGCGTTGAGACATGGGGAACTCTCCGTTAGCCTTTATATCTATGGCTGCAACAAAGGGAGACTCTAAAACCAACGAACGAGTAGACGATCTAGTTGATGTCCCGTACCGACAAAAACTTCTAATTGTTGCCGGCCTGACCGTAACTTTATTTGTGGCGACCATGAACCAGACGGTTGTCGCAACGGCAGCTCAGAATATCGTCGCTGACATTGGCGGATTTGATCGTTTTATCTGGTTGTTCGCTGGATTTTCGTTGGCAGCAACTGCGGCTGTTCCCATCGTAGGCAAGTTGTCCGACATCGCGGGTAGAAAACCTATTTTGATCGGATCCGTGATCTTTTTTATGGTGACCTCGATGGCAGCCGGGTTTTGTATCAACATGACGCAGTTAATCGTGGCACGAGTGTTACAAGGTGCATCGTTCGCAGGTGTCATGGGCAGCGTATGGATCATAATGGCCGCGCTATGGGCGCCGTCTGAACGGGCGAAGTGGATGGGTGTGGCAACTGCCGGATTCACCCTCTCCGGGGTTATGGGGCCAATTTTTGGTGGTGTGGTTAGCGACAGCTTAACCTGGCGTTGGGTCTTCTTCGTGAACGTCCCTACTGGATTCGTAAGCCTTGTTTTGCTTTGGATTTGGTTCCCAAATGTATCCCCAGGTCAACGAAAAGGCCGACTAGATTTGGCTGGAGCCGTGCTATTCGTACTTGCGTCTACAGCTCTGCTGTTAGCCCTTACCTGGGGTGGTCGCGATTATCCCTGGGACTCACCGAGAATCATGTTATTACTCGGTGGTGCTTTGTTGGCGTTCGCCATCTTTGCCCGCGTTGAGTTTAAGGCCGAAGATCCTATGCTCCCGTTAAGCCTTTTCAGCCATCGTGTTTTCGCACTTGGTTGGATAGCTTCACTTACCACCACCAGCACGTTTATAGCGATCACCGCATTCCAACCACTATTCGTCCAAGGGGTCCTCGGGAAATCTGCAACTGACGCAGCAATTCCATTGGTCGGACTTGCAATTGGAGTCGCAGCGGGCGCTAACGTTTCGGGCCAGATACTGTCCCGAAAGGGTCACCCAAGAGAACTGGGCATCGTGGGCCTTAGTATCACGACGGTGGCGCTACTTTTCATGGGCAATCTCGATAGTTCTTCTTCGTTAACTGCGTTGTTTATCGATACGGCTTTCATGGGCTTCGGAATGTCGTTCGGATTCACAGCATTCACCGTTCCGATACAAAATGCCATGCCAATTTCTATACTTGGGGTGGTGACATCAACGCTCCAGTTTGGGCGTCTCTTCGGGCAGGCAGCGGGTAGCGCTGTATTTGGCGCGGTGCTTTTCGCTTCGGTAGCCGTGAGCATCGTTGGACTGGACGAGAACAGCCCTGAGGTTCGGATCGCAAACCCGGAGATCATTGTCGCCATTGATGAGTTGGCAAAGTTAAGATCAGAATACCTGGCTGACGAAAAACTTGGAGAGGAGAGATATCAGGCAGATCTGTCCGCTTCACGAAATAATCTCGCTACCGGCCTTTCAGCCGTATTCCGAGTGTCAGCATTGTTCAGCTTCATCGGGATCATTCTCGCTTGGTTCACCTTTCCCGGAGGAACGGAGAAAAGGATCACCAAGCTTGAAGAGTCAAAAGCTCATTCCCCTTAAAACTGAATGTTCTCGTAGAATCTGGTTTGGATCTCTTGCTGGACATATAGGAACTGATATCACCGGACTCGATAACCCTTGAAAGGCTCTCAATTGGTCGAACTACGCGTCAACAAAGCTAAAGAAAAACTCGCAAAAGGTGAGGTCGCAGTGACACTGGCCTCCTGGGGTTACGGTGGGGCAGATGCACTTGAGCGTTTAATTGATTTAGAACCCGATGCCATCTGGCTTGAAGGGGAACACGGCGAGGTCGACTTCTCAAACATCGGTGAGTTGACTAGGGCTGTCGATCTCATCGGAGCATCTCCAATAGTTCGTGTACACCAGAACGAACCAGGCGTAATTTACCGTACCTTAGATCTCGGAGCCCAAGGCATAGCTGTTCCTCACGTGAACACTCGTGAAGAAGCAGAAGCAGTTGTGCAAGCCGGTAAATTTGCCCCGATTGGGCTTCGAGGCTCGTTCACGAGTCGACAGGGAATCGGCGTGGATAACTACCAGTCACTGGCCAACGACCAGACAATGTTGATCGTCTTGATAGAGGACATCATCGCCGTCGAGAACCTTGACGAAATTCTTAAAGTAGACAACATCGACGTTTTCTTCGTAGCACCTGGTGACTTGGCACAAACAATGGGACACATCGGTAAACCACAACATCCAGAAGTACAGGCCGTTGTCGATGAGTCACTACGACGGATTGTGGCTGCTGGCCGCACTGCCGGTGCTCTTGTATCAAATGAAAATGCGGTCCACCACCTCGAGCAAGGCGTGAAGTTCTTTCTCAGTTTTCCGGGACAGTGGATGGAAACCGGACTTATTGAAATGAACAGAAGGGCAGAGGCTTAATCAATGCGAACACTTCGTAAAAATACAGCCAAAGCACGATTGGCCGCAGGCAAACATGTTATCGCTCTCGAAGGATTAAATGACGCGGACACCGTCGAGCGACTCGGGCCAATGGAACCTCATGCGGTGTGGTTTGAAGGAGAGCACAATCTCGTCAGTCCTCCAAACATAGCTGACCTCACGCGCGCCGCAGACCTTGCAGGCACAACCTCGATCGTTCGGGTAAACCGGGTCGAAGAAGGAATCATTTACCAAGCGTTAGACCTTGGAGCCCAGGGCATCGCAGTCCCGCACGTGGACACTCGTGAAGACGCCGAAACCGTCGTCCGAGCTGCCAAGTTCTCTCCCCTCGGTAAACGTGGTATGTACGGAAGTCGGCAAGGACTTGGCGATCCTGATTTTTTCAAGAAGGCAAATGATGAAACTCTGATTGTTGTGTTCATAGAAGATGTAATCGCGCTGGATAATCTGGACGAGATTCTCAAGGTAGATCACATCGACGTATTCCTCGTAGGCCCTGGAGATATGTCTCAATCTCTCGGACACCTTGGTGAACCCTTTCACCCTCAAGTTACCAAGGTCCTCGAAGACGCTGTGAAGCAGATCGTGTCCGCGGGCCGGACGCCAGGGACGGTAGGCAATCATGAGAACGTCGGCCGCTACATGGAACTTGGTGCTCGGTTCTTCCTGACTAGCCCCCTGCCATGGATAGACAACGGTTATCAGGATCTTAGAGCCCGAGTTGGAGCGTCTAGGTGAAATCATACAAACGCTGGGCACTGACTGTAACTGTCGCTTTTTTTGCGCTCAGTGCAGTCTCCTGCGGAGGAAGCAACCCTAATTCCGACCGCAGTCTTGGCGACATGATCGTGCTTACCCCAACACCAGCAGAGGTCACATGCCTCAATGGGACATACCCTGAAGAAGCCCCTCCATTCGGCGATGATAGTTCGGTCACGTACGAAACCATCGCCTCCGGTGTTGGTATTCTCAAACACAAGGTCGGGGAAGGTAATGAGTTACAGCCCGACAGTAATATGCGGGTGCACTACACAGGATTTTTTGACGACGGATGCATATTTGATACGACCTACACGCGCGGGAAAGAGTCATCTTTCCGCTTGAATGGACTGATCGAGGGCTGGCAGATCGGTATGGCTGACATGAAGGAAGGCGGTAAGCGCCGCATCAAAATTCCACCAGAACTAGGTTACGGAACTGCCGGTCTTAACATCTCTGGCTTCGTGATACCAGGGAACGCCACTCTTATATTCGAAGTGGAGCTCGTCGAGGTATTAGAGTAACCAATTTTCTTGGTTTTCCGGATTAAGGATTACCGCCATGTTCGCCGCCATATGACCACAAGCACGGTTAACCGCAATCGCGTCCAATCCGTGATACTCGACATGCTCTCCGCTGAGCAGTTCTGTCGCAGGGACGACCTGATTGATGGAAATGTACATGTTGTCGAAGCAGGTCCGATCGATGTTGATATCCCGTCGATACCAGGTGGCCGATGGTTTGATCGACCCGATCCGTATTTCAGCCTAGTTTCTGTAGGGTTAGGCGGTGTTGTAACTGCGTCACCAGAGTTGATGTCCTGGGTTATGCCGTTGTACACAGGCATAGACCGAGATCAGATGATGGAGCCTGTTCGTATAGCAGAGGTGTCCAGACGAATGGAAAGCCTTGGCCAAAAAACCTTTGGCCCCTTCCCTCGCTGGGTGTGCGCAGAAGAAAATCTCAAAGAATTTCCGGTTCCTAAGAGCTATACCATCCAACTCAAGGAAGATAACGATGACTGCCATGAAGATTTAACGCGTGAAGAAACAATACGAAGGCCAGGAGAACAGACCGAGAAAAAGTTTCGGGCAATCGCTATTAGTCTGGTCGATCATCGTGCGATCGGTTCTGCAAGTGTGACGGCAGACGGAAATAATCTGTATCAGATACATATCGCCATCGCTGAGGAACACAGAGGTCGCGGCCTAGGTCGCGCATTGACCGGAACAATCACACGCGCCATCTTGGACCTCGGCGCCGTACCGTATTACGGAACTACGGCCGCGAACACCTGGTCGATGAGAACAGCAATATCCTGCGGATTCTACCCATCTTGGGTCCATATGTTCTCCAGAGACGTACGCAGCAACGGATCAAACTTGAACACCAGTGAGGAAGAAGTGCCAGGACTATGAAATTGTCCGACATCGGGCCAGACACCACTGCCTTCTTGCAGTCTCAACGCAACTTGATCCTTGGCACCCTTCGTAGAGACGGGTCTCCCCAAGCATCCCCGGTATGGTACCTGTGGACCGGCGATGCCTTCGTGATATCCACTAACACCGCAACGGCAAAGTGGTGGAACCTCAAACGTGACCCCCGTGCCTCGGTGTGTGTCGACAATCAGGCGACCGGACAGATGGTGATCGCCTACGGCAACGCCGAGTTGGAGAGTGAGGATGTGTGGGACGTCACACGTGACCTGGTAGCAAAGTACCACCCGGATGATCCGGACCAGATCGATCGTTTCATGGGGATTATTTTTGAGGACCAGACACGGGTTTTGATAACGGTGAAACCAGACGACTTGATCACTCGATCGCCGGACGAGTAAGGGTGTCACAGGGCACCGAAACTTCTTCTTCACTGACCTCTCGTGACCGATTACTTACGGTAGTAGTCGCATCCGCAGGGTTGTTCCTCGTAGCACTGGACTTTTCTATCAATGTCTCGTTGCCAACCATGCGTGACTCTCTCGGTGCATCCCTCATATCCGTACAGGGAATCATCATCTTCTATCACGCCAGTCGAAGCGGACTTGCACCCGCTGCTGGAGGCTTGGGAGATTCCTTCGGACTGAAACACATTTTCCTATGGGGAGTTGTGGCATATACAGGGGCTGTCGGATTAATCGCTCTACAGGATACTTTGGGAGCGGTAATTGCCCTGCGCGTCCTACAGGGCGTGGGTGCGGCAATCCTATTCACCGCCGGCCCTGCGTTGGTGGTACGCGCTTTCGGACCTGCACGTCGTGGTACCGCTCTTGGAGTAACCCTGGCCTCCGTGAGTGCCGGCCAGATGACGGCAACGCTTGGTGGTGGATTCCTGTCGGAGACCATCGGATGGGAGGCTATTTTCTACGCGCGCGTGCCGATTGGTGCGGCCGTACTCGTTGCGGGTTTCTGGGCATTGACTCGCGATCCAGGGCGCAAGGATCGTCGCTTTGATTGGTCCGGGGCAACAATACTGTACGGTGGACTATTCGCGTTTGTCTCAGCCATCTCTTTTGCTCGTCTCGATGGAGTGATATCCACAACAGTAATTAGTCTGGCAATACTCACAGCATTGCTATTCACTGCCTTCAACTACCTGCAAAAGAGAGTTAAACAGCCGATACTTCCAAAGGAACTCTGGACTACCCCAGGGTTTTCCATCGGCGGTGTTTCCAACCTACTTCTATTCGTTGCCAGTTTCCTTACCTGGTTCCTGTTCCCCTTCTTCATAACCGACGTGCTCGGCAGAGGCGTAATGATCGTGGGACTGATGCTGGCAATCGTTGCCGGGGCATCAACCTTTGGCTCCGTCATCGGAGGGTGGCTAGCGGACCGGTTGGGTGACCGGATCGTGACCGTCGTCGGAGCCGGAATTACCGCATCGGGTCTTTTATTTATCGCAGATTTAAATGCTGGAACGTCTCTCATCGGCGTAGGTATGCGTATCGCCGTCGCAGGGATCGGGTTCGGTCTTCATCAGGCCGCTGTTTATTCTTTGGCAATGCGCAAAATACGGCCAGAGCACGCAGGCGCGGGTTCATCCGTTCTGGCAGTCAGTCAGACCATTGGGACCCCACTCTCCATTACATTTGGAATGGCGATCTTCACCTGGCGAGAGGAGATCGCGTTAAACGCTGGAGGATTAACTACAGAGGCGTTCGTTACTGCGTTTCATGACGCCTATATCGCTGCGGCGGCGGTTGCAGTATTAGCAGGGTTAGTGGTCGTATCGATCCGCAAGAAATCCAGTCGTCTAGATAGCAAATAGGCCGACGTACCTTGTAGTCGCCCGGAAAGATTGTTCACTAACTCTTCGACATTGTCGTGATTCTCCAATTTGTCAGGGAACAAAACTCTTGTTCCAACCGGTATCCGTTCTTGACTTGGTACCTTTACGAGGTGAGAATCCGGGCGGACACGCGTACCCGATGTCCTCAATCGTGATCAAGGAGGCAGATTTGCTCTACGAACTGCGGATTTATGAGTGCTTTGGTGGGCGCTTGCCCGCGCTCAATAAGCGGTTCAATGATCACACAACGGAGATCTTTGAACGGCACGGGATAAAGAACATTGGTTACTGGACCAACGAAGTAGGACCGTCCAGTACGGAATTGATCTATATGATCGCTTTCGAGGACGCAGGACAGCGGGAGAAGGCTTGGGATGCATTCCGCAACGATCCCGAGTGGAATAAGGTACGGGCGGCGTCAGAAGAGGACGGGCTGATCGTGAAAAACGTTCGGAATCAACTTCTGAATCCGACCCCTTACTCACCTCTACAGTAATCAGCCCGTCAATATGTCGATTGACACAGAATCAGTTTTCAACCTTCAATTTAAGAAAATTCCCGGATATCTAAACCGGGAGAACCAAAAAGAAAGGACAGCTCCATGCCCGTGATGGATAAGCTCAAAGGAGTTTCCGGAACGGCCGCCATCGTTGGTGTCGCCGAGTCAGACCAAATCGGACGGACCCCTGACAAGGGGCCGCTCGAGCTGCACGCGGAAGCCGGACGCAACGCACTTGCGGACGCCGGTATCGATAAAAGCGAAGTCGACGGCGTTTTTACAGCCGGATATTCAACCTACGATGTTGCCGAGTATATGGGTATTCAGCCCCACTTTACGGACTCCACCTCCGTAGGTGGATCGTCTTTCGTCATACACATCGCCCACGCAATCGCAGCCATCCAGGCTGGTTACTGCGAGGTAGCTTTGATCACCCATGGTCAGGCTGGTCGTTCCGACCGGGCACGAGCAGGTGGTAACCCTGGACTTCCAAGTGCTCAGTACGAATCCCCGTATGGGATCATCGGCCCACCTATCGCATACTCACTCGCTGCAAACCGATACATGCATCAGTACGGAGAAGATCGAACACGTGAGGCCATGGCCAACGTTGCCGTATCTACACGCAAGTGGGCCAACATGAACGAAAAGGCCTTCTTTTACGACACTCCTATGACCTTTGACGAGTATCACGACTCAAGGTGGATCTCATGGCCGTTCCACCTACCAGACTGTTGTCTGGTGACCGATGCTGGAGCAGCGATCGTGATTACGTCAACTGAACGAGCAAAATCCACCAAAAAGGGCGGAGTCAGTATCCTTGGGGCGGCGGAGGGCCACGATCACGCTATCCTCCATCAAATGCCGGATCTAACTCGGACGTGGGGCCGTCACTCGGGGCCTCAGGCACTTGAGATGGCCGGGGTAACGCACGACGATCTCGACCTCGCTATGATCTATGACTCATTCACCTATACGGTGCTCGCGACTCTAGAAAGTCTCGGGTTCTGTGGACCTGGCGAAAGCCCGGACTTTGTAGCTGACCAGCGCACTGCACCTGGGGGAGATTTCCCCCTAAACACGAGCGGTGGCGGCCTTTCATATACCCATCCGGGTATGTACGGGATTTTTACTGTCGTCGAGGCTGTAAGGCAACTCCGCGGTGAGACCGGTCAGCGACAACTTGATAATTGCAAATTGGCTATGGCCCATGGTACTGGTGGACTTCTCTCGTCTACCGGCACCGTAATACTTGGAAGGGACTAACAGACATATGGCAGACGGATACAACAAACCGATCCCGATTCCACAGCCGGAATCAGACAATTACTGGGAAGGTGCGAAGGCTGGAGAACTGCGACTTCGCAACTGCGATGATTGCAACCAGGCATACTTCTACCCTCGAAACATATGCCCGGACTGCGGGAATAACAACACGTCCTGGATTACGGCCAGTGGCAACGCAAAGATCCACACGTTCGCAATTGTCCACAGGCCACCACACCCCGGTTTCATGGACGACATCCCCTATGTCCCCGCAATCGTTGAACTTGAGGAAGGTCCCCGTATGGCGACCCAGATTGTCAACGTAGAGGCGGACCCTTCGGCAATCTCTATAGATATGCCGGTCAAGGTAGTTTTTGAGTCGATTACTGACGAAATCTCACTACCGAAGTTCGAGCCGGCTTAAACAAGAATACAACGTGGCGAAGGAAGACCTTGGGGTCTTTCCTTCGCCACAACAAATAGAATCTGTTTAAGCGTTTTAAAGCGCCTCAGGCGAAGTTCAGAGGACCCATAACATGCCAGTAATGGACAAGCTCAAAGCGATATCCGGATCGGCTTCTATCGTCGGCGTTGCGGAATCGGACAACATAGGTCGCGTCCCGGATAAGGGCCCTATGGAGCTTCACGCAGAAGCTGGACGTAATGCCCTGGCTGACGCGGGAATCGACAAGAGTGAGGTGGACGGCGTTTTCACCGCAGGTTACTCAACGTACGATATCGCTGAGTACATGGGAATCACCCCCCATTTCACGGATTCGACATCAGTGGGAGGGTCCTCGTTCGTCATCCACATAGCCCATGCAATGGCTGCTATTGAAGCGGGATACTGCGAGGTCGCCCTGATCACGCACGGCGAGTCCGGTCGATCGAACCGAGCACGCCCTATGGGCAATCCAGGACTAGCCAGTGCCCAGTACGAAGCGATCTATGGGATCATGGGAGCGCCGATCGGGTATTCGATGGCCGCAAACCGGTACATGCACCAGTACGGTGAGGATCGCACGCGGGAGGCTATGGCAAATATCGCAGTCTCTACACGCAAGTGGGCCAATATGAACGAAAAGGCGTACTTCTACGACACGCCCATGTCATTCGACGAGTATCACGATTCACGGTGGGTCTCGTGGCCCTTTCACCTCCCCGACTGCTGTCTAGTAACGGATGCAGGTGCGGCCATCGTTGTGACATCGACCGAAAGGGCTAAGTCTACGAAAAAAGGCGGAGTCCGTGTCCTCGGAGCGGCCGAAGGTCACGATCACTCAGTCCTGCACCAGATGCCAGACCTAACGCGTACCTGGGGTCGGAACACCGGACCACAGGCACTTGAGATGGCCGGAGTTACGCACGACGATCTAGATTTGGCCATGATCTACGATTCCTTCACATACACGGTGATCGCAACGCTCGAGAGCCTCGGGTTCTGCGGGCCGGGTGAAGGTCCAGATTTTGTGGCAAACCAGCGCACCGCGCCCGGGGGAGACTTCCCCCTCAATACTAGTGGTGGTGGTCTGTCTTACACACATCCAGGTATGTACGGCATCTTCACGGTCGTTGAGGCCATCCGACAGCTCCGCGGGGAGACCGGTCAACGCCAGTTAGATACTTGTAACCTGGCTATGGCTCACGGGACTGGCGGCACCCTGTCATCAACTGGCACCGTCATTCTGGCCAGAGACTAACAGCCAATCTGAAGCTGATTAACAACGTATCCTCACGAAAACAGGCGAACCAGTAGGTTCGCCTGTTTTCGCGTCATGATCAAATGATGAAGTCTCGTTGGTAACAGGAATACAATTGTTGATAACGTTTGCGTAATGGTGCTCAAACGGCGGGTTGAAATTCACAGGACGCTCGAAATGGCTAACTTACGCCACTTTCTTTCGGTCACGGATCTCGCACCTTCAGAGGTGCACGAAGTGATTACGCGAGGTAGAGCGTTGAAGGCAGGAGAACGGTCAGCGGCGCTTGTCGGAAAGTCAGTTGCCATACTGTTCGAAAAACCCTCTCTCCGCACCAAACTGAGTTTCGAAGTCGGAATCAACCGGCTTGGTGGGCACCCGATCTATTTTTCCCCAGAAGAAGTGGGACTCGGTCGACGCGAACCTGTTCAGGATGTAGCACGTGTAATGTCACGCATGGTAGACGTGGTGATTATCCGTACGTTCGACCACAATTTGTTACAGGAATTTGCATCCGCCGCAACCATCCCAGTAATTAACGCACTTACTGATGGAGAGCATCCTTGCCAGACTCTGGCTGATTTGCAGACTATTGAAGAAGCAAAAGGATCACTTGAAGGCGTCCGGGTGGCCTACATAGGAGACGGTAACAACGTAGCGGTCAGTCTTGCGCTCGGTATAGGCGCTACTGGAGGTCATTTGACAATCGCTTCTCCCGATGGATATACATTACCTGAAAATGCCGCAAATAAAGCCAACATCCTGAGTGAGACCAGCGGTGGCAGCCTCAAGTTAGTGACGGATCCTATTGAGGCAGTCAGTGATGCCGATATCGTCTACACGGACGTCTGGACGAGCATGGGTCAAGAAGATGAGACTCGAATCCGCTTGGAGGCATTCAAGGGATACCAGGTAAACCCAGGGTTATTGGATAAAGCTCCCGACGGGGTGAATTTTATGCACGATCTCCCCGCGCACCCAGGCGAGGAGATCTCTGAAGGTATGTTGACCGATCCGCGGTCTATAGCCTTCGACCAGGCAGAAAACCGCCTCCATGCCCAAGCCGGGCTCCTACACTATCTATTTGCCGGAGCCTAACCCTAGTGGCACTCCCGGTAATCGCCATCGTCGGTCGGCCCAACGTAGGCAAATCTACCCTGTTCAATCGTCTCGCAGGTCAACGGATCGCAGTTGTGAGCGACATTGCTGGTACGACGCGGGATCGGGTTTCTGCTGACGCATCCTGGGGGAGCGAGCGATTCATTCTGGTCGACACAGCTGGTATCGAAGGCAACAGCGAAGACATCTTCTGGCCAGACATGCGATCACAAGTCCTCAAAGCCCTTGATGACGCCGACTCTCTAATCTTTGTTACGGACACAGATTATGGAGTCACTGACGCAGACCGCGACGCTGCAAACCTGATACGGAGATATGACAAGCCTGTAATCCTCGCAGCTAACAAAGCAGACAATATCGAACGCGAACAGCAAGCCGTGGAGGCATATGAGCTGAACCTGGGCGATCCGATCCCCATTAGCGCCTATCACAACATGGGTATCAGCGATCTCATGAACGTAGTGATGGATTCGATCGTGAGCGACGATGAAGAGGACAACGGACGTGACATCCGTATCTCAATAGTTGGCCGACCAAACGTTGGAAAATCTGCGCTGTTAAACGCGCTGACGGGTGAAGATCGTGCACTTGTGAGTGACGTACCCGGGACAACTAGAGACACGGTGGACAGCCGGTACAACTATGTTGAACCTGAATCGTCATCCGAAACCAGCTTGATGTTCATCGACACCGCTGGCCTGAGACGCCGGGGTAAGACGGAACAGGGTATTGAAAAGTACAGCGCTCTCCGCACGATTCAGGCCATAGAAAGATCCCACATATCGCTCATAGTGCTTGACGCGTCTGAAATGGTGACTGCTCAGGATCTCCACGTCGGTGGCTTTGCTTCTGAGGCCTCTCGTGGCATGGTCGTAGTGGTGAACAAATGGGACCTTGCTCGAGGTATCAAACTGACTCGGGAAGAAGCCGAAGAAGAAATCAGGGATAGGTTCAAGTTCCTGCCTAACTCTTCCATAGTCTTCACATCTGCTCTGACAGGGCGAGGTTTGGATCGGCTATTAAAGGCAATTGTTGAGACACATGGAGAGTGGTCTAAACAGGTAACAGCGGGTGATCTGACGGGGGTTGTAATCGATGCTCTTGCAACGCATCCACCACCTCGAGCAGGATATCGACGAGTACGACTACGCAAAGTTGCCCAGACCCGGACCGGCCCACCTACGTTCACCTTCCATATGGCAAACCCGGACTTAATACACTTCTCATATCAGCGTTACCTAGATAACCGATTGCGGGAAGCCTTTGGATTTGACGGCAGTCCGCTCAAATTAAGATTCGTGGGGGGAGCTTGATGGATCTATTGCTGTTAGTTGCCTCCCTAGTTGTGTCCTATCTACTGGGTGCTCTGCCAACTGGTCTTGTCGTGGGCAAACTAGTACGCGGAGTAGACATCCGACAGTACGGAAGCGGCAGCACGGGGTCCACGAATATGTACCGCACCCTAGGTCGTGGACCAGCGGCTACCGTCGTCGGTCTAGATATCGTGAAGGGGGCT
Source organism: Dehalococcoidia bacterium (assembly GCA_046583495.1). Taxonomy (GTDB): domain Bacteria; phylum Chloroflexota; class Dehalococcoidia; order Lucifugimonadales; family Lucifugimonadaceae. Next base: position 12,879 of record JAYGCF010000085.1, read on the forward strand.
CTAGCAGTAGGGATCGCATGGATCGCGACAGACGGTAATGAATATGCCCACGCATTGTGTGGCGTATCCGTCATCGTAGGACATAGTTGGCCGGTATTCTCTGGATTCCGTGGAGGTCGCGGTGTTATGACGGGCTGGGGTTCAATGATCGCTCTCTCACCCATAGCCGCAAGTGTGACCGCCGTCGGATGGATCGTTGTGACAGTCACCAAATATGTCTCGGTAGGCTCACTCTTCGGAACAACTCTAGGGGCGATCACTATCGTCGTGCTAGGCTTGCTAGGATTGGCACCGATGGAGTACATCATCTTCTCGATAGCCGGTGCCGGAGTGATATGGGTTCGGCATGCGGAGAATATCCGTCGCCTGATATCGGGCGAAGAAAAGCCCGTGACTGAGGCAGGCCGTCCAACCAGGACGCGTACGCGGGAGAGCTAGGTGCCCTGACATGGTGAACGTAGGGATCGTTGGTACCACAAGCTGGGGGACCACCCTAGCCATATTATTGGCCCGTTCTGGTCATGATGTAAGTTTATGGGCCCGAACAGAATCAGATGTCAGCCTCTTCAACGCGTCTCGGATGAACGAACGTTTCCTCCCAGGGATTAACTTTCCCGAACGGTTGTCCGTAACTACGCAAACCGACCAGGCGTTTAGTACCGCAAACCTGGTGTTGATAGCCGTTCCTTCTGCCACCGTAGCCCGAAACGCAAGTCTTATTGCAGGCTCCGTACCTCCCAGCGCCATCGTCATTAGCGCAACTAAAGGTATAGACAAGATCACTGGACAACGGATGTCACAAGTCGCAGGCGCGGCAATGAACCGTGATGATATCGGAGCTCTATCAGGTCCTAATCTCGCTCTCGAGATCGCTAACGGACATCCAGCAACAACAACGATCGCGCACATCAATCCTGAAATTGCTGAGGTTGCACAGGCGATACTCAACTCTCGAGTATTCCGTGTTTACACAAGCTCCGACCTCATCGGGGTAGAGCTCGGTGGAGCCTTAAAAAATATCATCGCCATCGGCGCTGGTTTCATTGACGGCCACGAACTCGGGAATAACAGTAAATCTGCCTTTGTGACACGAGGACTCACTGAAATAACACGACTTGGCGTCGCACTGGGAGCCAGAAGAGAGACCTTCACCGGCCTATCAGGAATGGGCGATCTGATCGCGACCTGCTACAGCGGGTTATCCCGTAACAGATATGTCGGGCATGAACTCGCGAGGGGCCGCTCTGCAGCAGACATAATCAAGGGAATGGATCAGGTCGCAGAGGGCGTACCAACGACGCATCAAGCGGTAGCTCTTGCCGATTCACTTAACGTAGATATGCCGATCACCAACATTACAAAAGCCGTACTGGACGGCGAAATGGACCAGCATGCGGCCATAGAGGGTCTAATGACACGTGCACCAATTTCAGAGACTCCCAATGCTACTAGTTAGCCAGTGCATCCAGTTCGTACATAACAGCGCTAACCGTGGCTAAAGCGGCCGTCTCAGCTCTAAGAATTCGCTTCCCCAGGGTAACCATTACTGCCCCTTTCCCCTTGAGAAAGATTATCTCAGCCTCCGTTAACCCTCCTTTCGGTCCAATCAGGATACCAACCATTTCTGGTGAGCCAACTTCATGCTCAACCAGAGTCTCTTTCAAGCCTAAATGGGTCTCTCCCTCCCACGGCACTATGAACCGGCCCACAAACGGTTCGGAAAACGCTGCCTCCAGTGTTACTGGAGCATCCACCATAGGTACCGAAACCCGCCCTGACTGTTCAGCTGCTTCCTGAATGATTCGGCTCCAGCGGGCCTGCCGATTATGAGAAACCCTTGTGGAGCCGGCACCACTTACGCGTTCAGTTACTACAGGAACGAATCTCTTAACTCCCAGTTCAACACCCTTCTGTAAGACGAATTCAAACTGAGAGGGGTCTATCAAACACTGGTATAGGGTGATATCGACAGCCGGTTCGGTATTTGGTCGGGACACATCAATCACATACCCCTTTACCGAGCGCGCGGAAACTTGATCGAGTTCAATCGTCCACTCCATCCCGCTACCGTCAAAAACACCGATTTTTTCACCCGACCGCATTCTCAGGACGCGCCATACTTGCCGTGCGATGTCACGAGGGAGCAGGACAGGACCTTCGGCCGGAATTCCGTCTGTCAGGTAAAACCTGTGCATGGAACCTACTCGGTTGGTATCAATGTTTCGCTATAGCCGTAAATGCAGCCCAATCACCCGAAATAGTTAGGTCTGTAAAACTTGCGCCTGCGCGATTGAAAGCCTCTTCAACCTCGTCCCTACGTTCCGCAAGAAGCCCTGATCCAACGAACACTCCGTCTTTAGTAAGTGTCTGAAGTATTGATGGAGCCAGTGCAATCAGTATGTTTGCGGATATGTTAGCCACAGTTACATCAAAAGTGCCGTCTGGAGCAATCTCGTCCGGCAAACTACCCTCAACGAAATTAGCCCGATCGGCCAACCCGTTTTTACCAAGGTTTTCATAACTTGATTTGATCGCATCAGCTTCAATATCAAGGCCGGCAACGGTGCCAGCACCCAATTTGAAAGCAGCCAGTGAAAGAATACCCGAGCCACAGCCTAAATCGAGGACATTACAGCCATCCGAAACTAACTTTTCTAGATACAACATACACATACGAGTCGTCGGATGATGGCCTGTGCCAAAGGCAAGGCCGGGATCAAGCTTGATAACGATATCGGCCGGGGTCTTATCCCATGTAGAGCCTTCGGGGGCTATCACAAGCCGTTCCCCAACTCGGACCGGTTCGAACTCCTGAATTTCCCATTCTCTATCCTGAAGCATCCGCTCCTTCAGGGGTGGAATCGGGTGGAGGTAGGAGATCAGGCGAAGCCCCATTTCTATGTTTGCCCGACGGTCATTCGTCGTCGCATCCAAAGGTAAATAGGTCCTTACAATCACCGGAGCGTCTATAGGTGCAGTCTCGCCTTCGTCCGGGTTGTATCCTCCTGCCTCCTCAACTACCACCCCGCCCTCTCCATGCCGTGCAAACAAGTGTGTGAGTGGCTCGGCGTACTCCCCGGGTGCTTCCGTACTTAATTCGATCCACTGGGAAGGCATAGAAGTCTATCCAATGCTCATGAAATCGAGGACCCAGGATTGCAACGCCACCATCAGGCACCATCGCCGTTTACGAAGTCCTTAACCTTGCCAAGCCAACCACCTTCTTCCCCTTCCGGAGATACATCGTCGCCCATCGTAGAGGCTAGTTCTTCGAGAAGCTGTCTCTGGCGTTCATCCAACTTCTTGGGGATCGCGACATTTATGATGACTATCTGATCTCCGCGACGCCCTGACCCTCCCACGTGTGGGACACCCAAGTTGCGCATTCTGAAAGCTTGACCTGATTGAGTTCCTGCCGGGATCTTGAATTCTTTTAGCCCATCTACCGTTGGTACATCGGTAGTGGCGCCAAGTGCAGCTCGTGCCACGTTAATGTCCAGATTCAAAAGGACATCGTCACGATCACGTTCAAATATCTCGTGAGGTTCAACTTCGACTTGGATATATAAGTCGCCGTTGGGAGCCCCAGTGTCACCAAGGTCTCCTTCCGAACGAATACGTATTCGACTTCCAGTATCGACCCCGGCAGGAATGGTTACAGAGATCCTACGCCCTTTGGGCTCCCGACCTGCTCCTTTGCACTTGTTACAGGGGGAAGAGACTACCGAACCCTCTCCCTGACATGTAGAACAGGTCGACATCTGGGCGAATTGTCCGAATACACTCCGCTGGATACGGCGAACCTGACCAGACCCTTTACACGTTCCACATTGAGTGACGTCTGTGCCAGGCTCCGCTCGGGTTCCAGAGCATCTATCACAGGGTTCAATACGGTTAATGTCGAACTCTTTTTCCGCCCCGAACACCGCCTCCATAAAAGAAATAGTAGTGCGGTACTCACGATCCCGCCCCCGGGCCGGACCCTGGCGGGGTTGTCCTCCGCCGAAGAACGATTCGAAGATATCTCCAAGTCCGCCGAACCCTTCGAACCCTTCAAAACCACGTCCCGCTGCACCGTTTGTACCGGCATGGCCGAACTGGTCGTACGACGCACGGCGTTCTGGGTCACTGAGAACCTGATAGGCCTCGTTTATCTCTTTGAAGCGTTCAGTGGCGCCCGCATCTTTATTCCGGTCCGGATGGAACTGGAACGCGAGCTTTCTGTACGCCTTTTTTATGTCCTCGGCGGTTGCATTGCGTGCAACTCCGAGAGTTTCGTAGAAATCAGTTTTGGTGGTCATCGCCGGAGGAATTCATCTCGTCGAGCGGAATATAACGTGATAGTACAGTCTTCATTATACGAACGTGAAAGTAGAATCGGCGACGCCGTTTGCCCAGATTAGACCTGGTGCGGGATATTAGTTACTGGCTGGATATGGGGTATCCATAGTAAGCCTCTGTAATGAGATCACTCAGGAGGGTAGCTGCGGTCTCGACAACAGGCACCGCACGTTGATACGCAAGCCTTGTAGGACCAATCATACCAACTACCCCGGATGCTTCTGATGGCACGCCATACCTCGCAACAATTACGCTGCAGCGACTGAATTCAGCCCGAGGAATCTCTTCGCCAATATAAACCACGGCTGTGCCATCGCTGGGGGCGCCTTCGCTGAGATCGTAAAGCGCGTCTTCGCTATCAAGAACCTCTGTCAACGCGACGGCATAGTTATCCTGGGAAAGTTCGGGAGTGCCTAGGAGACGACCGAGGCCTTCAATGTTGTAGCCGGATACCTTTGTCTGATCCCGTTCTCTCAGGGCATTCACAGCAGAGTCCAATATCACAGACTCCAGCCCTCTAACTTTGTCTACCATACCGATAGATCGTGTGATCTCATCAGCCGTCCTACCAACCACTGTATCGTGCAGTCTATTACGGACCCTGTAGAGCTCGTCTTGAGTAGTTACCGAATCAAGAGGTATGAGTTGTTTGACCACAGTGGTCTCGTGCAAGATCAGTACAAGCATGGCTGTCAGATCCTGCATGAGTAATAGGTCTAACTGCTTTATCCTAGAGGCGTCAGCGCGGGGCGCTGATGCAAAAGCCAGTGTTTTCAGCAATCCGGCAACAATTGAGGCCGCTGCTTCCGCCCACTCCTCCATGTCCCTGCGACGCTTCTCTAACGCTGCTTGAATGGCAGCGAAGTCCGTAGCCGCCGGCTCATTAGAAACCGATTCAAGTTCTTGAACGATGAAACGGTATCCCTTGTCTGCAGGGATCCCACCAGCCGAACTATGAGGGCGAATGATATAGCCGTCATCTTCCAGGCTCACCATCTCGTTTCGGACCGTGGCCGGACTCACCCTCACTTCAAGGTCAGAAGCGACAACCGATGAGGCGACCGGTTCACCGGTCGCTATGTAACCGTCTACGATGAGTTTGAGTATGCTGCTGCGGCGTGGGCTGAGAGTAGTCATTGTCACTTCTCAGAGACTTAATCCGGCTTTCGACGGCGGTCACATATCGCATCCGTCAGTCGAGCGGAACGTAGCATGGCCTCAGGGGGGTGTCAACACGATTGACTTACGTTGACCACCCGATGGGGAGCGCGTAGAGTGGAACGTAGTAATTACAATCCGAGATTGCGGGTAGTTTTTACCTCCAATCCTTTTCTATTTTCAGTCACCCTAAGACGCGTAACACGCGCTTCCGGAATTACCTCATGGACATTCGCTGGCAAGCCGAACGATCTATTGTCATAAACGCAGCCGCTGGAACACTTGTGATGGATCCATTGCCCGACTCAGTTCCGGGGGCAGACATCGACGTTAACAGTGCCGTAGTAACGGTAAGTCATGCCGCTGCCCTGTCGGGAATTACAGGCTGGGAGAAAAAGGTACCCATTATTCGCGGGCCGGGTGAATATGAAATCTCTGGTCTTGGCGTACGTGGGATAGCCGTGCCATTTGGTGACGCTAACGACCCCAGGGCTTTGAACACTGTTTACGCCCTGGACGCAGAATTAATAACCGTATGTAACCTGGGGGCGATAAACGGCCCCATTACAGCTCAGGCCGCCCGTTTAATAGGGCATGTAGATGTGCTGATCACACCTGCTGGAGGTACAGATCAGGCAATATCTGCCGATCAAGCTGCAGCTGTGACGCGAATATTAGAGCCTCGGATGGTTATACCGGTTCACCCGGGAGTTCCTTCAGATGGGTCCGATTACAGTGCATTAGACGCTTTCGTATCTGAGATCGGTCTCTCCAAGCCCGAACCGGTTGCCAGAGTTACAGTCACACGAGGAAACCTTGGAGAAGTTCAGCGGCTAGTTATCCTACGCCCTCAGGGTAATAATTAAACCGTATCCATTTAGTAAATACTCAGGCACTAAGTAAATGGCCCGCCTTTTTTAGAGGGCGGCCATTTACTTTGGGTTCGGTTTTTATGAAACCTTTACTGTTCCCTTGCACCGCTTCGACGTCTGATAAATACCCACAAAGCTAAAGTAACAGGTACAAGTAGAAGTCCTAACTGTCCACCGGAAGCCGGACCTCCAGGGTTTGCATTGCAAAGACCTGAACCACCATCAGTCTCATCCTCGATTTGAGGCTCAGGAGTTTCCGTAGCTCCAGGCACCGGGGTTTCCGGTATCGGTGCAGGTATCGGTGTGGGCGTTGACGTCGGTGTCGGTGCCGGCGTCGCTGCCGGCATCGGTGTCGGTGTTCTTGTCGGTTCTGGCATAGCGGTCGGTATGGGCGTCGGTGCCGGCATCGGCGTTGAGGTTGCTGGTGGTGGTGGTGCCGGAACTGGCGTTGGTGTCGGCAACGCGTCAAACGTCAATATCAAGTCACCGACTATTTCACCAGACTGGTAAGGCACAGTCTGTGGTGCTTTCAAACCTCCCAAGAAAAACTCAACAGGTAAGCCTATAAGCAACATGTCCTGTGGGTCGACTATTATCGAAAATTCGCCACGGGACAGACTGCCACCTATGACTTCGTACGTCTCCCCAATCTTGATACTGAACACTGTTGAATCTGGGGGTGTTGATCCCGCAGCAGATATGAACCCCGAGTATCTTGCTGGAAGACTAGGCACTGGAGTTGGTTCTAGTGGAACAGTCGCAAAATTTAGATCAAATATTCGCCCGTTAGGACACGCCTCTAAAGAACAGTCAGGCAAGAAATATATGTCATCGACCGTCGCCACGATCTGATTTTCTAGGGTGAATTCCACGGCGTTACCATTGGCATTCGCCTCAGGTCCAACCTGTAGCGCTATATAACGCCCACCGTTTGTTACACCCACAGCTGACACGTAGTCAGTACCGACGATGCGAGCTTGAATCTCAAGCCCATCCTCCGCTGGCTCACCTGCAACCGTCACAGAACCCTGATAAAGAGTAAAGCCCAGGCTCGGAAAGCCTTGAGCCTGTGTCGGGGCCTGGCTCGATACAAATACGCCCACAAGTGCAAACGCTAACACCAAGCCTGATACGACTCGTCTCTTCATGATGACTCCTGAACAGTTACCCACTCCCACCAGTTTACGTCCCTCCCAGAAAAACACACACGACAAAAGTCTCTACTTACACAAAGATTTGATCCGCGAACCGGGAGAAACAAGGTTTTTAGGCCGAGAAGAACCTGAGAAAAGGCTCTCCAGCCATCTCAGGTTCTTCCACCTTTAGCTTGAATCTTCCGGCTACCTCAAAAGACCGATCGCTTATTCGGCTGAACCCATCCCGTGGCGCCTAATCCCTAACCAAAGGGCGAGCCCTAGCGGAGCAAGTATCAATCCCAGTTGCCCACCCGACGCCGGGCCTCCGGGATTAGCCGCACACATTCCTCCTGACTCCTCGAATTCCTTCCCTACGTCATCCCGTGCCACCTCCTCAGCAACTGCCTCGGACAGCTCGTCGACATCAAACCCTGTCATAACAACTGGCGTCGAAGTCGGGACGGGAGCCGCGGTCGGAATCGGCGTCGGTTCCGGAGTCGGGACAGAGGTCGGTTGGGGCATCGAAGTCGCTGTCGCTGCCACCATTGGCATCGAGGTGGGCTCCGGAGTCGGCTCCGGAGCCGGTTCAGGGGTCGGTTCAGGGATTGCCGTTGCTGTCGGTAACACCTCCGGTACCGCCGTCGGTATCGGAACACCCGCAAACGTCAGCCACAAATCACTCACAATCGCCCCGGCCTGATACGTAGACGTCTGAGGTGCTTTGACGTCGTACAGAAAAAATTCCACCGTCTCTCCAGAAAGCGCACCATTTTTCGGATCGACAATGATCGAAAAATCACCTCCATTTAACGTACCACCCGTCACCTCATAGTCTGTCCCGATGCGCACTGTGAACGGAGCCGAATCTGACGGTATCGCACCGTCAGCGGAGACATACCCCGAGTATCTCGCAGGGAGGCTCGGTACCGGTGTCGGTGGCACCGGAGCAGAGACGAAGCTGAGATTAAATACTCTCGATGTCGGACACGCTTCGCTCGAACAATTCGGGGCGTCGTAATTGTCGACAGTAATAGCTACCACTTGATCGCCTAGTACAAACTCCAGTTCTTGACCACTTGCTCCTGGAACTGGACCAACCTGAAGAGCGTTATACCGCCCACCAGCGGTTGCCACGACCGTCGACTCGTAACCCATGTTCGGTATGCGAGCTCGGATCTCCGAGCCATCCTCAGCCGGTAGGCCTGCAACCGTCACAGACCCCTGGTACAGCGTAAACCCGAGGCTCGGTGGCCCCTGTGCGTGTGTCGTCGATGATCCCCACACCATTGCTGCAAGGACTACCGCTACCAGTAGCGTCGCGCACGCAGACAACCGTCTCCTGTTCATCTTCACTCCTGAATACTTAGACGATTCCATTTACCGAACAGTTTAAGTACACCCCAGAAAAACACATACCCCCCTCCCCAATAAAGGGAAGGGGGGTATGTCTGATTCCCTGTTAAGGGTTTCCGACTACGGGACGATGATGTCCGCAGCTGAGGCGTATGCCCAGTAGGCATCACCGACCAGCACGTTGTCGGTCGTTGCAACCTGCTTCCAGACCTTGCCGGTCGCATCCCAGTCGTATACCTGGGTGACCTTGGTCGGGAAGTAGACCGCTCGTGTCGTCAGTGTCGTCGTCGGCTGCCTTATGGCACCCGTCGTCGGGTCACCCGTCACGTCTGTCACACCGATCAGGTTCCAACCTGCGACCAGTGAGATTGACGGCGGGATCGACGATGCGCTAAGGGACGGGATCGGGACCACAAGGGCCGAGACCGCTTCCGCTACCACAACGTAACCGACTCCACTTTCCACGCTTGCGAGGCTTCCTGCAAGACTACCACTCTCGGCGTCACGCACTGCGCTGGTAAATGTTCCAGCAGAAGCGTCGTAGGACGATACCGAGGAGATACCGGCTGGGCTAAACACCGTGTTGATGTCAGCGTCACCCGGCGTCAGCGGGAACGACACTAGGGTCGTACCCGGCAGAACGGTCAGCTTGAAGTCTGCACGTTTCGTGATTGTGAAGGTACTGCTGAGTGCAGTGGCCTTGTTGCCAGCCGAGTCTGTCACCGTACCCGTTGCCTTGTAAGTACCAAGGGCCAGGGCTGATGTGGCTCGGATGAACACTTTATTGTCTGTGGACTCTAGCTCGGTCGTTATGTCAGCGACAGCGGTCGAAAGACCGAACTCTGCCTTGCTAACATCCACAACTTCCTTGAAGTCCCAGCGTACGAACGGACTGTTGTCCGACGTGCTACCTGTTGGCGACAACGTCAGGGTTGGCGTGGTCTTGTCCAGTGTGAACGTGATCGCGCCTGTTGCTGCGTCGTCTTTCTTACCCGTGATCGCCTGTCCAGGAACCGTAGTGTCTGGCAGGTTCGTGGTTCCGTCAGCAAGCTGCTCGTAATCAACAGCGCTAACGGTCACACCTGAGGCCGTCACAGCTGTAGCGTCATCCGCAGTTACGTAAACGGACTTCTTGAAGCCACCAGGCTTCGCCACGCTACCACCGGTGAATGCACTGCCACTGAAGGTAGCAATCCAGGTGTTAGAACCCTGGTTCACTGCCGTGACAGTTCCTTCCGCGTTCACCGCGTCCGCCTCATCGTAGATGGCGACGGTCGGGTCGTTGGAAAGGTTTTCATCCGATGTGATCGTGATCGACATCGCCGACTTGGTCAGAGTTGCCGGTGCCGTGGTGGAAGAGCCACCACTCAAAGCAACTGTGATAATCGGAGCGAGAACGTCTGTGGCTTTTTTGGAGCCGGTGGACGTTGTGTTACCCGCCGCGTCTGCGATGGAACCAGCGACCTTAACTGTCGGGGTATCGTCAGTTCCAAGAGCGTTCACCGCGTCCAGTGTCAGGAATACACGGTCCTTGAAACCTTTACCACCAACTACTGCATCGGTCGG
>JAYGCF010000014.1:0-10101 GCA_046583495.1 Dehalococcoidia bacterium
CGTGTGCTCTTCCGATCTCTTGTTTTAACAGTAGAGCCCATAAAACCTTCTACAGAAGATGAAGAGATGGAGGTCAGCACAGAACAACCTTCAACAAATGAAACCGCACAAGAGTTTGTTTTAACAGTAGAGCCCATAAAACCTTCTACAGAAGATGAAGAGATGGAGGTGAGCATAGAAGAGGTTCAGGGATCCGATGGGGACACCCAAATCCCAGGGTCTTCTGCACCGCAACCTCTTCAAACATTAGAGGCTCCTATTACTCTGACACTTCTGCAAGCTTCGGAAATCAAGTCATTTGGGTTAGTTGATCCAACAAGTAGATCGATCGGAAACAGAGCGGATATATGGCGTGGCGCCATTGAGCTCGCTGTGACACGGGAGACCGTAGCCGACGAATCTAAGCTGATGCGAGGATTGAGAATATTGTTCGGGTTCGGACCTGACATGTATTTCTACTCATACCCTCAAACAACTCGACCGTTGGGTGGGTTTGAGGCAAACAGCCATACTCATAATTACGGACTACAAGTACTGATGGAGCAGGGTTTAACAGGTTTTCTGGCGTTAGTAACCACTGCTCTCCTGGTTTTCATCGCCGGTATCTCTGTTATTCGTAAGATCGCCCGCAAACAAAGTTCTGAACCTTGGTTAGCAATCTTGTTAATCGGGCTTATAGCCGCTCTTGTGGCACGCGCTGTAGAACAGGGTGCCGGAGTGGGAAGAGTCAGTGATCTTGTAACCTTCTGGGCTCTCATGGGCCTAGTCATCGCTGCAACGGAGATAGATAGAGGCGTTGCCGTTCGCAAACGCCCGAATTTACGACTGTCAAACATGCGTGGAGGTAAGCGCGAACTGATCCTAATCGGATCAGTGGTAATCGCGTCATTATTGGGACTACTGGTGTTCATTCAACAAGATCTGAACACGATGCGAGCGGGCTGGATCGCCGCCAATGCTTTCGAGCAAAAAGCAAACGGTGATACCGAAAGCGCGTTCGACTCTTTCCAAAAAGCCAGTGACCTAGCCCCTAATGTTGAGCGTTACTACACTGAGACAGCAGGTTTCTTACTGAGGACAGCAGCCGCAGTTGAAGACAGAGAAAGGTCACGGGAATTTCTCTCTTCGGCGCGCTCAACTTTGTTTGAATACGAGAAACGCGACCCCTTGGCCTGGCAAACACAACTGGATCTTTCGAACATCACCAAGGCACTTGTCTCGCTGGGGGATGACGAACTTAAACCGGAAGTTATCACCCGATTCCTAAACCTATCCAAATCAATGAAATCGTTCGCCGGTGTTCAGTCGAACGCCGCCGCAAATATTGTGATCGCCGGAGACTATGAACTCGGACTGACTATCGCTGAACAAGCAATAGCATTGGAATCATCCACCCAGCCGTTACATCGGGCTTGGTGGGCTCTTGGCGAAATAATGTTCCAGTCAAATCGCGTTGACGACGCCGAACTCGCTTGGACAACAGCGCTAGATCGATATTACATGGGAATTTATATTGCAGCGTCTCACCGAGGGCTGGCGTTTATAAACGAAGGGCGCGGCGATCTCGAACAAGCCAACGTACATCGCAGGATTGCTGAAGATTTGGATCCGAGTTGATCTGATCTGGGAATACATGCCCTATGCTTCTAGAGTGCAAAGAGTTTGATCGAAAGAGGCATCCCACATCGCCAACGCATACCAGAAACCTTAAAAACCAATCTAGATCGCACACTTGGAAACCGCCGTATAAGATCTTGACAGGCTATATGCTGTCGTGCGATCAGTACCGATTAGCAAAATCATTGATCCCAATCCTCTTCCTGAGATGCAATTCGAGCCTTGTACGCCTTGACCATAGCTGGCGGTCGCGGTGAGCGACTCAAGCCATACACAGACACCGTAGCCAAGGCTATGACGCCTATCAATGGGCGTCCTATTCTTGAATACCAGGTCCTATGGATGCGCTCGCAGGGAATAACCGACGTGGTATTTCTAACCGGCTATCTCGCGGAAACCGTTAGGACACATTTCGGTGATGGATCGGCATTTGGCATACGCGCACACTATTCCCATGAAGATCAACCTCTCGGGCGAGGCGGAGCCATCCGGAAAGGTTTAAGCCTAGTACCCGACAATGAGGAAGTGGTTCTTATTTCGAACGGCGACACTCTTACCAACCTAGACCTTTCACTGTTGTTGTATATCCACGAAAAGAGACATGCAACGGCCACCTTAATGCTAGCTCGACACCCCAGTCAGTTTGGGATCGTACACATGGGTGAAGATGACTTAGTGGAAGAGTTTGCTGAGAAGCAATCCTTGCCGTTGTGGATTAACGCTGGAGTTTATTTGTTCGACCCGAAGATAAAAGGGCTATTGCCGGAATCTGGCGACCACGAGGTTTCCACGTTCCCGTTTTTGGCCAACGAAAAAAAACTTGCAGCTCTTCCATCAGAAGCCATGTGGTTAACGATAGACAGCGCCAAAGACTTAAGAGAAGCCAGCGATATATTGAAACACTGGACGAATTGAGTTCTCTTGCTTGCTATAAGACTCAATCAGGCCTCTGGCTATTACAAACGAGTCAGGCTGTACACACTTACACACTACTCAGAAGTCGCTACTTCTGCTGGCTCATAACTAGGTACGAAACCTGATATACGACCCCGCACTTCGCTCTCGTCGAGGCTCGGAAGTGATTCGAGCAATTGCACCACATTCTCTACAACCCCAACCTCGCATTCGGAGTCACTCAATACCCACAACTTTTCTAGGCCCGTTTTGGTCATGTCTTCGCCAGCGAAACTTAGAACCTCAGATAGTTTCTCTCCGGGCTTAAGACCCGTGTATATGATCTCTATGTCCTCCCCAGGAGTTAATCCGGACAGAGTAATAAGAGTTTCGGCAAGCGTTACGATCTTGACTGGGTCCCCCATCTCTAGAATGAACACCTCACCACCCTCTCCCAACGCAGCGGCTTGAAGAATAAGGCTCACCGCCTCTGTTCCACTCATGAAATAACGCTCTACATCACGATCTGTCACGGTAACAGGCCCACCGTTTTCGATCTGGCGTTGGAATATAGGCACGACGCTAGCATTTGATCCAAGTACATTCCCGAATCGAACGGAAACAAAGCGTGTTGAACTAGTAAAATTGAACTCTCTGACAACGAGTTCAGCCATCCGCTTTGTGGCCCCCATGACACTTGTAGGATTGACTGCTTTATCAGTCGAAATCAACAAGAAATTCTCAACCCCTACCTCAACCGCACAACGTGCAACCGAAAGCGTGCCACCTACATTGTTGGCGATAGCTTGCGATGGAACCGCTTCCATCAGGTTAACGTGCTTGTGGGCTGCTGCGTGAAAGACGATTTCAGGTGATACGTCCTTCATGAGTCTCATCAACGCCGATGTGTCGTTCACATCTAACAAGCGAACGATCAACCCAGTGTCTTGATTGACCATGGGCCTAATTTCATTTTCAAAGTAAACGAGCCCATTTTCAGCACGGTCTACTAGAACCAACAGACTTGGATCTAGCGTCGCTATCTGCCTTGCAAGTTCAGATCCCACTGATCCTGCCGCACCGGTAACTATCACTTTCTTACCCTTGATCGAACCACGAATCAGGTTCAAATCTAACTCTGCCTGAGGACGACCAAGAAGATCGACGATTTCGACTTCCCGTATCTGTGAAATGTTCACAGTGCCGTCCACAAGGTCTGAGGTGGCAGGGAGGATTTTGCAATCAATTCCAGCATCTCTACACAACTCGATAATCCCACGCTTCCGGGAGGAACTGGCGGATGCAATGGCAATTACTGCGATATCTATGTCATATCGCCTAACTAACGCTGGAATCTCGGATATCTGTCCCGCTATAGGGACGCCGATTATTGTCTGACCAATCTTGCGCTTATCGTCGTCAGCAAACGCTACAGGCGTGTATTGGAATGCTCTTGTACTAAATGCCTGTGAACACAGTGAGGCCCCCGCATCACCCGCCCCTATGATGAGGAGTCTTCCAGTCCCATTACCATTCCGGACTTCGCTCATTGCTCGTTCTCGCAGCATGCGAACCGCAAGCCGAATCCCCGATAGAAGGAACAGGTTTCCAGCAAAATCGATCAATAGAACACTTCGCGGGAATCCGACAAAACCAAAGAGCCACCACTGCAGCAACAAGAAGGCTATCGAACTTATTAATGTGGCTTTGAAGATCTGAACCAGATCCGGAATAGCGACATATCGCCACATGCCACGGAACAGGCGGAATCCTGCTAATGACGCCAAGCGAACCGCAATAAGGATCGGTAAAGATTCCCAGAAAAGTTCTGTCGGAATCTTGTCAATATCAAAGTCGAGCCTAATCGCGAACGCTGCCCAGAACGACACAGCTACCAGGAAAGTGTGCAGTACGAGGAGCACAACGCGCCTAATGTACAGGCTCGAATATATGGCGTCCCTCATTGCGTTCAGCTAGATGCTCCCAACCCGTTTACCTGCTGACAAGGAAACTCGATTTCAGACTAATCGCCGCATGTAAATCATACTCCGTTACGTAATGAAGCCTGCACGGATAACAAAAACCGAGTTTTGCACCTTGGAACAGATGGCTTGTCAAAACGGTTTTCCATCATTTGCCCGGAATACAGCAGATAATAAGAGTTATCCTCACCATCGCCTTTACCAACCGCGACACTTTTGGAAGGAATCACGCTTGAAACTCAGCGTTCTCGATCAGTCCCCTATTCGCATGGGTGGAACCGCACAAGATGCAATTCTTGCGACCATAGATTTGGCTAAACTTACTGATCAGCTTGGTTATACCCGCTACTGGCTAGCAGAACACCACAACACTCAGACTCTCGCCAGTTCGACACCCGAAATTCTGATCCCGGCCCTTGCAGGGTCTACTAGTGGAATAAAAGTAGGCAGTGGCGGCGTAATGCTCAGCCACTATTCCGCTCTGAAAGTCGCGGAGTCGTTCCGCATGTTGGAAACCTTGTATCCGGGTCGAATCGACCTTGGAATAGGAAGAGCCCCTGGCAGTGATCGTCAAACTGCGGCTGCCCTGCAACCTGGCCCCGTCGGAGCACCTCTGGAATCGTATCCAGCGCAAGTGACTGATCTTCTGAACTACATGGACGGCAATCTACCCGAAGACCACCCTCATTATGGTGTGAAGGCGATGCCTTCAGGGGCCACGAGTCCAGAACCATGGCTTTTGGGATCGTCGGTTGGAAGTGCCACCTACGCAGCCCGTTTAGGCCTCCCACTTTCCTGGGCCCACTTCATAAGTCCAGAGGTAGGAGCAGACATGGTTGGCCGTTACCGTGAAATGTTTCAGCCTTCGAAGTGGTTAGCGGAACCACGCGTAAACATCGGAATCTCTGCGACATGTGCAGAGACCACCGAAAAGGCCCGACTGCTCGGACTCAGCAGGCATCTCATGAGATTGCGACGCGATCAAGGCAGATCGTTTGACGGAGTACCCGCACCCGAACTTGCCACCGAGGGTGAATTCTCCCAGCAAGAACTGGCCTACCTCGCCCAACAACAGGAGAATGCCATAGAGGGAGATCCGTACGTGGTTAAACGTAAAATTCTGGAACTTGCCGAACGATATAACACCGAAGAAGTGATCATTTTGACGATCACCCATGATTATGAGGATCGTAAAAGATCCTACGAGTTACTGGCAGAGGTATTCGAACTGGTATCTCGGGATTGAGAATATGCGCGATAGCCTGGGAGATGTTTCCTCAGTTATAGACCGATGATGTAAATAGTTAAAACAAAGACTCAAAGGTTAGCGTTCATTCGATTGCTGAGTATCGTCTATCTCGTTTGCGAGTGCTCGATGTTCTGCTGCCATCATAGAATCGCCAAGGTCTTCGTACGCCATTGCAATGTTTCGATGAAATCCAGCTGCAAGAGGGCCATTCGGATCGCGTGAGAGCCCGATCGTAAACGACTCGAGGGCAGTACTTGCATCGCCTAGTTCACCTAGTGCTTGCCCCCTTTGCAACCATGCCAAGGGTTGAGGTGAGGTTCGGGCCTCCATGTCAATTGCTCGATTTGCCAATACAAGGCCTAACTCGACTTGACCGGCGATGAGAACCTGTTCAGAAGCAATCGCTTGTATGGTCGGATACGCCGGCATTGAATCGGCAAGCCTGAGGGCCCTATCCACCAGATCCTTCCTCGGGCCGGGGTCTCCCCGATTTACCATTTCAGCCTCGGTCCCTAAAATTCTCGACTGAGTGATAAAGGCTAGAGGGTCCCGTTCCTCATATGACATAAACGTACCCCGAGCAGCTTTGAGAGATGCTAAAGCTGCTTCGTTGCTAATTTGGGATTGTGCTTGTTGAACTAGCAACTCCCCCGCGTATACTCCGTAATATTGCACATCTGGGGCGATGAGACTGGCCCGTTCGAACAGCCTTATTGCCTCCGCTGTGTCACCAGCCTCGGCAGCCGCAAAACCGCTTCCCGCTATAAGTCCTGCTCGCATCATTTGGACATCACGGGCAATAAAAATCGCTAGGGCAACAAGCACCACTAGTGAAGCCATAGCAAGCCGCAAATAGCCCGAGCCCAATCGTAAGTTGTTCCGAAACACAAATCCTGTCCGCTGTTTCATCTCAGGGATCGCAAGAACAACTCCAAGCAGTGCCCAGAACAACAGGAGGTCTGCAATTCGTGCCACACCAACCGATTGTTCAACGGCCCGACCTATCAATGCAGCGATCAATGTAAGCGTAGCAATCGAAAGCCATTGGGAATTCCGATCTTTATCTCGACGACAATCCCATATGAACAAAAATCCGGTTATCAATACGGAAACAGCAAGAGATACGAACGTCAAAAACCCAAGAAAGCCAAGTTCAAGCAACAGTTGGAGAACCCAGTCGTGTGCGTGACTTACAACCACTGTTCCACTCTGAGGGTCTGAGACTAATGGAAAGGAATAGAAGTACATCTCCGGACCCAGGCCGAAAATCGGTCGAAGGGTCGAATCCATCCCTTCCTCTTCATTCGGATTCTCCCAACTGTCGAGCAACCGCACACTGGCACGCCATATATCCGATCGACCACCAACCTCTCCTCCAATCGGTGACACCCCTGGTACAAGCGAAGTGAGTCCTCTAGTTTGTCCATCATTCGAATTAGGCACGAGATTTGCCAAAAGAACCACGGTCAGAACCGCTACTACCAGAACAGACCCACCTCGAACTATCTGAGACCGTGTGAGGAATATCGGGCCCAATAGCGCAAAACTGCCGATTCCGAACATAACGCCCACCCAAGGCCCTCGACTTCCGGTGAACCACAGCGATGCCAGTTGAATAGCCATGGATGTCGCCATAAGGGCTAACCACCAACGGTTATTTCGGCCGGCGTTGTCCAGTACGAGAGCAAAAGTAATAACAATGGTCATCACTAGGTTAGAACCAAAAAAAATCGGGTTCCCGAACGACGCAATCGAGCGAGCATCACCAGCGCCATTCCCGACAGGATCCCATCCAAACCGTTGAGAAACGCCATAAAGGCCAACCAACGAACCGACACCGACGACAACCCAAAAAATGCGCCGAACCTGTTCAGGGTCTTTAACGCGCAAGGCGATCGCTAAGAAAATCACCAGGAACGACAGGATTGAATACAACTCGTATCCCAGCGTTGCAAAATCCCGTCCCCATAAGCTCACCGACGGCATCGGAGACAAAATTGTCGAAATAACCGCTGTTGTGCCGAATCCAACCACAGCTACAAGTGCCCAGTTCCGTGGATTACGACCAGGCCAATTTATAAATGACTTCCAAAAACCCGAGTTCACACCGAGTCGATATTCTCCAAGTGCCCACTCGATACTCCAAAGGGTCAAGATCGAAAGGGAAGCCAAATGCAACAGGAAATCTTTTGGCTGCAAAAATAGCAGTACGACATCACGGCCATTGAAAGCTAGTGGTACCAATGCAAGCGCAAGGAGCCAACAAACTTCAATCCCTATGTCTATCCGAGTCCGATGACCGGTAGTAATAGTCGTTGTTCCCTTAGTTGTGAAATCCATTCCCATATCATCAGGGGAGTGGAGCATTGTGGCAGAGTGCAATGAATAGCGCGCATTACAGCATTTTTAATCTTCTTCTCCCGACTCTAAGTCAAAGAAGATCTGTCCGGGGCATAAATTCAAGGAGACCTACACCGCAGGCTTGGATTTTGCAGAAGCTGGTCATGATAGGTTCAGCCAACTTCATACAGATCGCTTAATATCACTGATTCAGATCTGTTCAAATCTGATGGCGCACAGATCGACCATGGGATTAGCCTACACACGCATATGGAGGGGACAATTGACCACGAGCCGAAAGAGAATCGGTATTCTCGGCGTGGGATTTGGATCGATGGTTCACATCCCTGGTTTTCGCTCAGAGGGATGGGATGTCGCAGCGGTATACAGTCGTGACAAAGAGAGGGCTCGATCCGCCGCGATAGAAAACGATGTCCCAGATTTTCATACCCAAGCACATGAACTTATCTCACGCGACGACCTGGACGCCGTGTCCATTGCGACTCCTCCAGCACCACACTACGAATTCGCCATCGCTGCATTGCGAGCAGGGAAACATGTCCTGTGTGAGAAACCATTCGCACTGTCTGCAGCTCAAGCCGCCGAGATGCGTGATGTAGCAGATGAAACGGGGCTCACGGCGATGGTCGCCCACGAGTTTCGGCATACACCTCAAAGACAGTTAATGAAAGAACTCATCGACAATGGCTACATTGGTGACTTCAAACTGGCCTCACTGGAACTATTTATAGGCCAGAACGATATGACAGACGGTCCACCTCCCCCAACCTCTTGGGCCACACGAAAAGCAGATGGGGGAGGGTTTCTTGGGGCACTTGGTTCCCACTTCATCGATGGACTTCGTTACTGGTTTGGAGATGTTGAATCGGTATCTGCTCGACTTGAGACAATACACCCGGATCGTATGGACCCTGTTACAGGGAAAGCCACGACTTCTGAAACCGATGACTCCTTCACCTTCACGCTCGGCTTTAAGGAAGGCGGGACAGCAATCATGACAGCGTCCGCTGCCGTCTCAACGCGAGGGGCACGTATTTCCGTAATGGGTACCGAAGGAACCCTCTATGGAGAGCAGGCAGGTCCGAATCCTGCCGAGGATGGCGCTATTCTAGGAGCACAGGGAGGGAATCCTCTTGAAGCCATTGATACTCCGGCTAGGCTTATGCCCTTCTCCGACGCGCGCGATCCGCGGTTAATGGCCTTTAGGATACTGGTGCAGGACTTCAACCGAGGCATACAAGACGGAAGTTCCCCGTCGCCAAATTTCGTGGATGCATGGCGCTGTCAGCAAATTTTGGACGCTGTCAGAGAATCGTCAGATTCCGGCCGAACCATCACGCTCGAGTAACAGTTCGGAGTGACCAACAAAAAAGTTAAAGTCGGTACACGCACCAGATCCTGTCTCCCATTTGCAATGGGATCATGCCACAGATCTTTTTAACTAGAGTCTCAACGAAAACTGGAGGCCACATGATTAACCCTGACTTCATGGCAGATTTCTACTTCATTCGACACGGGGAATCAGAATCCAACATCACCCCAGGACTCGCGTCCGGCACGAACTTTGATGCGCCGTTAACCGATCGTGGCCACAAACAAGCATTTGCGGTTGGACAACGTCTGAGGGCTGAGGGCCGGACCTTTGATCGAATCTACTCTTCCACCATGGTCAGGGCCGTTCAAACGGCGCAGGGAATGTTACAGGGCATGGGGATAGACGACGAAGGATTTAACCAATCAAGTGACATCATTGAGCGTCAGGTGCCAGCCTGGCGAGGTGTGCCCGTCGAAGAGGCCCACACGCCGAATGTGAAACTCCTAATGGCAGAGAGCGGCAAATGGTTCAAGCCGAGTGATGGTGAATCACACCGAGACGTGGAGCGCCGGTTCTCAAACTGGCTTGAAGACGAACTGCTATGCAATGACGATTTCGTTGGCAAGCCCGGTCATCGACGCGTGGCGATTGTCAGCCACGGGCTAGCACTACAGTGTCTCTTC
>JAYGCF010000054.1:0-24380 GCA_046583495.1 Dehalococcoidia bacterium
TTGGAGGCGGCGACTCCCGAGGTTTATGAGTATGTCGGTCGGATGGGAGGCGTGATCCGGGACAAGTTACGTGCGCTTATCGCAGAGGTCGAGGCGCCGATGGGTGTGACGGGCGTGGAGTCGCTGTGGTGTTTGCAGTTCACGCCGGAGCGTGTAACCGATTACCGGTCTTCAATGACAAACGATAAGACGATGACCAGAGCGATGTTCCTGGGCCTACAGAATGAGGGTTACCTGCTCTCGCCAAGTTGCCAGGGCACAGTGTCTTCTGTGCACACAGAAGAGGACATCGACGGGTTGATTGGAGCAGTTCGGACGGTGCTAGCTAGATTGGGATACGGGTAGACGGAGCAAGGTGGCGGCAGTTCATCCAGCCTGAGACTCTCAAAGTATCCGTGCAATGAGAACGCCCATTAGCGCTTTTGCCAGACTCCGACAAACTTTTGGCTCTCGCTAGTGAATGGCTCGCGATTCCAGCCTGACCAGCGCTCCCGAAACTTCATGCCAGCCATTTCGGCCATCAGGTTCAGTTCAGAAGGCCATACGTAGCGGAACGGAATTGAGTGGTTCTCCCATTGGCCATCGCGCAGCGTGAGATGGTGGGAGATAAGACCCTGGTTTGCGACGTCATACTCATCGAATCCCTGGCGCTCGCTACCTTGTTTGAACTGCTGGACGGTCTCACCGGGAGCGAACTCCTGGATCTTCGGCATCATGACCTCGACCACGAAATAGCCCCCGGGGTCGAGGTGTGCAGCGACGTTGCTGAAGCTGGCTGTCTGGGCCTCTTGGGTGGTCAGGTTCATGATGGTGTTGAACACGAGGTAGGCGACACTGAATTTGCTGTCCAAGCAGGCACTAGAGAAATCGCCGATCGTGATATCGATATCTTCGCCACCTGGCTTTTCAAGGAGCCGTTTGAGCATCGCTTTCGACATGTCGATGCCGTGTACAGACACACCGCGTTGTGCGAGCGGCAGCGCTATGCGACCTGTGCCAATACCAAGTTCCAGGGCGCGTCCGGCACCTGCGAGGTTCGCCAGGAAGTCAACTACTGGCCCAACCGACTCGGGCGAGAACATCTCGGCCGAGTCTTCGTCGTACTTGGCGGCTATCGATTCGCCGAAATATCCATCGTCATGCATAGGCTGAGTTTAACGGCCGGGTCGGTGTTACGGATATACGCGCCAGAGTTATCGGGACGATAGTGCCCGGCTCAGGAAGGTACCCAGTCGTCCCTACAGGGTGCCGCTTGACACCAGCCGGCGATGTTCTATTGCAGTGCACCGGTCTTGTACGACTTTTAAGCCAGACGTCTCTGCTATCTCAGTGCCATCGGGGCTGATTACGCCTAGCTGGGTCCAGAGGACTTTCGCCCCGGTCTCTGCAGCTTCGCGGGCTATGTCCGGGATATGTTCGGATCGACGAAAGACGTCGACTATGTCTATGGCGACTGGGATTTCCTCGAGGGAGTCGTAGCTTTTGAAGCCGAGGACTTCGTCAATACTCGGGTTTACGGGGATTACGTTGTAGCCGTGCTCAAGAAGGTATATGGCAACGCTATTACTAGCTCTATACCGATCGGGGGAGAGCCCGACTACAGCGATGTTCTTGTAATCCGTGAGGATTCGTCGGATCTGGTTGTCATCATTGATCATGAGTTGAGCTCACTATATCTACCTAGAGCCCAGTTTAGCCGTACGCGAGCAATATCGATAAAACCGCCTATCCCCTTCAAAAGGGTCATGGTGCTTCCTTCACGGTAATACCAGTCAATAGCCTGCTCCCGCACTGTCGCATCCATCTTGCGCGCCAAGAAAAGTACTTCTACGTCGAAACCAAAGCCGTCCAATCTTTGTAGGGCAAATATCTGCCTGGCAACGTCACCTCGAAATAACTTGAAACCACATTGGGTGTCTTCGATACCCCGAAAGGCCAAAAGCCAGACAGCTAATGTGAAGGCTCGCCCAACCACATGTCGACGGGATGGCTCATTGAAACGGCGTGCCCCTGTGACTTCTCGTGAACCTATCACCACTGCTTCTTCCGGCGCCAAATCATTAGTCAAAAACAACCCTAATTGCTCCGGAGGCATTGACAGATCAGCATCACATAGAAATCGCCAGTCAGCGTCCGTCGCGCGCATCCCAGATCTCACCGCTGAACCCTTCCCACGGTGCGGTAATCTTATTAACCGGACCCCGTCATCCTGATCTGATATCCCCTGAACAATGGCTGCTGTTGTGTCATTGCTGCCGTCGTCAGCAACAACGATCTCCCATGTATAGGGTCGTTCTGAGAGGTAGTCGATCAGTGCATCAATGCTGGCCGCGATTCGTTCTTCCTCGTTGTAGGCCGGTATTACTACGGCGAGGAAAGGTGGAGTCAAGGGTTAGTCGCCAGCTGAATCTAGTTCAAATGCATCGTGCAGGGCATTGGCTGCTTTTTTGATTGAGTCGGCGTTGATTACACAGGTAATCCTGATCTCAGAGGTTGTGATCATTTCGATGTTGACCCCGGTCTTTGAAAGCGCCGCGAACATGGTTGCAGCATAGCCTGGTCCGTTCTGCATACCGGTCCCAACGATACTCATTTTGGCGAGGCCTGTGTTACCGACCACGTCCTGCGCTATGTCCGCACAAGTAGTTTTTGAGATTTCAAGGGCGCGTTCATAGTCTCCCCTTGACACCGTGAACGTAACATCTGTAAGACCTTCAAGTGAAGCGTTCTGGACGATCACGTCGACACTCACGCCCTCTTTCGCAAGAGGGCCAAATATCTGGCCTACAACGCCAGGGCGGTCTTCGACTGCGCGCACCGTTATTTTGGCGACGTCTCGGTCAACAGCTACACCGGTTACTGCCCTGCGGACCTCCATCATCTGGGTGCCTCCATGAATTAGCGTCCCGGGTATATCTTCAAACGTAGACGCAACAAGGATTGGTACATCGTATACAGCCGCGAGCTCTATGGAGCGAGGATTCATCTTCGCTCCGAGCGAAGCCATTTCAAGCATCTCGTCGTAGCCGATCTCAGTTAGTTTCCGTGCAGTCGGGACCAGCCGGGGATCAGTGGTATAGATCCCGTCGACATCGGTATATATCTCGCATATATCTGCTTGGAGTGCGACTCCAAGTGCGACGGCAGTGGTATCCGAACCGCCACGCCCCAGCGTCGTAACATCTTCATTGTCCGACAGGCCCTGAAAACCGGCAACAACGCATACATGGCCTTTATCCAACTCGCGCCGAAGACGGTCAGTACGTATATTAGAGATTCGAGCACTGCCATGGGTCATATCCGTGCTAATGCCAGCTTGTTGTCCACTGAGGCTGACAGATGGATGTCCAGCCGCCGTGATAGCCATCGCCATAAGGGTGGATGTCACTAGTTCTCCGGTGGAAAGTAGTGTGTCCAACTCGCGCGCAGATGGCGCATGATGTCCCGAAACGGCGTCTGCCAAGGTTAAGAGTTCGTCAGTAGAATCCCCCATAGCCGACACTACAACCACAATAGAGACATTGGTTTCGGCACGATCACAGATCTTGCGGGCAATAGTCTTAATCATTTCAGCGTCGGCCACAGAACTTCCACCGTATTTCTGAACTATGACCGGCCGTGAGTCACTAGGCATATCAGATATCGCCATCATTCGACTGATCAAACACGTATGCGCCCTTCGTAGTCGGCCTGACAACCCGGGTAGTGGCATCGATCCCGTGGAGTCGGGCTGCTTCCGTCATCTCGTAAGCCACCGTATATTCGCGTTCACTAGCAAAAGCCATTATCGATGGCCCTGCTCCTGAGAGAAACGCCCCATAAGCACCACCTGTAAGTGCCGCCTTGATTATCGTGTTCATGCCTTTGTAAATACCAGCTCTTTGTGGTTGGTGAAGTCGGTCCTCAGTTGCGTACTTCAGCAGATCAAGCCGACCCGTTGCAAACGAGTTTGCCAGGAGGGCAGACCGCCCGATATTGAACACCGCATCCGCACGCGTAACCTCAGCCCCTAGCACACCTCGGGCTTCCGAAGTTTCTCCAACAAAATCGGGGATCAAAATCACAGCATGGACATCATCAGGCAGTGGAATCGCAGACGTGATCCAGTCGTCGCCAGCCTTCACACCAATCTGGCAGCCGCCAAATATCGCCGGAGCAACGTTGTCCGGATGGCCTTCGAGCTCCGCCGCGAGTGCCATCACCTCATGTTGATCAATATGATCATCATCTTGGAGTGCAAACCCTGCCAGAATGCCACTCACGATAGCAGCCGAACTGCTGCCTAGACCGCGTGCGAATGGAATGCCGTTTACACAATGGAATTTCAGTTCCGGGAACTGGGCAGATCGTGCTCGGTAAGCAGCGCGGGTGCCTGCAACGACAAGGTTCGTTTCGTCACGGGGCAATTTGTCCGCACCATCGCCTTCGATTGTTATATCAAATGGGCCCCTGGCCACCGTGACTTCGTTCCAGAGATCAACAGCCATACCTATGGAGTCGAACCCGGGTCCGAGGTTTGCCGATGTCGCTGGCACGCGAACGGACACACTATTTGAATGATTATTTTGTATGGACATCTGTCTCTTCAGCGCTGGAGGCGGTCTCTCATTATGGTTATCTACCAGTACGTTGCGAGAATTGGGATGGCGGTCACTGGCAGAAACCGACCAAATGCCCAAAATTGAGTGACAAAAAGAAAACCCCCCGTCTACGCGGAGGCAACTACTAAGTATAATCCGCCTCGGTTCATCAACGCTTAGCATGATGTGACCATCAGATTTGCGAATAGCGACGGCCTTCGTTGGCCGGGAACAGGACCAGAATGTCCCCGAATAAGGTTGCGCTTGTAAGCGCCGATAACGACCGCACTCGATCCCAGCTAGCCGAATTTCAACGGCTTGTGGCTGATGTCGGCCCAGATGCCGATGTCGTATGGGTTAACTCGGAGCAACCTGAGGCTGACCTTGTATCCCAACTTGAAGGTGCAGTCGCCATCCTCCACGGATATGGTGCCAAGTTGTCTGTGGACGTTTTAAAACAGGTGCCCACGGTCAAACTCGTGCAGACCATGTCCGCCGGAACAGATTACGTCGACAAGCCCGGCCTTCATGAGATCGGCATCGGCGTCGCCAATAACGGCGGAGGTAATGCCGTGGCAGTAGCGGAACACGCTATATGGCTGATGATCGCAGTGTACCGACGGCTCGATGAGCAGATCCGTGACACAGCCGCTGGACTCTGGTCTCAAAACGTGGGTCAACACCGAGAAGAGGCGCATGACCTATCGGACAAAACCGTCGGAATTGTTGGCCTCGGGCGAATCGGTTCACGGGTCGCTCGACGACTTCAAGGCTGGGAATGCAAAGTCATTTACTACGACGTTATCGAGTTCGATAAGGAATACGAAGACGAACTCGAGGTGGAACGCGTGTCATTTGATGAACTTGTGGAGATGTCAGACGTAATCACACTTCACACACCACTTGAGCCAACAACTCGCCATTTGATGTCGACTGACCAATTCAAGGCCATGAAGGAGAGTGCAATTCTTATCAACTCCTGCCGTGGTCCAGTGGTTGATGAGGATGCCTTGGTCGCAGCACTGAAGGCTGCTGAGTTGTACGGTGCCGGTCTGGATGTATACGAGATCGAGCCTATCAAGATGGATAACCCGTTATTTGAACTCGAGAACGTGGTTATGACCCCACACCTGGCGACACGTGCAGTTGAGTCGACGGAGGTCACAATGTTGTTCGCTGCGGCGAACGTTTCACGTGTGGCAAGGGGCGAGGATCCAGAGTCAATCGTCCCCCCCGTGGTCTTGTAAAGTGGATTGGCTCTGACACCATCGTCTTATGTTCTCAAACCCGTGATACCTATAAAGAAATAGCCGTGGATCGGGTCGTATAATCAGACATCGTGCTTTTTTCGGGGAGTGGCGCAGCTTGGTAGCGCGCTTCGTTCGGGACGAAGAGGCCCCGGGTTCAAATCCCGGCTCCCCGACCATTAGCACTTAACCTTACTGTCGCCTGCCACAGCAAGTTTAATTTGCGCTCAGTTGGGAGGTCGAACCTTAATCGGTTTGCTACGATGCCTACCCGGATGAGTTAAGGTTTATTTACGCTTGTCCGACAGTTCAGACACTTAATACGAGGCGTTAGTTATGTTTGGTCTTGGACGTAGTCCAGCTCCCGTTCCAGCTCCCGAAGATTGTTTGCCCGGACGCGATATGGCTATCCCCACTTCTGATACTCATTTCGTCAACGGTCGTTCTCTTCATCAGCCGTTCCCTGCCAGTTATGAAACCATCATCTTTGGAATGGGATGTTTCTGGGGGGCTGAACGATTGTTCTGGGAGGTTCCAGGGGTTTACGTCACGGCGGCCGGCTATTCAGGCGGCACGACACCCAACCCAACCTACCCAGAAACTTGCACCTCAATGACAGGACACACTGAGGCGGTTCTTGTGGTTTTCGACCCTGACAAAGTCGATATCCAGGATCTATTCAAGGTGTTCTGGGAGAACCACGATCCTACCCAATGGATGGGCCAAGGATACGATATTGGAAGTCAGTACCGAACTGCCATCTATGGTACTAACGACAGCCAGTTAAATGCAGCTCAAATTAGCCTTGAGACTTACCAGGGCAAGCTTACAGCGCAGGATTACGGTGATATAACCACAGAGATAGCCCCGGCCAGAGAGTTCTATTACGCCGAGCCGGAACATCAACAGTACCTCGCGAAAATACCCAACGGGTACTGTAATCACGGATTCTGCCAAGTCCCTTACAGCTAGGCCATGCCTAGGATCGCATGCCTTTAGTCGGGGAATGATGTCTGGCCAAATCGAAGTTTCACACAATCTAGGAGTTGCGGTATACCGGAACTCCGAGGTTCTTAAACTCGTGACTCTAACTGGATCTCGAAAGCTTCCAGAACATCACCTTCCTGGAAGTCAATAAACCCATCAACACCTACTCCGCCTTCCATACCTGAATTTAGTTCACGTACGTCATCTTTGAAATGACGCAAGCTTGCAATCTGGCCCGTATATACCGGTTCTCCGTCTCGTTGTATTCGGATGCTCGATTGTCGCGGAATTTGGCCGTCCAGAATTCGAACACCAGCAACGCGATATCTTCGTCCTGCGGGGAATATGGCCTGCACGATTGCGTGACCCAGAACAATTTCGTTCTCGATAGGAGCCAAAAGACCACGGGCAGCAGAACCGAGATCATCTATCAGGTTGTAAATAATGTTGTACTGACGGATATCGACCCCATGGATACCGGCCTGTTTTTCTGCACCCGCCTGGGTCCCTGTCTCAAAAGCCATGATGATCGCGCCTGATGCCGATGCGAGCATCACATCGCTTTCGTTCACCGGTCCTGTAGCTGTGTGAATGATATTCACCTGGACCTCGTCATCGGAAATACGTTCAGCGCTACGACGGACTGCATCAATACTCCCTTGTGTCCCAGTCTTGATGATTACCGGTAACTCTTCTGCCTCGCCGGCGTTCAGTCGACGCATAACTTCTGACAGAGTTGCGAGAGATCTCCCATCTCCTCCTCGTTGGGCCCGCTCACGCTCTTCAACCATCTGTCGCGCAACTTTTTCATTCGCTACGACATCCAGACGAATCCCGGGATCGGGAACCGACCCCAGTCCCATCACTTCGACTGCGGCCGAAGGACCTGCTGTAGCCACAGAGTTTCCATAGCCATCAACAAGCCCTCTAACCCGCCCTCGGGATGTTCCGGCGACAATCTGGTCACCAACACTAATGGATCCTGATCGTACGAGGATTGTAGCTAGGCTGCCTTTTGACGGGTCCACATGCGCCTCGAGGCAAACACCAACTCCTGGTGTGTCCGGATTGGCTTTAAGGTCCTGTAGTTCAGATATAAGGACTAGGTTTTCTAGAAGTCCGTCAATGCCTTCCCCTTTTAAGGCCGAGACATCAACAGAGACAACATCACCACCCCAACTTTCTACAAGGATGTTGCGCTCAGAAAGCTCACGCTTGACTCGTTCGGGATCAGAACCAGGAAGATCGACTTTGTTGATGGCAACGACCATAGGAACACCTGCAGCCTGTGCATGATCTATCGCCTCATCAGTCTGAGGCATAATCCCATCATCAGCTGCAACGACAAGGATCGCTATATCCGTCACCTGGGCACCCCGCGCACGCATCATGGTGAATGCTTCATGACCGGGTGTGTCAATAAAGGTCAACTTCTGGCCGTCCTTATCGACCTGGTAGGCCCCGATACTCTGCGTGATCCCTCCTGCTTCCATATCCACTACGGCAGAGCCTCGTATCGAATCTAAGAGAGTAGTTTTGCCGTGGTCTACATGACCCAGAACGGTGATAATCGGTGGACGAAGAACCGCATCGGGGTCATCAGCAATTTCCTCAACCCCGACAGCCTCACCAGCAGTACTTTCTTCTTCTTCTTGAGGCCGCAGTACCTTTACACCAATGCTGCCTGCCACGGCTGCCGCATTGGCGAAATCAACGGGGTCATTTACTGTCATCATCAAACCGCGACGCATTAACAGTTTGATGGTCTCAACAGGTCCGGTGCCGATCTTTTCGGCCAACTCACCGACGGTTAGAACTGCCGGGATTTCGATAGGTTCCGTTGGGATCTGTTGCTCTTCAACAGCATCAGCATCTCCCGGTCGGGAGCGTCTGCCACCACGCCCTCTAGGCCTACCTGCAAATCCACTGCGTCGTCTGGCCATATATCTCCGTCTTTCCCGTTTCTTATCTTCCCGGAATACCGGGACTGCGTAATTATTGGTTCATTGGTTGACTCTGCGTCAGTTAACTCACTGGTTCGCTGGCCAGTTCGGATCGTGCCCACTCCATGAGATTATCTCGAGATTCCTGAGTAACGCGACCTTTCAACGATCTTTCTAACGATCCCCCTGTAAGGCCGATCTCAAAACAGTCAATCTTTCGGCACAGGTATGCACCACGCCCACCGACTTTTCTAGATGTTCCGGCCACAAGTTTAGAGTTTTGCAAGCGCGTTACCCGTACAAGGTTCAACTGTGGACCTTTAGTCCTACATGCCACGCAGGTGCGCAGCGGTACATGATTTTGCCGCATCCACACCTCCTTATCGCCGGGCAGGCACTTGTTATCGTTTCGTAAGCAGGTACTTTCAGTTGGATCGTGTGTTATCACCCGAACCAGATGGCGGTGTTGTTGTCTTACGTGCCACTGCTCTACGAGCCTTGGCACTCAGGTTTTCACCACCACGGCTACCGCGACCACGTCGACGAGAGCCCCCCTGGTCTCGGTAACCGATGATATCTTCGGCAAATCTCAGCGACCCGGCATCATCATCATCAGACGACGGCATCTGCCAGATGTCGTCGGACCCGAAGTCAATGATTTGTGCCGCTTCCGCAGCTTCCGCCGCCTCTGCCGCCTCTTCTTTCTCCAGAGCAGCAATCTCATCTTCAAGTTCCTGCAAAGCAAGAATCTCTTCCGGGGATGGTGCATCTGGAATTTTCGCTGCTTCAGTGACCGGCGCAGGTTCGAGAACAGCAGCAGGCTGTTCATCTATTGGTGATTCCAACTCTGGTTCGGCGACAAGTTCAGCAACAGCTGCAAGTTCCGGTGCGAGCTCGTTGGGGACTTCAATGTCCAGTACCGGTTCTACCACTGGGGGTTCAACCATTGACTCTTCGACAGCTTCTACCACCTCAGCTGCTATCTCAACCGTCTCGACCTCGATGACCGGCGCCTCCTCAACCGCAGCGACAATCTCAGAGACAGCATCAGCGACTTCGGAGTCTGACACCGGAGCTACTGGCTCCGCCTCCACAGGCGTCATGTGTTCAGATGCTGACTTAATGTCGATTCGCCAGTCGGTCAGCTTGGCAGCTAAACGAGCATTCTGCCCCTCACGGCCAATTGCCAACGACAGTGCACGATCCGGTACGACCACAATCGCCGACCGTTCTTCCTCATCGAGAATCACTGTGTCCACTTGCGCAGGGCTCAGGGAGTTTGCGATGTAGGTAGAGATATCTTCAGCGTGTTCTACGACGTCGATTTTCTCACCATGTAATTCACTTACGACGTTCTGGATTCGGATACCGCGCAGACCAACGCACGCACCAACCGCGTCTACTCCTGCTTGGTGTGAAATCACGGCAACTTTACTTCGTGCGCCAGGTTCACGAGCAATGGTTTTGATCTCAACTATGCCATTGAATATTTCTGGAACCTCAGCCTCAAAAAGCCTTCTTATGAGATCAGGATGGGTACGCGACGCTATAATTTCCGGACCACGTACCGTACGCGCAACTTCGACGATATAGACCTTCACCTTAAAACCCGGACGGTACCTTTCGGCAGGAACCTGTTCGGTCGGTGGCATGATCGCTTCCGCACGTCCTACGTCAAGGACAACACCTCTGGCATCCCCACGTTGCACGGTAACCGTAAGTACCTCGCCGGCCTTACCTTCAAATTCATCGAAAACTAGTTCTCGTTCGGCCTCTCGCAGCCGCTGCATTACCACCTGTTTTGCAGTCTGCGCGGCGATACGTCCAGGATGTTGCGTGATTGTTCCAGTCTGAACGTACTGACCGATCGCTGCGTCCTTGTCGATTTTCACCGCATCTGCCAGATACATCTGGGCGTCCGGCTCTTCCATCTCTGAGCCATCTTCCACAACAGTCCGAACCGTATGAACATCCATCTCACCGGTATCCGGGTCAAGGACTACGGTCACATCCTGCCCTTCGGAGATGGCATCTCGTTTATATGCAGAAACAAGAGCTTCCTGGATGGCGCTCAAAACAGCGCCTTGCGGGAGAGCTCTTTCTGCTGCAAGTTGTGTTACTGCAAGGAGCAGGTCACTCTTCACAGTTGCACCTTTCAGTCTGACTTAAAAATTACCCTGACAAGAAAAAAAGTGGGGGCAAACCCACTTTGTCAGTAGCGATCGTTACCCCGATCAAATCCAGTCGTCACTATACGCCACAACGCAGTGGTTCGCAATCGTATCCCAAACGTTATTTGGGGTTTGTCAATCGTAATATCGACGCTGGATTACGAATTTCGACGCGTCAACTGTGACTCAAACGGACTAGCATCTACGAAAAAAGACAAATCGACATTTCAGGACTAAATGTTAATTAAGGATTGTTATGAAGAACGCCATGTCTTTGGAAACACTGCAGCGACGGATTCGTAATTACGAATCTTTCGGCGTGCATCGCACCGGATGGGTTGGTGACATGGCCTCAGCCGCATGGGCTGTGTCCGAGCTTGCCTCGGACGGCATAGAAGCAGAGATCGAGGAGTTCGATTTCCCGAAGTTAAACACACGAATTGCTTCTATCTCGTGGATCCGAGGCAATATCTGCGGTGTGCCACTTCATGACTGCGGGTCTACCGGCCCGTCTGGCATATCAGGATCGCTCGTTATGGCAGGGGCTGAAGATACCCGAGGAAAAATTGTGATGGCTGAGGCGGGAGATCCGGATTACGGCCAACAGGCGATTTACAAGCGTATACCTGAGCTTTTGAAGTCCGGTGCTGTAGGCCTTGTGCTGTTGCGCTGCGATTCACTCGGGTCCATCACCGTACTCAATGCGTATCGAATCGCTGAGCCATTTCAATTACCGGTGCTGCAGATCGCTTGCAAGGACTCTACCGAACTTGTAGAGGCAGCAACGGCAGGTGTTGAGGTGAGACTCACCGTCGACACGAATTTCGAGCCAGGCATCGCGAACAACGTTGTCATTACGTTAGAGGGAGAGGATCGGGAGGCGTCCCCAGTTGCAATCATGACGCCGCGGTCTGGATGGTTCACATGTGCATCTGAGAGGGGTGGTGGCGTTGCCATTTGGTTGGGGTTAGCTACAGCACTCGCCTCTATGCCATGTCGAAAACGCACGGTGCACATGGTGGCATCTAGTGGTCATGAAATTAATCACTACGGTCTACAATCCTATCTAGCTGCGCGGGAAGATCTTGAAACAAGCGCGCTCGCATGGTTGCACCTCGGGGCCTTGATCGGTAGTAAAGCTACCTCTGTAAAAATCGAGCCTAGCACCCCAGAGCTTTATACTTTGGCGAAGACCGCGTTTGAATCATCTGGCGCTACGAGATGGACTATGTGGGAACAACGTGGAGGAGAGGCGGAAAACATCGCTGCTGCGGGAGGTCGATATGTTTCACTTAGAGGTGGGCCATCAGACGGGGAGCATGATGACACCTTCTTTCACAGTCCAAACGATTCGATCGACCGAGCGACGGACATAGGACTAGTCGTAGCTAGTGGTCGAGCATGTTTGCAAATGGTGGAAACGCTGGTCGCGTCGTAACTCATCCGATCTTTCGGACTCTTCCTAGATGTGCCGAAAGCCTACCGAGGATGCCAGCGCCGGTTTTCGATCAGGCCTCTAACATATCCAGCCTGTCCGACGTGCTGCATGTTGCCATTTACGATGGAAAGCAACCCACCGCCAACCGTTGTTACGGTCAGGGAAGATTCAATGTTTTTTTCAGCGTCGGTTTCGCTCATATTCTTTAAGTAGTTGAGCGTGTTTTGTAGTACAGCGTCGTAATGATCCATAAGAGTTTCTTTGTCGGGGGCCTTGAAGGCTGAAACCTGTTCCGAGTTATGTCCCATACCCGTGTCCGTCGGATCTGCTGGCATGCCGTAGCGTCCATGCCAGCCATCGTTTACCCAGCATTGACCATCACCGGTAATAATCGAAATACTACGATCTTGCATGCGGGCCATGTGCCAAATAATCCATCCGATCGAATTACATTCGGATGCCGGGCGTAAGTTCAGGTTCTCTGCTGATAGTCCATCGAGGGTGATTGCCACGGAACCACGCACAGTGTTTAAAGCGTCTGTTACAAAATCAGAAACGTCCATAGTTGTGCTCCATGAACCCCTTGAACGGGCAAGAGTCTTATTTATCGGGGGAGGGATAACTTCAATGGGAATCCCGTATCCGGGTGTTCTTTCAACATCCGTGCCCATGCCCGCCGGCCTATACGATCTACTTCTTCAATCAACTCGGGTTCATTGACGCTGAGCACTCGCCCTTCCCTCATTATCCATTCACCATCCACCATTACCGATTCGATGTCACCAGGCTGACCATTGTGAATCCAAGATGAGGTTATCCGCATGGTGGGTACAAGGTGGGCCCGCCGCATGTCGATCATGAAAAGATCGGCCTTTTTGCCGACTTCGATCGAACCAATGCTATCTTCCATGTGTAGTGCACGGGCGGAACCCATGGTCGCCCACTCAATAACATCTTCCGGCTGGGGGCTTATGGCGTTCCCCGTGTCTACCCGCTCGGTACGGAGCGCCGTGCGCATAACTTCAAACATATCGTTCGTATTATTGTCGGTTCCAAGCCCTACGACACATCCCGAATCCCGGAGAGCCGGGATTGGGGGGTGAACGGCACGAAGTGCGGCCATAACCGGCTGGTGGGTGATATGAGTGTTTGCAGCTCCAAGAAGCTTGATCTCGTTTTCATCAACGTACCGGGCGTGCGCCGCTAAAAGTCGAGGCCCCAGAAAATCATTTTCTGCAAGGTAGTTGGCTGGCTTAGTCCCACGCAAGGCCAGCATGGTATTGATTTCCAGGAGGCTCTGTGACAAATGAATGGTGTAACCGGTGTCATGTCGTTCAGCCATCGACCTCACCTCAGTCAGTAGTTCGGGAGAACTTGTTTCCACCAACTGACTCGCAGCGAAACATGTAACACGTCCATCACGCGCACCGTGCCATTTGGAAAACAGATCCTCGGCCTTCCCGAGCTTTGTTTCTCGCTGGTCCGGGGAGAATCTGGTTGGTGGTTGACCCGGCCGGTACGCAGGACCGATAACTCCGTCGTCGGTGTTTTCCGCAAGCAGAAGGCGCATACCAGTCCCGACAATAGACTCGGCATAGACGTCGATTCCCTGAGCCATCTCGAGCAGAGTCGTAGATCCTGAACGGATTGCCTCAACAGCACCAAGGGTAGCCAGTGCATTTCGTTCATCATCGTCCACGAGTGAGTAGATCCCGACTGGGAACGGGAGGTCCGGTGGAAACCCAAAGTCTTCCGTGATACCCCGTGACAGGACGTTCACGAGGTGTGCATGGCAGTTGATAAGGCCGGGGAATACGGCCTTACCAAGTCCATTGATAACCTCAACTTCCGGGTTGGAGGCAAGAACTGATTTGGAAGTACCCACCTGAGATATCCGGTCGTCGATTATTGCGATTGCACCATCGTAAATCACATTGCGGTCCGCACCCCCGACTACGACGGTCGCATTAGCAATTACGGTTTTCCGCATACGTATCTTTCTACCGTATGGTTGGTTTTCCTAGCCTTCGAGATCCGGAAGCATTTCCAGAAATTCAATTCTCTGGTGTTCTATGAAGGGTCGGATTTCAGCCCCGAGATCGAGCGCCGCCTGCGGAAGGGTGTGACCCTCACGTGATGGCGACATCAGTGCGTCGTCAGTCCAGTCCAAGATGACAATATTGTTCTCACCTGGCAGTGTGCCACCGTTGTAGCTAACACGGAACGGACTGCGCTGGCCTTCGTCACGATATGCCTTCGCCTGTTTTTGAACCATCGTTGCGACATTGCGGGCTTCGCCGGGTTTCGTGTTGTAAATACGCCTGATCAGGTACAACGTCGTTCTCCTAAAATGTGAACTAGTCAATGTTTTTCAAAAATAACCGGTGCCGAGCATACCTGAGCAGACATACGAGTGGCAGTGACGTTTTAAAAGTGTGACAGACGTTAACAAGGGAAATAGACCATTTAGCATTACAACCTCCCCAGAAGTGTGTTCTAAAGGGGCATAATTACTTTCATGAACGTCACACCGTTTATTCCCGAGCAGGGTTGGAACTTCCCACCAGGGCGCGAACAAAAACGCGAAGCGCTGCTGCGTGCTGTTGACACAGTCCGGAGCACATTGATTGCTGGTTTCGAAGAGTCTGAATCCACACAAACACTTCCGACGTCTTCAGTAAATGCAATGTACGACTCCGGCTTACTCGCGTTGAAATTACCGGAGGTTCTGGGTGGAGCAGAGGCCGACCCCATCACTCAACTCGAAGTGATCGAAGCAATGGCACTCTACGACTCAGCTGCCTGGCTGATGTTCGTTGGCGCAACTAACATCGGAGCACCGGGTGCTTATCTGCCAGATGAAGGTATTGATGAAATGTTCCCTAACGGGTACGTGCCAAAGGGATCGGGTGTCGGTGCTCCCAGTGGTATTGCCTCACGCGTCACTGGGGGTTTTAGAGTTACTGGACGCTGGGCATTTGGAAGTGGCATCCGTCATTCAGAATGGGTTTCATGCGGCATCCGAGTGGACTCACCGTCAGGCGGACCGCCTGAGATACGTCGTGCTTCGATCCGTACGGAAAATGTAACGATCCACGATAACTGGCAAGTCGCAGGGCTAAAAGGTACCGGTAGTTGCGATTTTTCCATGGATAACATGTTTATCCCTGAGTACATGACATACGTCGTGGGCGATCCCCCAAAGCGTGGGGGCAACTTGTACAACCTGAGTCGTCTTGGCTTTGTACTCAATGAGCATATGGGATTCGCTCTAGGCATCGGTCGCCGTGCATTGAACGCCACGATGAGCCTATCCGAAGTCAAAGCACGCGGCCGCAACAGCCCATCTTTGATCGCTGAACAGCCGATTTTTCAAAGAATGGTCGGCGAATGTGATGTGAAGTTAAAGGCTGCACGATCTCTTTGTTTTGAGGTGTACGAGGAAGTCTGGCACGCCGTACAGGAGGGTCGTGGTGGCGGAGAGATTGAGGATGCCAATCTCGGGGCCTGTGCCGTTTACGCTACTGACGTAGCTGTTGAGGTGGCTACCCTTGCCTTCAGGGCCGGTGGGGGTAGTGCTTTGTACGACTCAAGTGAACTACAGGTGTGTTTGCGAGACGCAAACGCCGCAGCGCAGCACTTTGTCGTTAGTGATGCCACCTATCAAACCCACGGTATGATGCAGATGGGTCTCAACGATCCGATTTAGGACCTGTACCGATTTGTAGGGGTACTCGCCAAATGAAAGTTGCGGTGATCGGCCCCGGCGCAGTCGGCGGATACTTTGGCGGCGTTTTGGCACGGCATGGAGATGACGTGTCGATGATCGCCAGGCCTGGACCTCATATGGCGGCTATGCAAGCCAATGGACTACAGCTTGAGACCGCTTGGGGGGATTTCACGGTCCGACCCAGGGTTACGAACAATTCCCTGGAGATCGGTCCGGTAGATCTGGTTCTTTACTGCGTAAAGTTGTTCCACAATTCAAAAGCGCTACCCCTGATCAAACCACTGCTCAAGCCTGGAACGACTGTGCTCACGCTCCAGAACGGTGTGGATAGTGCACAGGTTATTGCCGATCGCTACGGTTGGAAGCATGTCCTTGCAGGAGCAACCTACATTCAGACTGGTAGGCCCCAGCCAGGACATATTAGACAGGTTGGACTCAAGGCGAGAATCGCTTTCGGAGAACAAGACGGTTCGCACTCCGAGCGTGTCAAATGGCTAGCTACTATGCTGGACCACGACGGCATTCAATACGATGTGGCAACAGATATAGTCACGATGCTGTGGACCAAGTTAGTGATCGTAGCGACGGTAGCGACCTTGATGACCTCCTCTCGTTCGTCGATGCCCGAGGTTCTTGCGTCCCCATGGGGTCGCTACACGCTGCGGGAGTTGATGAAAGAAGTTGAGTCTGTAGCCCGAGCAAAGGGGATCGAAATAGCACCGGACGTGGTAGATCAGAGGTTTAACGAGGCTGTAGCGGAAGCAGCGCATACCCAGGTCTCGTTGCAAGATGACTTCAAAGCAGGCCGACCACTAGAAATCGAGAGCATATTAGGAATGGTTGTGCGAGAGGGGATGGCACTCGCTGTTCCTGTCCCAACTTCCGCTGCATTAGTGACGGCATTATGGAAGTTCCGTATGGGCACACCTGACAGATAGGGATAAGGTATTTCGAATTAACACGGCCTGCAACACTCTGCACAGGAATCCATTAACGGTCGAGGGCCGCCTTTATAGAGTTCAATGCCTCGTCAATTGGTGCCATATTTGCGTCTTCTGCATCCCGACGCTTAATCTCGATTGAGCCAGTTTTGAGCCCGCGCGTGCTCACCACTACTCTCAACGGTAAACCGATCAGGTCAGCGTCATTGAACTTCACACCCGGCGGCTCATCGCGGTCGTCAAATAGGACTTCCACGCCAGCATTCTGAAGTTCTTCATATAACGTCGATGCCACTGCAACCACCTCTTCACTATTAGTGTTAAGACCCGCAAGATATACCTCGTACGGGGCTATGGAGCGAGGCAAAACCATTCCATTATCGTCGTGGTTAGCTTCAATTGTAGCGGCGAGCAGACGGCCTACCCCTATTCCATAGCAGCCCATCAGTGCATGCTTCTCTACGCCGTTTTCATCCAAAAAGGTGGCTCCCATAGACTCCGAGTAACCGGTGCCAAGTTTGAAGATGTGTCCTACTTCGACACCGCGATGTTCAACAAGATGACCATCACAATCTTTAGGACAGGCGTCACCGGAACGAGCCATGGCTATATCAATGACCATATCGCCCTTGAAATCTCGCCCGTAATTACCGTTTTTAAGGTGGTAACCGATCTTGTTTGCGCCCGCCACAAGGTTTCGAGAGTTAGGGACCGAATCATCTACAATACTGACGATCTTTGCCCGGGAGCGCGGCCCACTTGATGCGTCCAGCCCGATGGCAGAAGCAGAACCAGCCACTAATCCTGCAGCAGATACTTCTTCTGGTGTAGCAAGCCGTGTTTGCACACCATCCATCGCGTTTCGTAATTTTGTCTCATTGACATCAAGGTCCCCTCGGATAGAGACAAATATAATCTCGCCTCCTGTAGATGTCTCCGGTGCGTAGAAAACAGCCTTTACCGTCTTACTGACAGGTACGTCCAAATACTCCGCCAGGCTTTCGATAGTCTTGATGTCTGGAGTGTGTACCTCTTCTAGATCGGACAATTCTTCTGGCTCAGCAACTGGTTTTCTAAACTCGGCCTTCTCTGCATTTGCTGAATAGGAGCAACTTTCGTCACTGCACACAAAGATCGTGTCCTCACCAGAATCCGCCAATAGGACGAACTCGTTCGAGTCCTTACCACCTATTGGCCCGCTATCTGCCTCGACCATGCGAACATCGATCCCGGCACGACTGAAGATACGCTGGTACGCATCCGCCATAGCCTGAAAACTAACATCTAGGCCTTGTTCGTCCTTGTCGAACGAGTAAGCATCTTTCATCTCGAACTCACGTACCCGTAGCAACCCGGCACGTGGACGAGCCTCATCGCGAAACTTAGTTTGAACTTGGTACAGGATGAAGGGAAGATCTCGATAACTTTCCAGGTTTGCGGCAGCCATGAAAGTTGTGGTCTCTTCGTGTGTAGGAGCAAGGACCATGTTTCGGTCCCGACGGTCTTTGAGTGAAGCGAGTGGCGGCTGGAAGGTGTCTGCACGTCCAGACTGTTCCCATAATTCTCGCGGTTGGACGACAGGCATAGAAACTTCTTGTGCACCTGCGCGATCCATTTCCTCACGAATAATATTTGTGATTTTGGTCAGACTGCGCCAACCGAGGGGCATGTAGCTGTATATGCCAGCTGCGACTTGCTGCACAAATCCAGCACGCGTCAGATACTGATGCGATGCCGTTTCCGCATCCGCAGGAGCATCCCGCAGGGTCTTACCAAAGGAGCGACTTAAGCGCATAGAGGAGGCCTTTTCGTGTGATGTGGGGGAACTCGTCTGATACCAAGACCATCATTCTAGCGACGCGCGCGGGTTACCGTACGTCGACGATATGCCTAAGTGTGTGGGTGCCAGATTGAGATCAAATAATCCTCTACTGAGCGTCTTGATTAACCTCAACCATGAGGGCCTCAAGCATGTCTGACTCAGGCACCGTCTTGATCTTCTTGCCCTTGCGGAAAATCACAGCTCGGCCATTTCCACCCGCTATCCCGATGTCCGCATCTTTGGCCTCCCCTGGTCCATTGACCTCACAGCCCATAACGGCAACCTTTAGGTCAGTCTTCACACCTTTCAGCGCTTTGTCGACCTGATCTGCCAATTTCAATACCTCGACGTCAGCGCGGCCACAACTTGGACAGGCTATTAACGTGGGCCCATTAGACCTCAGGTTGAGAGATTTCAAAATCTCGAAACCGACTTTTACCTCTTCTCGTGAGTCACCAGCAAGCGAGACACGGATGGTATCTCCGATACCCTCTGACAGGAGAATACCCAGACCAACCGCACTACGGATACCACCGCTAAAAGGGGTGCCAGCTTCGGTGATACCAAGATGAAATGGGTACGGAACTAATGGAGCAAGTTTGCGGTATGCTTCCAGGGTGGTCGGTACATCAAAGGCCTTCAGCGAGATTTTGATGTCCTCGAAATCGAGTCCTTCCAGGAGTCCAATCTCCCAGAGGGCTGTTGCGACCATATGGTCGGAAACTGAGTAACCATTGTTATCCTCGCCAGCTTTCGCGAGTTGGTTCACCCCATCGGTTAAACGGGATCCCCCACGTGCCATGCCAATCTTTCCAACGGGTGGCAAGCTTCCGAAGTTGACCCCGACTCGGATTGGAATCCGAGCCTTTTTGGCCGATCGAACGACCTCGCCCACTTTGCTCTCATCACGGATATTGCCCGGGTTGAGCCGCAGCATATCCACGCCTTGCCGAACGGACTCAAGTGCAAGTTCATGATGAAAGTGGATGTCGGCTACAAGTGGAATGTTAATCCGGCGCTTGATTTCTCCTATGGCAAGAGCAGCGACCATATCCGGCACGGCAACGCGGATAATCTCGCATCCTACCTCTTCCAGGCCAAGGATCTCAGAAACGGTCCCTTCAATGTCACGCGTGTCACCAGTTGTCATCGATTGGACGACTATTGGGTTATTGCGACCACCAATTTTAAGGCCGCCTACGGATACTTCTCGGGTAACGCGTTTCATTAAAAGAAGCTCTCACCGCGGAATATCCGCATCACATCCTGAACGCTGATCAGTGCCATGAGGCCCAGCAATACCAAGATCCCCGAAAGATGGACAATGGCTTCCCGTTCAGGAGAGATTCGCTTCCCACCTCGCACAGCCTCAATGATTACAAAGAGTAGCCGACCACCGTCCAATCCCGGCAGTGGAAGTATGTTTATTACGGCCAGTGACAGACTAATAGTAGCAGCCAATACGGCAAAGGTCCTGAATTTAGTACTGACAGCTGCATCTGCGGTAGCGATTTCTCCTGTTAATTGTCCTATACCGATCGGACCCACTGTGGCCGGACCACTTAGCTGTGGGTTATTGGACGACTGGACAATGCCAGTGACCGAATTTTTCGTTAGAACAAACAGATCTCGGATTTCACCAAATGACCCAATAAAGGCATCCCATATATTGTCGGAAAAGGTTTCATCACGAGAATTTTCAGTCCGTATCTGAATACCAACCGAGCCATCCATAATTGATGTTTCTAGGCCGAGAGAGAAGTGGTGACGTCGAGCGTCTTCGAGCGATATTTCCTTTGTTGGATCCTTCACCTCACTAACGACTCTGAGTTCGTTACCGATCTCAATTCCGGAATTTAACCTGCGTGCGTCAAGGAGAGAAATCTCTTCGCTCTCATTAAAAACATCCAAGACCACACGGACTCTGTCGTTAACGCCGACGGTTATGTCCAATAGCCGTGCTTCTGCCAGTAGAAGTTCCCTACCAGGCTCCGTGACTTCGAAAACCACATCTCGTTCCGGAACGTTATATCGCGGGCTAAGTGAGATCTCTTTATCGCGCCCTTCGATGTACTGGAATCCAGTGGCCCCAGGAAGTGGTGAAGGATCCGGGACTCCAGGCCTCACCAGCCAGTCACTGGTCTTCCCAAGCTTTAGCGTAATAGCCTGCTGAAGACCGACAAGGTCATTGATTTCACGATCATCAACCTCGAGGATTCGGTCCCCAACACGGAGTCCGCCCAGGTCTGCAGGTGAATCCGGATAAACCGCAGTAATGGTCACATCACCTACCGGTCGGGTTTGCGGAAGTATAAGTACCGCCGTGAAGAGAATGATTGGGATGATCGCGTTGACAGCAGCACCCGAGCCAAGAACGATCGCACGCTGCCATTTGGGCTTACTGGCGAGGCTATCTTCAGCCTCTGGGTCTTCCTCCCCAACCATCTTCACGAAACCGCCCAATGGCAGCCAGTTTATGGACCAAACCATTTCGGAAATAGTAATGCTGTGAGGTCCAACTTCTCGTAATTTGCCGTTGCACACATCTCCTACCAACCCGTCACCAGCATCAGAAGTGAGGGCGTTACGGCGGTTTTTCGGTTGGACTAGGAGAGCATGCAAGGAACCGTCGGCACGTTTCTCTACCGTTGCCTCAATCTGCTGACCTGGCTTGAGATCCATAAGCCGAGGATCGGGTTCTGTTACCTGATGGTCCCGCAGGTCGGATGCCGCGCAGTCAACAGTATCGGACGGTCTGGGATTAGAGGTCGCCTCATGCTCTTGAAAACCTTGAAATATTGTCTCTTCGGTAATGAAAACTTGCGTGCGACCAGTCCACCATCCAGTCGCCCTAGGAGGGAAGCCAAAACCAAATTCGACCACTTTCGTACGCGTTAATTTTGCGGTAAAAAAGTGCCCCAGCTCATGGAGGATAATCAACGGTCCCAAGACGAGCAAAAACGTCAGGATGCCAAATATGAGCGTGGATGGGATCATGAATTCAAGATTAAGTGCATTCCAGAAAGGTATTTAGCCAGCGAGTTATGAAATGACGGCACGTACTCGTGCCCCTGTTTCAGTCGAAGATTCAATTATCTCTCGAACCGATGGGTTCATTACCGGCTCATGATCGGCAAGTGCTCTTTCAATAACCGAACCGATCTCTGTAAATCCAATCTTACGACCAAGGAACATCTCTACCGCCACTTCGTCCGCGCCGACTAGGGCCGCAGGCCAAGTTCCACCTCTTTTTGCAACATCCAGCGCAAGATCAAAACAAGGGTAAAGTGACGAATCTAATTCCTCGAAAGTTAAACTCCCGGTTTCTATCGGTTTAAATGGGGCCAGAGTTGCGTTGTTTACGCGCTCTGGGTGGGTAAGCGCACACTGAATCGGGTATCTCAAATCCGGGGGACCCATCTGAGCTTTTACAGAACCGTCCTGGAACTCGACCATCGAGTGGATAACTGACTGTTTATGCATGACCACATCGATCTGTTCATATGGAATGTCAAACAAACAATGTGCTTCGATAACTTCAAGGGCCTTATTAATTAACGTCGCCGAATCTATGGTGATCTTGCGACCCATATGCCATGTGGGATGTTCAAGTGCTTCTTCGGGAGAAACCGCCGTGAGGGCCTCCCATGACCTACCTCTAAACGCGCCTCCGGAGGCGGTGATAATGAGGCGTTTCGGCTCCTCTTTTTCACCACGTAGGCATTGCCATATTGCCGAAGGTTCACTATCCATGGGCAGAATCTCGGTGTTCCCGTATTTGGCCGCAGCTTGAAGATGGTCCCCGGCCATCACTACCAGCTCTTTGTTAGCCAATGCCACGGGAATTCCAGATCTAAGCGTCGCAATAATCGGCTCTAGCGCATCTGCGCCAGACATGGCTGCAACTACAAGATCTGCTTCATCGAGTGTCGCCATCTCCATCAAAGAAATCGGGCGGGAGGACAAACAGTTCTCAGGCTTTTGCCCATCCGTAGCGTAGTAGTACTGGGGTTGGAATTCTGAGATTTGTGAGCCTAGTAGACCTACGTTTCGTCCCGCGGCGAGTCCCAACACCCTGAACCGGTCCGACAGGACACGGATTACATCAAGAGTCTGTGTACCTACAGATCCGGTTGAGCCAAGTACTACGACACATTTCTGAGACCGATTCAAGTGGCGCTCCATTCAGACACCCAGTATACGATGAGAAGATTGGGCATAAGGGAATCCAAACGGTCAAGAACGCCACCATGACCAGGTATCAAAAATCCGGAATCTTTGACCGCAGCATGACGTTTGAATGCAGACTCGCCAAGGTCTCCCAGAGTTCCCGCTATCGCCATTGAGAGCCCAAGTCCGACAACCACCATCGAATTGATTTGAAGGTCAAAGGCCATCCCGATGATGAACGCGGATATCCCACCTCCGACCAATCCGCCTACCACTCCTTCCCATGACTTTTTAGGGCTTATGCGAGTTATGAGTTTATGTCGCCCGAATGCAACGCCTATAAACATAGCCGCTGTGTCAGCGGTAAACGTCACTATAAGAGCAAATAACAACCATTCCATACCATTCTCTGAAGACCGTAAGACAGGGGCGTGGGCGAGTGTCAATCCAACATAAGGCCCGGCCGCTAACGAGTAGACAAATGGAGTACGTCGACCAGTTACCAGCAGGTAAAGGGCAGGGATCATTCCCGCCACTATCAAACTTGGGAGTACCAACCAATCGAGCTGATTTTCAGCAATAAGCCAACCCGCACTTACGAGAGATATTGGCCACCCGACATAGGCCCAACGCAAAGGACAGTTCTTGCGTGCACGCACCATATCTGCCAATTCCCAACCGCTTATAGACGCAGCGATAAGAGCGACCACAGCCACAGCTAAAGTCCCAACCCAAAGGATGCCGAAAATGGCAGGAATCGCTACAACAGCGGTGAGAATTCGAAGGGTCATGATGTACTGAGACTTACCGAGATCAGGTTGCGGGGTCTGCGCCACCAAATCGGCGGTGCCTCTCCCCATACGCGGCAAGTGCAACATCAACTTGGTCACCGTCAAAGTCGGGCCACTGAACCTGCGTCGCGTAAAACTCTGCATATGCAGATTGCCAGAGAAGAAAGTTAGAAATTCGAAACTCACCGCCGGTGCGTATGACAAGATCCGGATCAGGTGTGTCTGCAGTAGCGAGATATCGTTTTATCAGGGCTTCATCAATATCGTCTGGTGACTTGCCATCGGCGATTATCGATTTAATGGCAGATACAATATCCGCCCTTCCACCGTAGTCAAATGCAACCGTAAGGGTCAACCCATCATTGCTGCTCGTCAGATCTACGGCATCGACAATCGATTGACCGAGTTGAGAA
The DNA here is from genome assembly GCA_046583495.1 of Dehalococcoidia bacterium. Taxonomy (GTDB): domain Bacteria; phylum Chloroflexota; class Dehalococcoidia; order Lucifugimonadales; family Lucifugimonadaceae. The sequence goes on from JAYGCF010000054.1 coordinate 24,234, forward strand.
GGGAGTCGATCAAGTCGGCCAATGTGAAGGATGCGCACACCATTTTTGTCTAGTTCTTCTACTTCAGACCGGATCACCGCTTGCAAAATTGCTAGTAATGCCGAGACCTCTTCCCCGGGTCGGGACCAGTTCTCTGTGGAGAATGCG
>JAYGCF010000010.1:0-40712 GCA_046583495.1 Dehalococcoidia bacterium
AATTAAAGTCGAAGATACTTTTGCCCCGATAGCTGTAGTACAGCAACAACCGATGTCCGGGCGCGGCGCGAGCCTGTTCTTCATGAAGTTTTTCGCTGAATTGGACATGCACTCTGAGTCAACCAACTCAATGACCGGGAAAATGGTTTGGTTCGGTCATTCGAAAGCCCGAGAGATCATGCGTCGGCGTCACTACGATGGGCGAGTCGGCTTGCGGTCTTGAAAGGGTCAGACTGGGGGCGTTTGATCTGATGGGAAGGCATCTGGGACTCCCGCACGTCATGACCGGCCAGCCTACTGCCGCTGGCACGGGAAAGTTTTGGGTTGGGATTGTCCTTGTCCTGCTGTCGTCTGCGTTTGTTATCGCGTGTGGTGGGGGACTGTCTGACGTCGCCGTCCAACAAAAAGTAGATTCAAGTGTAGCCACTGCTATCGCCGCAATGCCAAATGTACCGACGCCCGCGCCTACCTCTACAGTTGTTCCTACAGCAACCCCTTTCACTCCACCTACGCCTCAACCGACCGCGACTCCTCAGCCGACTGCGACTCCCAGGGCAGTGCCTACACCCCAACCAACCTCGACACCACAGCCAACGGCTCTGCTGGATTCGGTTTATAAGCAATCATATGAGGGGGTATTCCTGATCGCGACGCCGGAAAACACAGGAACCGCATTCCTCTTTGAGTCAGATCTTCTTCTCACGAACCAACATGTAGTGACTGGGAATAAAACTGTGAAGTTATGGGGAACTCAAGGGGATTTGATAATGGGAACCGTGATCGCGTCGGACGTTCCGAGAGACCTTGCATTGATCCGGATTAATCCGGGGAGTGTCTCATCTAAGCCAATTACGCTTGCGTCGACTATCAACAATAGTTCGATCGCCGAACCACTTATCGCCCTTGGATACTCGAATACGGTCGCAAATGGAGGAGATATAGGACCAGCTGGTGCAAATGTGGGCGTGCTCACACGTGTCGTGTTAATCGATGATGAAGGGGTTCAGGGCTTTGAGATGGATGCACCTGTGGACCCGGGAGATAGCGGTGGTCCAGTTCTCAACTTGAAGGGGGAAGTGATTGGAATTAACCGCGCAGTGGTTGTAGAGACGATCACCGGGCAACGCGTAGTCGGGACCTTCTTGGCGATTGCGATCGACGAAGTACATGATTCGCTGCCGGATATGCGAGCAGGGATTTCTCGCTAGTGGCCGATTTTATTCTGGTGATTTATTAGTTACAGCGAGAGGGTCTTCAGACTCAAGAGCTCCGTGTTCGGCGCTGAGCAGACCTTGTTCGTCCATCTGACGAGCAGCGTAGACGATGACACCGGCGGCGTACTCTAGGCTTACTTGTGAAGTGTTCAGCATGAAGTGATACAAGAACGGATCCACTGGATTCGAGTTGAATGCCTTCTCAAAATATCGTGCTTGTGCCGAGTCCGAGTGTTCGATTAGGTCTCTAGCTGCTTCAATACTTGGCAATTGCTCACGTCGTTGAATACGTTTGGCACGATCTTCCTTTTCCCCGAGCAACCCGACCCTGAGGACTCCTGTCGTATCACGCAGTATCGCTCCACCACCTCTACTTAAGATGACTGCATCGCCAGCTACGGCAACTTCTCGAATCACTTCGGCGGTTGTATCAATGAATTGCGATTCGTGAAGCTCTTCAGATCGAGTTACGGGTGCTGCCTCGAAATCTCGATAAGGTCGGGACACTAGGACTTCCATACCGGGCCCAAAGTAAGGATCGCCTGCGCCGACACTTCCGGTTCGCTCTAAGGTTCTCTGGATGAAGGAAATGAACCGGTCGCCACGGGACGGAATACGGCGTTCAGAATCCTGAACTGCTTCTACGGTAGCGCCAACTCGTCGTCCGATCTCAGCGAGTAACAGTCGATCGACAAAGTCGACCTCTAATGCTTTGGCAACGAGTCGACCTATTCCCGGCCCACCAGCGCCGACTCGGCCCTCGATAGTGATAACCGGCATGTGACCCCTCCCTTATTGCGAAGATCAGGTGTCGTAGAAATGCTAACAGGTCCCGGAGTTTTGGTCTGCTGGGTCATGGTCATCTCAGGTTGAGCAAACGTTATGAGCGACTGGACGTCATTTGTCAGACCGGTGGATGAAGTAATGTTTGGAGTGATCAATAGACAACTTTTATTCGGGTGCGATTTCTTCAATCCGAATAATGTGTCTTGAGGACTCATAGTACACAACTCGGACACGTGCACCGGGCCGGAGACGTTTTACAGCTTTTAAGGCTAGTCCGTAGTCAATTCCGTCAATCACGACCATCCCAAGATGTGTACCTCGAGCACCGAACCACCGCCAGTTTTTACCGGTTGAATCTACGGTCCCCTCACCAACACCTGCTTGTACGGATCGATCCTGGTCTCGGGTAAGTACGATTGCCCGTATTACTACCAGGTAGAGCATCCATAGGATAAGGAGCCCGAAAAAGGTCCCGAGCCATAGGTTTCCAAGTCCGAAAGCACCAAAGATCCATGCGAGAGGTGCAAGAGAGGTGCCAGTTAGCCCGAGAAAGCGAAAAACCTCAATGTCCAGCCCTGATTGGATGTGTGGGTCGCGCTGATCTGATTCGGTGTCTACCGGGTTTGGAGGTGTTTGAAAGGGTTGTGTACTGTCAGCCATAGATATCCATTCTATGTCTCAGTTGTTACTGCTGCTCGATGTTGGGACTTGAACGAGTAATCTTTCCACATGGTTCAAAATAATATCTTGGGACAAATACGGCCACCGAGAATCTGGTTAGCTAACGTGGGGGCTAATGCAGCACATTCTTTTCGCAGTCCGAGATTCCAAAATGGGACCTTCGAACTGTTGCCGATCCCTGAAACCCCACGGGAAGCGGGTGTACATTCGGTCAGATACGCTGATGTGCCGGCCTTTAACGTTGCAGGAAAAAATTCGAGCGAAACACTGGCTCGATGGGTGCCAGAACGATTGCGGGGCACCGCAACACACTATGACCCCGAGTTCCAGACATTTACCTACGGCGACAACGTACAACGGAACGCCCGGGCAGCTGGGCTCAGGAATGTTGAACCCGGTGACATTCTGTTCTTTATCGTGAGGCTCGCCGATTGGATTGACGATGACTTTATAGGTCGGTTTGGTTTTTACCTTGCTGCGTTTCTTGAGGTTGAAACGATTCTTTCAAACGTGGACCGAGAGCCATCTCAGGAAGAGATGACTCGGTATGGACTTAACGCACACATCAGGCGCGGTTTGAACAATCCGGTGAACCATTGGGATAATTTCTGGGTATTCGGTGGATCGAAGCGATCAAAGCGCCTGCATAAAGCGGTTCCAGTCGGTCGCACCTTGGCCGACAGTGCGTTCAGGCGGGCAGATGGAGGGTTGTGGCATTGGAACCCTGATCGAACGGAACTTCAGACCATAGGTTCGTACACACGTACGTGTCGGTGCGTGATAGACCCTTTATCAAAAGACGGGGAAGAGCGGGTGAATAGGTTATGGGATGAAATTGAAGCGATTAATCCAGGAGTACGTCCGGACCAGCGGCACCGCTAGCATTTGACGGGCAGTGTCTGCATCAGCGAAACGGGTTTCACCGGCAACTACTCTCTGGACGGGGATGTGGATTTCTCCTGAACACCGACCGGAGGACAGTTATTATCACTCGCTCGCTAGTCTTATGGCCGTTATCCTAGCCATTCTCATGGTCGTCACGGCCATTTCTGGAAGTACTCTCAAAGGTTCTGTAAATGTCACCGATACAGAAAGTTCTGGTCACCGGTTCCGGGGGGTTAATTGCCGGAGCACTCGTTCGCGACCTCTCCAGTCATTTTGACTTTACAGGACAAGATATTGGTCCTCCGAACTATCCCTCCGTAGCTACGACTGTTGGCGACCTTTCGGATATGGACGGCGTACGTCAGGCGTTCGATGGTATTGACGCTGTTGTTCATCTGGGCGCTGATTCGAATCAGCACGCGGCTTGGGGAAGCGTACTGCACAACAACCTAATTGCTACTAGGAATGTTTTTGAGGCGTGTAGAGACGCTGGTATAAAACGAGTCGTATACGCGAGTTCCAACCACGCTGTCGGAATGCATGAACTGGACGACCCGTACAGTAGGATTCGTGTCGGTAATTATGAGGGACTGGACCCTGATGACATCCCGCAAATAGACCACAAGGTGCAAATCCGGCCTGACGGTCAGTACGGCATAAGCAAGGCTTTTGGTGAAGCGACTGGTGCATTCTACGCGGAGAACTTTGGGTTGGAAGTGGCTTGTCTGCGTATAGGAACCGTGAACCGAGACAATCGTCCAATGGAGGTCCGACAACTTGCCACGTGGTGTAGCCATCGTGACGTCCTGCAGATGATCCAGCGATGCCTAGAGGTGGATCATCTGCAGTTTGATATCTTCTATGGAGTGTCAGACAACAAGTGGCGCTTCTGGGACATAGATCATGCACGGGAAGTGCTTGGGTATGCACCGCAGGATAATGCAGAGGATTACAGAGGTTTGATTTAGTCGATGAGGTCTAAGTCATTGAGTTGTCCGGCGGGATTTCTACCTCTGGATCATCTTCGAAATCCCCTGTCATGCCAGGGAATCGCTCGCCAATGGACAACTCATGCCCGCCTGCAGAGGAGTCCTCGTCAGTCTCCTCTGGCTTCATAGAGAGATCAGGCCCGTCCAGACCGGCAAGTTTTGCAGCTCTTGTGACACGCGCTACTCGTTCTGCAGATTGACGGGCCTGCCAGTTTCGTTCTATTGACCGAATTTTTTCATCAGCATCATCAGTAGATCCGTACCGATCGTGTCCGACGAGTCGAAGATGGGCTTGCCGTACCCCGACAGCAAGTTGTTTTCGAATGGAATTGATGTCGGCATTCCTATAATGGCGGGCAATTAACAAATAGGCGATCTGTTCAGCACTGAGCGCCCGGTCGGTTGTTACAAGGACGTACAAAACGCGTTCGTATGCTCCACCAACCTCCAAGAACGGAAGATCCCATCCTGAGACTTCCCGGTTATACACGCCGACGACGTAGCGACGCTCGCGTTCATCAAGGCGCTCCCACGCCCGCTGGCGTTTAGGCTCAAGGTCTGGTGATTGACCGTGCCGATGTGTGACGCCTGAAAGGTCTATGCCGTGGGTGAAGGGCTGCGCCAAGGAAAACATCCGGTCTGATGTGGTGGATTGACTCCGGTGAAATTACTGAACCTGAATGATATCAGCGGCAGAACTTAAGCAACGATTAGCTCGGGTAGAATCTCAGCCATGACCAGCCAGATCAATTATGTACTTGTCGGAGATATTGGTGGAACTAATATGCGTGTAGCGCTAGCCGATCGCTCGGGCTCGCTGGTCGCAAGTGGTTCCGTACCTACAGATCCCGGCAATGGATTCGAACAGGCGGAGAATCGTATAAGCGTTCTGTTCGATGAAATGGCGTCTGGCGTACAACGAGATCAAGTCGGATGTGTTGTGATTTCTTCGGCAGGTCCGATCGATCCCAGTACGGGGATTTATGTTAACCCTCCAAATCTGCCGGGTTGGCATGACAAGACAATGAAACCAGGGCTGACAGCTTCGCTGAACATGCAGGTCGTGATTGGTCATGATGCCACCCTTGGCGCACTTGCGGAGTCGCGTTATGGGGTGGGCACCGGCGCGAAAAACCTTGTATACGTGACCTTGAGCACGGGCGTTGGGGGCGGGATTATCTCGAACGGACAGATGGTAACGGGTGCAAATGGCCATGCAGGTGAGATTGGGCACCTACTCGTAAGTCCAGGTGGTCAGAGCTGTAATGTAGGGTGTGATGGTTGTCTGGAAGGAATTGCTTCCGGTGGTGGGATCGCTCGGGCGGCGCATTCAGCGATCAAATCTGGTCGGAGCACCTCTATGGTAGTAATGGCGGACGGGGAGCCCGAAGCCGTTAATGCAGAGATTGTGTTTGAGGCAGCCGCACTTGGTGATCCGCTAGCGCTCGAGATCGTGGAGGTCGTGATCGATGCACTGGCCAATGGGCTGGCGAATATTTTGAATGCTCTAGATCCTGAATATCTGGTTGTCGGTGGAGCGGTGGTTAAAAGTCTTCAGCCCTACTGGTCGGAACTAGATGCTCTCGTGGAACGCAAAGCTCTTCCTCACTTCAAAGGCAATGTCCCACTGTACATTTCGTCCCTTGGCGACGACGTTAGCCTCATTGGGGCAGCTGCACTTGCATTTGACCTTGTGGACTCAACTTCGGGGTAGGTTTTGAGTTTTTGTTCTTAGTGTTCTGTAAATAAAGAATCGTTTGGTAAGACTGGCCAGTTGCTTCACAGTAATTATCGGTTCGAAGGCATGATTTACGATTTTGTCCGAATGCCAATGGACGAATTGTAAAAGCCTGACTGTGTTCGATCCGTTATCTGCCGCCGGGTCCTATGTCATCGTCCGTGATTGTCATCGGGTCGTCGTCCCAATCTTCTTCATCTCCCACCCAATCCAAGCTTGTGTCACGTTCACCGGGAGAGACAAAACCAAGTTGTTCTAGATCGGTATCGTCGATATATAAGTTCTCTTCGTCTTCCGGCATAAAGGGCTGGCTTACTTCTGTCACCTCTTCAACGGTTTGCGGTTTTTGATCGAACATCGACATATCCTCTACCTCGACATATTGAAGAGACTCTCTTGCGGCCTCTACGACAGCAGGCTCAGTGCTGGTCAGCAGGTTGCGCAATGTCCTTTGAGCCTGGGTGCCACCGATGAAACCGATAGAACGCACAGCCGCTGTCTGTACCTCTATATCATCGTCGTCCATAAGCTCTAACAGGTGGCCGAGATGCTCCTCATTTCCTATTTGTCCTAGTGCAATTGCTGCCTCATACCGGCACGCTGCGTCGATATTATCTAACTCTTCGATAACTATCTCTGTCCACCTTGGAGCCGAATTCCGACCCATTGCATGAATCGCTGATTGGCGCATTTCAATGGCAGATTCTTCTTCTTCTTCTTCACTCTCCTCGTAACCAATCTCAATATAAGCCTCGATCTCTTCCCCCTGGAACACTGCCAGCGCCTCAAGCGATCTTCGTCTGACATCTACCGATTCCAATTCGTCATTAAACGCTTCGATTAACGCGACCTGGAGTTCTGTCGACTGGCGCGGAGGAAGTTTGTCTTCATGGGCCAGCATCGCCATACGGGATAAAGCTAAGGCAGACGCGATACGAACATCTTCAGAGTCATCGTCACGAAGCATGCGAACCAGTTGTAGAAGCAGGGAAGGATGTGTACTTTCGCTCAGACCAGTGACACAAAGCGATCGCGTCACATCATCGTCAGAGTTTAGGCCCTCCAGGAAGATGCAATCGAACTCAACCTGAAGGTCACTTTCTACAAGTGAGGTCAGACGCGCATGTAACTCACGAATTTGTTCCGGATTCCAGAAACTCAAATACTCAGTGAGTTCCTGAGCTTCGGATTTTCCGATACCGGATAATTCCGATAACGTTTCGTAAGGAATCGAGTCGGAGTCTTCAGTCTCTTCGTCTATTTTATGTAGAAACTCGGGTAGTCCCAAGTTTGTATCCCTTTGTCGGTCGCGAGGAGTGATTAGCCCGCTGCAGCCACGTCAACACCAAGGCAGCGGATAGCAGGCGTGCGAAGACTGCCGTAAACCCATTCTGCCTTGTTTGAAACGGCTTCTAGTTTACTCAAGACGTCGTATACGTTCCCCGAGATCATGGTGTCCTTGATCCGACCCACAATCTTGCCATTTTCGATCTTATATCCGAGTGAAACGTTGGCTTTAAAGTCTCCACCCATTTCGTTGCCTTGCCCGGCACCAAGAAGTCGCTCGACCACGATTCCCTCTTTGATGCCAAGGAATAAGTCGCTATACGGAGCGTCACCAGGTGTGATATCTAAGACACTTGTTCCCGGGCTGGGCAGGGAGGCTAGTCCCCTCTCCGCGGCTCCAGTTGTAGTAGTTTTCATCCGACCTGCGGTCTGCAGATCGTATAGGAAATTACTTACTACTCCTTGATCGATCAAGGCAAGCCGACGACTCGGAATGCCTTCGTCGTCAACGGGTCGACTTCCTATTGCGCCGTCTATGGTCGGATCATCAAATATGGATATACGCTCGTCTATTACCTTGTCTCCGAGGCGATCCGCTACAGGAGAACTTCCCGTCATAACGGCTTTGCCGTTAAATCCCCCGAGAAGGGGCCTGAGGAGTGTTGCCGACACCCCACGTGGGGTGAAAATAACAGGAATCTGACCTGTCGGTGTATCGGCCGTGTCGCGTGCCCATTCAAGTTGCTGGATGATGGATTCAACCATCCAGCTGGCGTCAGTAAATAGGTGAGATGCAGCGAAACCCTCCCAGACTGACAACATGTCGTCACCTCTGACGAGTTCACCACCAAACCCTACAGAGTAAGAGGTTTGACTAAAATCAGATTTCAACCCCTCGGAGTTCTCAAGGCTCTGACGATGGACTGCGCGCGAAACACTGGCAGAGCAGTTCAGGTCGGGCCACTCTTTACGAACCGTATCTATCAAAGTTTGGCCGGTCTGTACCATGGTCTCGAATGATAGCGATTCTATCTTTGGGTCGAAAATATCGACTTCAGGAAAAGTCCCCTGAGCGGGCATTTGGAACGCTGCTTCAGCTCCGAAACGAGTCAGTTCACGAACCCTTTCCGGGAGTTCATTTTCAACGTTTGGATCAGTGGTCGCTGATAGGCTTAGTTTTCCATCCTTGATGACCCTTAAGGCAGCCCCAGAGGTGTCACGCCGCGTCGCCTCTTTAAGACGATTAGCTTCAAACCGTATCGGTTGACTCTGACTGGACAGCCTGTATACCTCAGCCTGTTCAAATCCGGCATCTGTGGCTCTTTTGAGAAGATCGGTCATTGGCTAGGCTCCAGATACCAGGCAATTTTGAATACGGATGTGCGGGCTCCCGTTGGAGACTGGTAAAGGACTCTGCCCTGCCTTTCCACAACCTCCTCCTTGGTTCATACCAAGGTCATTACCTATCCCGTCTATCTGGTGCAGGGTTTTGAATACATTTCCTGAGAGCTTCACCGGTCGTACCATCTCTTCGATCCGACCTTTTCGGATTCTGTAGGCTTCGCCAGAAGAGAATGTGAACATTTCCATTTCGGTCATGCCGCCGTACCAATTGCGTACATAGATCCCATCGTCAACTCCTTCTAGCAAATCTTCTAGAGAAGCCTCGCCTGGCTCTATGACAGTGTTTGTCATGCGCACTATAGGTGCGTGGTTATAGCTGATTGCACGGGCATTTCCGGAGGGAGCTTCTCCCATCTTGGCTGCTGTTTCCCGTGAGTGAAGTCGACCGACTAAGACCCCGTCTCGGATCAGGTCGCTACGTTTGGTTGGTGTACCTTCGTCGTCGTATGCCATTGAGCCCCGCAACCCGGGAATGGCCCCGCCATCTACGATATTCAATTCCGGTCTGCCGAATTGTCTTCCAAGGACCATAATTTCTTTGAGTTGGTCGCTTTCATACACATGATCGGCTTCCGACAGATGGCCGAAAGCCTCATGAGCGAATACCCCTGCCAGAACGGGGTCAAGAATTACGGTGCGTTCGCCACCGTCGATACCCGGTGCCTTGATTAAATCGACTGCTCGTTTACCTACAGCCTTAATTTCTTCATCGAGATCAGTAACAAGCTTGTAGTCGCCCAGGCTGCCGATTGAGAAACCTGCTTGCTGTACGTCGCTGCCATTTCTTGCTACCGCAGCCACGTAACAAATGACGTGCACAAACTCCTGATCTACGGCGGCTCCCTCGCTATTCACGTAATGAACGCGACGTTTGTTATCACCATAGATCACTGTGGAACTCTGGATTCCAGGTGTAGACCAAATTAGATCGTTGTAGTGATCCATTAGATCTTTCTTGTCAGAAAGAGAAATATTGCCCGGGTCGTTTACCAGCTCCGCTGGGACAACAGCGATTGATGGCTCAGTCTCCGCAAGCTCTGTTTTCTCAGTACCTACAGCCTTGGCTTGCTCAACAGCGATCTTGACGTGGGATTCGAGATCTTCCGTGTCATTGAAACTGACGAATCCCCATCCGCCTTTCACCGCCGCCCTCACTGATCCACCGCGTCCGGATGTGCGACCAATTTCTTCGATCTCACGCGCTCGGTATTGAATTCGAGAAGAATCTGACTCTTCAAGCCGAATTTCTATAAAGTCCGCAGCATGCCCGTTGAGGGCGTTTTGCATCTGATCACGCAGGGTCAAATCTGTGCTCCGAGTCATGTGGGGCCTACAAAATGAAAGGCTCCCGCGTAACTCCATAACAAGTTCCCGAAGCCCCAATATTAATCATAGCAGTGGAGCGGTGTGGTAACGATAAAGATGAAGGGGTTAACTACCTGACCGTCCTATTGCAATGAAAATGTATCACCGATTGAGATTCATATTGTCGGTGAGGTGGACGAATAGATCTCTAAGGGTCGAACGGGCGGTACTTGTAAAACTTTAGAGGGTTCAGATCATTGGTAATGGCTCGATGTCACCTGTCTTTTGCTGCCACGCTTTTAAGCGTCCTGACATGGAACGGACGCGTTCCATTTGTTGTGGGTCATCAAACAAGTTTGTGATCTCGTGAGGGTCCGATGTGAGGTCAAAGAGTTCGGCATTGTCGCCCTCGCACAAATTTAACTTCCAGCGGTCACCGGAAACAATCGTACGGCGTGGCAGTGAGATCATCTCATTGATGACCTCACTACCCAAGTCGCGATCACCGCGCCCATTCCACTGTATGAAAACGTCATTATTCTCCAGTGTCTTCTCGCCGAGTAATATCGGAACTTTACTCTCTCCCTGTAAGTGTTCAGGGATCGGTTGTCCGATAAGGTCCAATAGAGTCGGCACGAGGTCTATATGTCCGATGCTGCCTGGGATCATCGTCTGAGATTCCGTTATCCACGGCACTTTGATTAGTAGTGGAACTCGTGCTGAAGCATCGTAAAAAGCTCGTTTTTCGAGTAAGCCGTGGTCTCCGAGCATGTCACCATGATCACTTGTGAACACCACGATCGTATCGTCTGAGTGCCCTGATTCTTCTAGCGCTTCCATAATCCGTCCTATCTGTCGATCTACGAGTGTTACGTTGGCCATGTAGTTAGCTCGTAGAGCCCTCCATCCGGCCTCTCCGTGAAGATCATGTTGGTCACATCCTGCCACCGAGTCTTCACGATGGTCACCCTTCAGGTAAAACTCAGATCGAGAGCGATTAAACAAGGAATGGGATTCTGGGTAGCGTAGAAACTCGGGGCCAACTGGTAGTGTTACCGGGTCGTACATTCCACTAAGCGGCCCACTGTAAGGAGGGTGTGGCTCGAAAAAGTTGGTGAACAACACGAACGGCTTATCCGATTCCTCCCGAAGGAATTTTGTCGTGATGTCGCCCACAAACCTGGCTTGCGTGAAATCTTCAGAAAGGTTGGCCTGGGCCACAGCTCGTTTCGAGCCCGCGCCATCACCTCCTGGGCGAACGTAATGCTCTGGTAATTTGACACCCTTGTGTTCCAGCCACGTGTGGTAGTCAGACTTGTGTTGACCATCTGGTCCAGGATCTATCTGTCCAGTGCTAATCCAATCCGCGAAGCCATGCTGTGGCTTCGCGTCGTTTCCGAGGTGCCACTTCCCGTAGTGCACGCGACGATAATCAGGTGGCACTAACTCCGCTATTGATAATGCCTCTGGACGAAGTGCAACGCCATTTCTTACCAGACCGTTGGTATGTGGATACGTACCTGTGAGCATGGTTGACCTAGACGGGGTACATACAGGCTGTGCAACGTACGCGTTCTGAAAGACAAAGGATTCATTTGCTAGGGCGTTTATATTCGGTGTCTGAATCCATTCATTGCCATAGCAAGCCATGGTATCGGCACGTTGTTGATCGGTGATGATCACCAGGATGTTCGGATGTTTGTACTTTTTTGGCATTACTGATTTATCTCTAGACTATGTTTTCGATGCTCGTCAATCGCGTTAAAGGCATGGTTAACATTCAGGGTGCCTTTATTCAGAGCAAAGGATGGCATACGATTGGCCGCGCTGCTCGTTACGTGGGCGCATAAAGTATCGTAAATCCGCGAAGGTCTGAATTTCGTAGGCCCATTCGTCAGTCAGGAATTGCACAACGTGACCACCCTTGCTCAGCTACTCACCCCAAATGCTTCGACCGATAACGCCATTGTTATACCGGAAGGGCCTACTCTCAGTTATACAGCGCTGTCCGATGAAATCGAACGTGTAGCAGGCGCATTAGCAGCGGCGGGAGTTGAGCCGGGACGTTCAGTATCTATTGTCCTGGCAAACAACCTCGAGTTCATGGTCACTTTTCTTGCCGTCACCCGAGCCGGAGCGATTGCAGCGCCGCTTAACTCTGCTTATACGGTGGATGAATTTAAATTCTTCATGGAGGACGCGAATGCACAGCTAGCTATCGTCCCACCTGGAGACCACGCAGGAAGAGAATCTGCTAATCAACTTGCTATTCCTACTATGGACGCTTCCTCAGTCGGAGGGCACGTTGTTATCGAAAAGGGCGGCGTTGAACTGACCTTGACTAAGGACGTCGAACCTCCGTCCCCGGATGACGTCGCGTTGTTTCTTCATACTTCGGGCACAACAAGCCGTCCAAAGGGGGTGCCACTAACGCATAAGAACCTGCTGACATCTCTAAGGAATATCACGGAAACGTATGCTCTCCGTCCCGATGATGTGGCTATGGTGGTGATGCCTTTGTTCCATGTACACGGTCTTATCGGTGTTGCACTGTCCACTTTGAACTCAGGCGGCTCTATCGTTATTCCATCTCGCTTCTCCGCCAGTACCTTCTGGCGAGATCAAGCGGCGACCAAAGCCACTTGGTACTCGGCAGTACCAACGATCCACCAGATTCTTCTGATGCGCGCCGAAGATGACGATGCTCCGAGGGAGTCTTTTAGATTGATACGCTCCTGCAGCGCCGCACTTGTACCGGCGGTGTTCGAGCAGCTCGAGGCTCGCTTTGGTGCACCGGTTCTTGAAGCATATGGCATGACGGAAGCCTCACACCAAATGTCTTCGAACCTACTCCCGCCGGGAGCACGCGTGCCCGGTTCGGTTGGGATGGGGACTGGTGTCGAGATCAGCATCATGGATGAGGCTGGCAAGATGGTGGCTCTTGGTGATCGTGCAGAAGTCGTGATTCGAGGCGATAACGTGACCCATGGCTATAACAACAATCCGGAGGCCAATGCTGAGGCGTTCACTGATGGTTGGTTCCGCACAGGTGATCAGGGAATGATGGATTCCGATGGACGACTCACGCTGACTGGCCGACTGAAAGAGTTGATTAACCGAGGTGGTGAGAAAATTTCGCCATTGGAGGTCGATGCTGCTTTGCTTGACCACCCGGCCGTCGCAGAGGCAGTTTGTTTCGCTGTTGCCGACGTTAAGTACGGTGAAGTCGTACAGGCTGCTGTAGTGCTGTCAGGTGACGCTGGAGAGAGTGATATACAGGGCTTTCTGCGGGATCAACTTGCGGACTTTAAGGTTCCGGAACGAATCTACATCGCAGACTCACTTCCTAGGACGGCTACGGGAAAAATTCAGCGTCGACACGTCTCCGCTGCGTTTGCTCCGCAGGATTAACAACGAAGGTGGCATACCCGACCCTGCGGTACTTGACTTGTGCTGTTGGGCCGGGCGTTCGTAGTCAGTACCTCAATCTATTCAGGTAGAAACACGGTGAGCTCGTTCTTCTCATCGTCAACTACCCATGCGTTCTCCCCGTCGTGCGCGATTGCAACCGGGCTTCCTCCGATATCGTGTGTGATACGGATGGTCCCATCGCTTGAAATTCGAGTGATCGTGCCGGCATCTGCAGACACCACCCATAGTTCTCCAATCACCCATGCCAGCGACAATGGCCCAGTGGGAATCCTCGTTATGCTGACGTAAGTTCCGGATGGTGTTAGTCGAATCACTTGGCCAATCCCACTGAAAGCGATCCACACGGCCTCAGGAGTAGAGAGGATCGCAGCAGGCTCACCAGGTCGATGGTCGAAACCATCGAGCGCTATTCGGGATGGGTAGTCGAAAGATCCAACGATATCTCCACCGTGGTCGATGCCAATCACCTTATGCGAGTCACCATCTACTACGAGAATTTGCTCCGGAGTCTTGGTCATTACACGCGGAGAACCTTCTAACTCCAGTTGGTTAATTAGCCCCCCCTGGACGGATATCTGTGATACCGATCTTCGTAATGGATCTGTTACCCATAGATGGTCCAATAGAAATTCTATTCCGAAAGGTTCTATACCTACCTGGAATTTCCGCATGATGTTCGCTGCAGAGTCTAGCTGGGTGACCGACCCGTCCTTTTTGTCCAGTGCCCAAATAAAACCCGCGCCAGATACTAGTGACGCTGGAGAACCTCCTACGTTTGCTGTTTCTAGCCTTTGACCATCTCGACCGTAACTACTCACGGTGCCCAATTTGGTCTCCGACACCCATAACCTTTCACCATCGAAAATCACATCTTGAGGTCCATCACCAGTGACATAGTTGCGGGAAGCTATGTTGATTGCGGGATCATGTACAGACGGGTCGGTTACATTTAGATCCTTTTTACTCTCAACCTCCCATACAATCACAGCGCTTAAAGTAACTAGTATTCCGGCGATCAACATAAGCGGAATTTTGCCTTGCTTACTACGCAAGATCATGCTGAATCGACTTCCAGAGACGTGCAGAGTGTCATTCAGGTATCACTGTTGCGGATTCGACTGTGTATTCGGCCAACCTACTGGGATCAGGTACCGGAAGGCCGTTCATAAAGGGTACAAAAGTATGTCGGTCTGTAAGTTCGTTGTCTGGTTGGCTGAGATCACGCTTGTAGAAACGGGATGACGGGAAAAGATCACCTGGGTATGTGAAGTTGGGCAGAGTGGCTAATTCGACACAGATTGCAGAACCCAGGGCGCTTTCAAGCATGCCGCCGACCCAAACAGGAACCCCTGCGTCACGACAAATATCGTGAATAGCGATCGAGTTCGCTAGTCCACCGACCCTTCCCGGCTTGATATTGATATAACGGGCAGCTTTTATCCGTATCGCTTGTTCGACGGCACGCACACTGATGGCACTTTCATCCAGACATACCGGGGTCTCGATCTGTCTGGACAGCTCCGCATGATCGAGCAGGTCGTCAAACGCAAGCGGTTGTTCTATGAAGGCCAACCCGAGTTTGTCAATTTCCTTGAACATCGGTAAATCATCAAGCGAATAACCACCATTGCAGTCAATATGAAATGTAGTGTTCGGGAATGCTCCGCGCACCGCTTTCAACATATCTAAATCCCAGCCTGGAGCTGCCTTAAGTTTGATTCGAGGGAAGCCTGCGTCGACGGCAATCTGTATGTTGCCCAGTAGCATGTCGAATGAGTCTTGAATACCAAAGTCGGCACCGGCAACCACCTCACGTGTCTTACCTCCTAGCAACCGGTGAAGGGGAGTGTCGCTGGAGTTCACACGCAGAGTCCACGATGCAATCTCCAGGGCTGCTTTGGCAAAAGTGTTGCCTTTGAACTTGGACATCATTTCGTTGAGCTCGATTGCTGTTTCGAACTCTCTGCCTACCACATGTGGCCCCATGATCTCTGACAGCATCTTAAAAACACTTCCAGCGCTCTCGGTGAGGTATGTAGGCGCCTCGAGGGGTGAGGACTCGGACCATGCTACGGTGTCACCGTCGGTGACTTTTACCAGTACGGAATGGATGTCGTAATCTTCGCCATACGAAGTACGCCAAGGGTAAATAAGTGGCATAGCTACGTGATAGATATCTAATCGGTCGAATTTCATGGATGCCTAGTTGTCTTTCTAGAAACCTTATCAAGGAGTTAACAGAGTCTATCCTGCACGGTAAAGTCAGGACCAATGGATGTGGTATCAGAACTTGAGTTCTGGGGAGTGCGTGTGAAAGCCCGGCTACGTGTAATATCTCGACAAGCCTTTCCGTATATCGTCTGCTGGCGTTTCGACTTATGGTCGAGACTGTCAATGCGGGCAAGATGGAGTAAACGATGGTCTCGGTAAATCAGCCCGGTAGGTCACAAGTTCAGCTGATCAGAGACAATGCCCGTGATCGAGTCCTATGGTTAGCGACGGCCATTATTCACTGGGCTAACAACGTACGTGAAAGCACTGATGGCTCAAAGGTGGGTGGACACCAGGCGTCTTCAGCTTCCTCTGCTGCCATCCTCAGTGCTTTATATTTCGAAACCCTGACCTCTGAGGACAGGGTGGCGATCAAACCACACGCTTCTCCCGTCTATCACGCTATCCAGTACCTGCTTGGGAATCTGGATGTGAAGTACCTGACGACGCTTCGGGAGTTCGGCGGTCTTCAGGCCTATCCAAGCCGTACAAAAGACCCGGACCCTCCCGATTTTTCTTCTGGTTCAGTCGGGCTTTCTCCCGGAGCAGTCACGTTTGGAGCATTGGTACGCGACTACTTGGATGGTCACAACCTTGAACCAACGTCTGGTCGATTCTTTGCACACATGGGTGACGCCGAGTTGGATGAGGGATCGATTTGGGAGACAGTGACTGAGCCGGCTATTCAAGGCTTGGACCGCTGTACTTGGATCGTAGACCTGAACCGTCAGAGTCTTGACCGAGTAGTGCCAGGTATCCGTGTCGCTCGTTTCATGGAAATGTTCCGGGTTAATGGTTGGAATGTGGTCGTAGCTAAGTATGGCGAGCAACTCACCGAGCTTATGGAGCTTCCAGGTGGCGAGGCGCTCAGAACTCGTATCGACGATATGCCGAACCAGGAGTACCAGGCCATGCTGGTCGCGTCGCCCTCAGAGGTTCGCGCTAGATTACTCGAAACCACACGTGGCCAACGCGTTGACATCGAACGCTGTGTGAGCGATTTCGATGACGAAGAACTGCATCGACGAATCGCCGGTTTGGGTGGACATGATGTTGGAACATTGGCCCGCTGCTACGAGGAAGCTTCAAACTCAGATGGCCCATCGGTTGTGTTTGCGTACACGGTAAAAGGGTGGGGATTGCCAATCGCGGCTGATCCGGCCAATCACTCTGCACTTGTTACGGAAGAACAGTACGAGGAATTGGCTGATCACTTCGGGGTCGCACCTGATTTGCCGTGGGATAAGTTTCCGGATGGAAGTGACGAGTCAACATATATATCGCGGGCGGCACAACGATTAGCGACGCCAGGAACACATGCCGAACCCAGGTTGTCCTTCAACGACACACACCTTGGTATAACTCGAGTGGCATCCACACAAGAAAGTTTTGCCCGCATATTGCTTGAGATTGGCCGTACATCTCCCAAAGCTTCAGAGCGAATTGTGACCGTATCCCCAGATGTTGCTACGTCCACCAGTCTCGGCTCTTGGATTAATCGCACCGGCGTCTGGCATCACAGTGATGCGACTGACTTCTTTGATACAGAATCACGAACACTCAGATGGACTGAAGGGCCAACGGGGCGCCATATTGAACTGGGACTTTCGGAGACTAGCCTGTTCTTATTACTCGGCCAACTGGGCTTATCACAAGAACTGTCAGGCAGACGACTGGTGCCGATAGGGACGCTCTACGACCCGTTTATCGTTCGCGGCTTGGACCCACTTGTTTACGGCGTTTATCAGGAATCCAAGTTCATCGCTGTGGCGACGCCGTCAGGCGTCTCGTTAAGTCCAGAAGGAGGGTCACATCAGGGGATGCTTTCACCCTCGATTGGAATGGAACTCCCGAACATCCGATATTACGAACCGACATTTGCGAGGGAACTCGAATGGATCTTACTTGAATCAATACGCGGGATTGGGTCCGGTGAGGGTGAATCAGTATTCCTGCGTTTAAGCACCAAGACTGTTGACCAGTCACTGTTTAATGATCCACACGACGATCTTGAGATTGATAAGTTGCGAGAGGGTGTGTTGGGGGGGTGTTATCGGTTGCGCAGTGCAAATTCGGACTCTGACGCTCTAGTCAATCTATTCGCGACTGGTGTCATGGTGCCGGAGGCGATCGCCGCAATACCGTTGCTGGAGGAGGAGGGGATTGGAGTAAATGTCTTCTCAGTGACCAGCCCTGATATGTTCCATCGCCGAATCCGGGTGAACGAAAAGAAGCAAATTAATGCACAAGATGAAGGAATTTATGATCCCACGGGTTTACTTCATGACCATGAGGTCGGCACTCCCGTTGTAACCATAATCGATGGATCACCACACACACTGGCCTTTATCGGGTCGGCGCTAGACAGTCCGTCCATAAACCTTGGGGTAGATACGTTTGGTCAGTCGGGTTCACGTGATGATCTTTACGGCCTTTTTGGGATCGATACACAAGGCATATACGCTGCTGCCCTTGGTGTTGTGGACCGGCAACGCCGTCGTAGGATTTAGATCAAGACACTGATGAGTGCAGCATGCACCCGGTGACGTAACACGATTTGGGCGCAAAACAGTTCAAGTCCCGTTGCCGTTTAGGCTAGTCGGAGGACAGGTATTTCATGGCGGCGGACACACCACTGGCAGCGCGAGGAATTCTGGCTATGTCCAGTCCCATTTCTACTCCAGCAAGTGTTCCCATCAGGGTTAAATCATTTAGATCACCAAGGTGGCCTATTCGGAACGACCAACCTTTGACTTTACCTAGACCGGTCCCAAGAGACATATCAAATCTATCAAGGATTACTTTTCGCAATTCGTCTGCGTCGTATCCGTCGGGTGTGACAATTGCAGTTAAAGAACTGCTGTACTCACGCTTATCTTGAGCTAGAAGGTCAAACCCCCATGCTGATGCCGCCCTGCGGGTTGCTTCGGCAAATCTGTCGTGCCGAGCAAACACGGAGTCCAGCCCTTCCTCCTCTAGCATAGAAAGTGCCTCTCGGAGTCCATAGAGGAGATTGGTTGCGGGAGTGTAGGGGAAGAACCCTCCAGGATTCGTGTCGAGCATTCCGTTCCAGTCCCAGTAGGACCTCGGGAGCGAGGCATCTTTTGATGCCGCCAATGCGCGTTCACTTACTGCGTTAAATCCCAGGCCTGGCGGGAGCATGAGCCCTTTCTGGGAGCCACCAACCGTTACATCAACACCCCACTCATCGTGTCGGTAATCGATTGATCCCAGAGAAGAGATCGTATCTACCAGCAGCATCGCAGAGTGGTTTGCCGAGTCGATGGCGGCTCTCACGTCAGCAATACGACTCGTTACACCGGTCGACGTTTCATTGTGCACGACAGCGACTGCTTTTATCTGATGACTGGAGTCTTCGGCCAGCCTCGCCTCTATCTGGGCGGGGTCAACACCATGTCGCCAGTCCCCAGGTATGAAGTCGACTTCGACACCCAGTTTCCGGGCCATATCGCACCATAGTGTGGAAAATTGACCTGTCTCAAACATCAGAATCCGGTCACCCGGGGAAAGCGTATTAACGAGTGCCGCCTCCCATGCACCTGTGCCCGAACCCGGGAATACCATTACGTTGCCGTCGGTTTTGAAAACCTTCTTTAACCCGGCCAAGACCTCAAGAGTCAACTCAGAAAAACCGGGCCCTCGGTGATCAATGGTTGGTGCACCGATAGCGCTCAGCACTCGGTCTGGCACATTTGTCGGTCCCGGGATCTGGAGAAAGTGTCTTCCGGCCGGAGGGGTCATTAAAACTCAGTCCTTTAAAGAGCGCGTGCCGTTTCGTATTGGATTATCAAACAGTCGTTAAATTTATTTTGAGTTTGTGTAGATATACCGAAAGCCACATATATGAGACTGACCACGGTATTTGGAGATTAATTTCGATTCACCAAGCAGAATATACGCTTAAATTTTGCCCCAAAACGGTCCTTCAGGGGCCTTACTGATGGAGGAAAAGGGTTGCGACGACTCTATAAATTCAGAGCGCCAGAAGTACTAGCCCTCTGAATATTGTGATGCATGTCGTGTCAGGGATTAGTTTGTGAGCATCATCATATAGCTAGGATTAAGGCCATAATGCATTTTGGACATTGACCATTAGACGATCCCACTTCTAGAATCACGGCTCTGGAGGGTCTCTCATACAACAAGAGAAGAGTCTCACCTTTCAGATAGTCCATGAGGGGTTTTTTGATGACGACCGTTGCGCATCCGACGGAAACAGATATAGATCTTCTAGGTCACCTGTACCGTCGAGCCGGCTTTGGGGCAACACGCGAGCAACTCGAGCAACTCTCGAAACTTAGTTACGAGGACACCGTAGACGCGCTTTTAAATCCTGATCCTAAAATGGATATTCAGGAGGATGTTCTGGAGCGCTACATTCATGGTGAGGGACCGCCTATATTTGTGGCCGGTTGGTTATATCGGATGATCAACTCTGAGTCCCAGCTCCAGGAGAAGATGACTCTCTTCTGGCACCACGTTTTCGCCACCGGGCTAGTCAAGAATGAGCACGTCTTATCGGCCAAAAACCAGATCAAAATGTTTCGCCGAAACGGTATGGGTGATCTCACCACCATTCTAAATGATCTCTCTCGGGATCCAGCGATGATCTTTTGGCTAGACAACAATGAGAACCGCAACGGAGAGCCCAACGAGAACTATGGACGTGAGTTACTTGAGTTGTTCTCTATGGGTGTTGGTAATTACACCGAACAGGATATTAAGGATGCCTCACGGGCATTTACCGGGTGGACTTTTGAGCAGCCTCCGCCACTTTATCCTCACGGTTACTACCCGGCGAAGTTCGTATTCCGTGAGGATGATCACGATAACGGAGAGAAAACCTTCCTGGGTGTGTCCGGCAACCTGAATGGCGATGATGTGATTGACATTATTGTGAAGTCGCCTGCAAGCGCACGTTTCATATGTCGGCATCTATATAACTTTTTTGTAGCAGATGAACCCCAGGTTCCTTCCTGGAATGATGTGCCTCCTCTCGACCCGGATGGGATTGCTTTGATGGAAGCGAAATTTATGGAGACCGGAGGAGATATACGAGAGGTTCTCCGGGTGATGTTCAACTCTGAGTTCTTCAAGACATCGCGATATCGAAAGGTCAAGAATCCAACTGAGTTCATTGTCGGCGTTCTCAAAATGGTGGGGACTCAGTCCGAGATGGCGCCGGGTATGACCAAGTACGCTTCGGCAATCGAAGTAATGGGTCAGAAACTTCTGGACCCGCCTACAGTTGAAGGTTGGCATACTGGAGGCGAATGGATCGACGGAGGAAACCTCACGGAGAGGGTGAACTTCGCGGTTGATGAGATTGGTGATGGGTTATCTCCAGGTGTTCAGTCGATCATCAGACGAGTGAAAAGTAGCGAATCGCTGGGATCGCCAGAGAGCCTTGTAAACGCAGTACTTGCAGAGACCGGTACGGTGGAGGTTACTGCTGCCACACGAGTAGCTTTGATGGATTTCGCCAACGATGTGGCGGACGAAAATGAAGATACTCGCATCATCAGGCTTTTACGGCTGGTGGTAGCGACTCCCGAATACCAGTTCGCTTAATCGCGCAGACGGATATCCGGCATAAGCCGGGAGGAGTTCCATAATGGTCACAATCTCAAACGGCAAGCCTCCTGTACTGGTGATTGTCCAGCTTACCGGCGGCAATGATTTCATGAACACTCTTATTCCGTATACAAGCGGGCTATATCACGATGCCCGCCCGGTGGTCGGGGTAAGTGAGGATCGAGTGTTGCCTATCAATGACGATTTCGGCTTTCATCCTTGCGCGGCGCCTCTGAAGGAAATGTTCGACGCTGGGGATGTGGCCATTATCCAGGGGATTGGCTACGAGAATTCCAATCGCTCGCACTTCCGGGCCATGGACATAATGCACACCGCCGAGCCCAATACCATTGCAACTGAGGGTTGGCTTGCCCAGGCAATACGGCAGTTGGACCCAGATACCAAGAACGTACTGACTGGCGTTAGCTTCGGGCGGGGCCTACCGAGGGCTATGGCGGCCCCAGGGGTCTCTGTAACTTCAGTTGGCGACTTGGACAGTTACGGATTGCTGACTTCGGTGGAGGTCGAAGAGCACCGGGCCAAAGAATTAGATATCTTCAAACGAATGTACACTCCGGCCATCGGTTCAGGACCTGTAATGAGTTACCTGCATCAGACCGGCGGGGACGTTATGACCGGGGCAGATATGCTCAAGACTGTTCCCGATGGATATCGGTCTGCTGTTGAGTATGCAGATAACCCAATCGCCAAAAGTCTTAGGGACGTAGCACGCGTACACACATCGGGTCTGGGAACCCGGATTTTCTATACTCAGCATGGTGGGTACGATCATCACGCTATCGAGGTGCCAAACCACGAACGCTTGTTGACTGAGCTGACCGGTGCGCTGAGGGATTTCATGGCGGACCTCAGAGAGCATGACGCTGCGGAGGAGGTTATGGTTTACGTCTTCACCGAATTCGGACGACGTATTGCTGATAACGGAAGCGGCACTGATCACGGCTCGGGTGGTGGAGCGTTTATCGTTGGTGATCGGGTAAAAGGTGGACTTTACTCCGAGTATCCATCGCTGGATCCTGCGGACTGGGCTAATGGCGAAGACCTGGCACACACCATCGACTTCCGCAGTATCTACGCGACCTTGCTCGAGCAATGGATGAGTGTGGACTCGACTGAGATAGTGCGCGGCAGCTACGAACAGATAGATCCGTTTGTACCAGCCTGATTGAAAACCTTTACTCCGTTAATTTGACCCCCTGATTTTAGATGGACAGGAGTGGATTCTGTGGCCAGACCATATGGACTGCTTAGAGCAGGCTTCCCATACATAAAAACTTTGGGAATGCGACGGATCACCAACTTCCCGGTGGATATTGCACTTGGAAACGATGAACGTATTTACGTTCTCTGTCGCCAAGAAAACGCTGTAATGATCCGAAAATATAACTATATGGACGAAGATCTTGGTTCAATCGGGGGGTGGGGCACTGACGAAGGCCAGTTCCAGTGGCCAGTAGCGCTGATCGCTGATGCTAATGAGAACCTGTTTGTGTCTGACGAGGCTTTACACCGGATCACCCAGTTTGATAGCGAGGGTGAGATGTTGGCGACCTGGGGTGAGCATGGTTCAAACGATGGTCAGTTCAACCGTCCGACCGGTCTATCGTTTGACCTAGAAGGCAATATTCTGGTGGTGGACTCGATGAATCATCGAGTCCAGAAATTCACACGTGATGGTAAGTACATCAGTAAATTTGGTTCACATGGAACCGGTGAAGGCGAGTTTGAGTCACCGTGGGGGATCACTGTGGACGAACTTGGTGACATCTACGTGGCTGATTGGGGCAATGACCGCGTCCAGAAATTTGATGCGAATGGAGGCTTCATTCTTGCGTTCGGCAACACGGGTTCTGATGATGGTCAGTTTAATAGGCCCACGGACATTGCAGTTGACCTAGATGGCGATATTTACGTGGCTGACTGGGGCAATAATCGAGTCCAGCTTTTCAATTCAGAGCCTCGATATGTCCAGCAGTTCCAGGGCGAAGCCACCCTCTCACAAATTGCGCGTGAGTACATGATGACAAACGCCAGTCCGAATCGGCTACGTGACATGGCGAAGCTGGAACCGCAACGGGCACTGCGCCGCCCCAAGGCAGTGGTGCTAGGAGAGGATGGCCGTATGTATGTGGCTGACACCGACTCATACCGGCTTCAGGTTTACCAGAAGGAAGTAATTCCTCTGGACTCTACACAGATAGCACCACCGATGCGGTCGCCAACCCTACACCAAGAGTAATCCTACACGGATGGTCGGCCCGGATTTTCGAGGCATTCGAAGGCCTATCCGCGTAACGCGCCTAAGAACTCGTTCGAACCGGACATTATCCAGCCGTTTAAACTCGTGTAGAAGAACTGTACGCCCTGGTCGCGGAAGCGGGAGACATTATGGGCTCCGACCGTTGTCCCCGCGATTTTTCCGGCGGCAATGATTTTCGCTATCGATTCATCGATTGTTCGTTGAACATCCGGGTGCTCATCGTTTCCGATATGCCCCATTGACTGCGCGAGATCGCTGGGCGCAACGTGAAATACATCCACGTGCTCAACATCAAGGATTTCATCAAGGTTATTGACCGACTTGATATCCTCTACCAGTACTACAACCATCGTCTGTTCGTTCGCTCTTTTTAGGTAATCGCTAACTCCGAAGGATTGGCGAGGCCCGTACATTCCTCGAGTACCGATTGGCGCGTACTTGGCGGCATTGACCACGTTACGGGCGTCTTGAGCTGTGTCTACATGTGGCACGGCGACACCCATTGCACCCATATCTAGAGTGCGGTATATCGTGTTGTAGTCTGTGCTACCCACCCGTACCAATGGAGTCATTCCCCACAGGTCAGCGGCTCGAGTCAGATTGCCTATAGCCTCAAAATCAACCGGACCATGCTCGGCCTCAAGCCAGACCGAATCAATGCCGATCTGTCCGATAAAGTCCACGAGGTGTGGCGTGTCGACACCGGCTAGGCAAGTTACTATCTCGCCGTTAGCTAACTTTTCTTTCGCCCGATTAGGTCTTAATTCAGCCATACTTTTTACTCCAAATGAAATGTGATGCTCGGCGTTCAAGCAATTTGGATTCTCTCCCGCACGAGGGAGCGGGGAACCAGAACTAACCAGCAATGCCTTTCTTAACCTCATCGGTGTAAATTGCCGCGCCGTTTGTCACCCATTCATTCAGGTTGGCGTTAAAAAACCGCACACCTTTCTGGATATAACTTGCAATGCTTGCCGTCCGCCCTACGTGGCCGGGCATGCGTCCTGCATCAAGGATTCGTTCGATAGACCGGTCAATGACAGCTTGAACCTCCGGGTGCTCAATGTCTCCAAGGTGACCCATCGACTGGGCAAGGTCGCTCGGTGCTACTAGGAAGACATCGATATTGTCCACCTTTAGGATGTCGTCGAGATTCTCTACTGCCACGATGTCCTCTACCAGTACGCACACAAATGTCTCGTTGTTAGCGCGCTCCAGATAGTCATTGACGCTGTAGCCCTGGCGCGTGCTAAACATGCCTCGACTACCGATTGGTGCGTACTTGGCCGCATCAACGACTAGTTCAGCTTCTTCACGAGTGTTGATGTGCGGAACCACGATGCCCTGTGCGCCGCAATCAAGTGTCCGATAAATGGTGTTCGCCTCGGCGCGACCAACACGCACTATTGAAGCCATCCCCCAGAGGTCGCAGGCACGTGTGATGTCCTCAATATCCGCAAAGTCTAGAGGTCCATGCTCCGCCTCTAGCCATACGCCTTCAACACCCAAAGTACCTACAAAGTCCGCCATTTGGGATGTGTACACTCCGCCAACGGCGGAGACGACACCTCCGGCTGCAAGTTTTTCTTTCGCGGGGTTTCTGCGCATCTCAGGCATGAGACCATTCCTTCGCTATTGATATTAAGTGGGCGAGTAGAGTGAATTGTAAATTACATGGTGTCATAGGACAGATACACCGTGTAATCAGGGGTAATTATTAGGAGAGTTCGTGGTTATTTGATACGTGATGGCCAAATGTACATAGCGTCGATGTCGGCTTTCATGGTTTCTTTCCGTTGTACACGAGCTCACCGTTAACGTATGTCCGGTCCACAACTACGTTACGCACTTCGTGCGGCTTAACATCACGAAGATCTTGGTCAAGCAGGGCCATGTCTGCCAACTTACCGATCTCCAGGGAACCTTTGATATAGTCTTCGAAGCTAGCATAGGCGCCATTTATTGAGTGCATACGGATAGCCGTATCGAGAGAAACAGCGTGATCTGCACCACAGACGTCACCGTCCTGAGTTGTTCGCGTCATTGCCTGAGAAATACCAAGCAGTGGCCGATGGTCGGTTACCGGGGCATCTGAGCCGCCCGCCACAATTACACCGCGATTGATCAACGTCCCTGCTGGGAACATAAAGTTCGCCCGATGCCGCCCATAGTTGGCTATATAACCATCGCCGAACTCCCACAAGAAAGCAGGTTGCATCGATGGCACGATGCCTTGCTCTACTACTCGTTCTTGCAGGTCCGGCGGGAGGATCCCGCAATGTTCTATCCGATGCCTGAGTCCTTTCCGTGGGAATTGGGACTGAGCCCGTTTCATGGCATCGAGTGTTTGTTCGATTGCGCCGTCACCAACGGCATGCACTGTACATTGCCAGCCAGCACTGTGTGCCCTCCCAAGCAGGTTATCGAGATCTTCTTGTTCCCAGTAAGCGATGCCGTGACTCGAAGGATCGGATGTATACGGCTCACGGGTGTACGAGCTTGGTCCCGAAGAGGAACCGTCTGTCATGATCTTGAACGCTCCGATACGAAGTCGTTCGTCGCCAAACCCGGTGTGTAGGCCTGAATCCAGTATCTGTACATGCGGGTGGTCTAGTGCGTTTACGGTTACGAATGCGTACAGACGAACGTTTAACTCACCCGATGTCACCATCTCTTGAGCTTGCTCCATGTATGCGCCGAAGAGTCCGCCTGCATCCTGAACGCTCGTGCATCCGGCACTGAGATAGAGTCGATTGGCCTCTCTGAGATGTTCCCTAAGATCCTCTGCAGGTGGCGTCGCTATGGTGCGAAATGGGATATTGGCACGCTCATATGCCACTCCGGTGAGATTTCCGGATGCATCGCGGTCGTATTTGCCACCTTCCGGATCACTCACGTTATCCGTAATTCCTACCTCAGACATCGCTCTTGAATTAAAAGCAACTATGTGCCCACATGTACGGGTGAAGAGGACCGGGTTGTTGGGCGCTACTGTGTCAAAGTCAGCTCGGCTAGGGTGACGTTTCTCTACCAGTCGTGATTGATCGTAACCACGGCCGTATATCCAAGTGCCGGGAGGTTGAGATTCAGCGCGTTCTCGAACCGCCTCAACCAGCGCCGCAATTGAACCCATACCTGGTGCCTTGCAATCGATCTGCCGTTGCGTTGCTCCTAGACCAGAGAAATGGCCGTGCCCTTCAATCATTCCGGGCAGCAACGCCCTTCCACCGAGTTCAACTCGCTCGGTAGAGGGTCCAGCGGTAAGCAGCACATCAGAGTCAGAGCCGAGAGCCAGGACCCGCCCGTCGGAAACCGCCAAGGCTTGTGCAATGGCGTTCTTTGCGTCAACGGTGTGAACCACGCCTCCGGTAAATACGAGATCAGCTACATCGCCGGGCATTTGTATTCCTTTTGAACTCGCCCTCTGTAGGGAAATCACAAGGGTGAGAGAGAATATTCATCGTGCGATTTCTTGAATTGGGCACCCATAACTAAAGTTCGGGCGCTCGCCATCCGCCTGTTGCGGCTTCTACCACGGCGGCAAGCTTTACGCCGAGATCTTCTCTCCATGGTTTTGTGACTATCTGCACACCCACGGGCAATCCTTCGGTTGACGTATTCGCCCGGACAACTACGCCTGGCCAGCCAGTCATATTGTAAATATGCGTATAACCACCACGGTTTGTGTTTACTTGATCGTCATGAAGCGGAGCAGGTCGTGCTGCCACCGGGCAAAGGATTGCATCGAAATTGTCCATAAACGTCATCATTTCGATTCGTAGCCGGTCGATATCATCTTGAAATCCGGCAATACCATCGACTGTGAGTGCGCGTTCGTTGGCATCCTGAAGCCTGCTATCAAGAATAGGCCCGATTCGTGTCGTCCCGTAATTGGCGAGTAGCCCTCGTGTGTATGCCTCGCCCCACGCTTCACGACTATCATCCGCTACCTTGGTCGCTTCGGTTACCACTGCCGGAGTCTCGCTAGTTACGGTCGCTCCAGCGCTTGAAAGGGCATCAGATGCGATTCTTACCGCTTCCGCCACCTCCGGTGATGGTGACATGATTCCGTTGTCGTCATACACCGCAATACGCATACCTTTTACGTTCACACTTTTGGGATCACCAATTGGCATGTCCACAATGTAGGGGTCGCGGTGATCGGAGCCGGTGATCAAGGGGAAGGCAAGCCAGAGGTCTTCAACCCGTCGAGCCATTGGGCCGATCACGGTGAACGAGTCACGCGGACCACCTGGGGGGACGATGTGGCCGGTACGCGGTACGCGTCCAGTTGTGGGCTTTAGTCCGGCAATACCGCAGAAATTTGATGGCCCCCTAATGCTGCCTCCGGTGTCGCTTCCTAGATCAAGCGGCGATCCACAGGCTGCTATGATTGCCGCAGCGCCGCCACTGCTACCTCCGGGAGTTCTTCGAAGGTCGTACGGGTTGTTTGTCCGACCGTACACGAGATTATCCGTGACCGACCCGAAAGTAAGTTCTGGAGTGTTTGTCTTACCCATCAGCACGCCCCCTGCGGCTCTCATACGCGCGGTAGGAGGAGAATCTTTGTCGGGTATGTATTCGGAACGGCCGGTCGTGCCGCCAGTAGAGATGATTCCTTCGGTATCGTGCGAGTCTTTTAGCGTGAAAGGCACGCCATGGAGTGGTCCCCTGCTTTCACCACGTGCAAGTTCGGCATCACACATGGCCGCCTCGGAGAGTGCCCGTTCTTCGCATAATTGAACGACTGCGTTCAGATCCGGGTTGACGGTTTTGATGCGTTCGAGGTTCGCGGTGGTGACTTCTACAGAAGAGATTTGTTTCGAGCGGATCATCTCCGCGATTTCAGTCGCAGATGCACTGAGTAGGCTGTTCATAGTCATCATCCTTCCGTGAGATCTTTTAAGTTCAGCGGGCTGGTCTAAATAGCCGGTGGTATCCACCCGCCTGTGGCATCTTCTATTACCTCGGCTAAGGCAAGCGCTACATCTTCACGCCATGGCTGAGCCACGATCTGGACACCTATAGGCATACCCTCAGGAGAAGTTCCGGCGCGGACCACCGCCCCGGGTAGACCGCTGAGATTATGAGCTTGTGTATATGTGTAAGTAAGTCCCTCTGCATTATCCTGAGTAGGTGCTGGTTGTGCGGCAACCGGGCAGACGATGGCATCGTAATCCTTCATGAACCCCAGGATCTCACTACGCACGGCATCTACTTCATGCATTAGTGCTGCGTACTCTTCGACCGACAAGCCGTCGTCTGGAGGTCCATCTGATCGTTCTCTCAAGAAGCGTGAAGGCATGGAAGTGCCGGCTCCGGATAGAAGTTTGCGGGTAAGGAAACCCCCGTCGGCCCCGAACGACTGTCCAGCAAGTTCAGACGCACGAGTCAAGACGAGTGGACGGTTGTTTTCTATGGAAGCTCCGGTGTCAGAAATCACTTCGGCAGCTGATTTCACGGTTTGCTGCGTCTCTAAAGTCGGGGTTTGCAGTCCGTTATCGGTGAAGAAAGCTATACGTAGCCCGGATACGACTACCTCGTCGGGATTACGAATCATTACGGGTTCTACAAAAGGATCGATCCAGTCCGGCCCGGAGATAAGCGGTAATGCTAATTTCAGGTCTTCGACTCGGCGAGCCATTGGCCCAATCGTTCCAAATCGATCCAAGGGTCCACCCCACGGGAATGCGTGTCCAGTGCGTGGTACACGTCCGGCCGAGGTCTTTAGCCCTGCTATGCCGCAATAGTGAGAGGGTACTCGCACACTTCCACCAAGATCGGATCCAAGTTCCAAGAAAGCACCAGAGGATGCCACGATAGCGGCAGCCCCACCGCTACTACCTCCCGGCGTTCGGGTTATGTCATACGGGTTGTTGGTCTTGCCATAAACAAGATTGTCAGTGATGAAAGACATCGTGAACTCGGGTGTATTCGTCTTACCAAGCACTATTGCTCCGGCCGCACGAAGCCGCGCGACGGGAGGTGAATCCGCACCGGGGATTTTGCCTTTAAGGCCGATAGTCCCACCGGTTGTTACGACCCCTTCGGTATCGTGCGAGTCCTTGAGTGTTATCGGTACTCCGTGTAGTGGTCCCATAGATATACCGCAAGCCGTCCGTTCATCCGCAGAACGTGCCTCGTCCATGGCCCGGTCGCTGGCCAGAGCTACTACGGCGTTCAGCGCCGGGTTAACTTCGTGAATCCGTTCGAGCGCTGCCAGAGTAATCTCCTCGGAGGAGACTTTTCCGTTCTGGATCGCTTTTGCGACCTGCGTCGCCGACAGGCTCAATAGTTCGTGCAACTTGAATCCTTCACGCTGAGTCATGTCGTTAGATGTGTTGACGGTACTTTACGCCTAGACCACTGGATGGTGGTGTACAGATAGAATGCGAATATACGTGCGCGGACGGACAATCCAATTTCGAGAGGTTTTATGGACACCGAACTCATAATCATGCGCATCCTTCACATTGGCCCAGGAGTTGTGTGGGTAGGTAGCGCTTTCTTTGCTGCCTTTATCCTGAACCCACGCCTCAGAGCTCTCGGTCCCGATATGGAAAAACAGGTTACGGCCTCCATCAACAAGATCTGGGGACCAGTTGTTCATGGAGCGGCAGCGATAACCATCATAGTTGGGTTTTTATTGATATCTCGGTCTCCTAGTGGGGGCTTCGGTGATCTTTTCAACACCAACTGGGGTTGGGCGATTGGTATCGGTTTGATCGCGTCATTCGTGGCTCTTTTGTTTGGCGGTTTGGCGGGCTTCAGCCAGGCCAGAAAACGTAGCCTCAATGATGAGTCGTCGGATCACGTCGGGGTACGGTCGTTAGACGTGAAAGTTGCGATATACGAGAAGTTGCACGCTTCGGTAGCTCTTGTGGCAGTCGCGGCAATGGCTGCAGCGCGCTGGGTGTAAGAAAACAGGAACGGAGACAATTGTGACTGGAATCTGGCCGAAGGACACACGCTGTGTTGCAATGTTGACCTTCGATATGGACGGCCAGTCGGCCACGTTGAATCGCAATCCAGATCTGGCAGATCAGCCGAGTATTATGTCAATGGGGGAGTTTGGCCCAAAGGTAGCAGTACCTCGGATACTGGATCTACTGGACACTCTAGATATCAAGACCACCTTTTTTGTCCCAGGTTGGATAGCAGAGCGACATGAAGACATAGTTTGTGCGGTCTTCGAGCGGGGCCATGAAATCGCCCACCACGGATATCGCCACGAGCCTCCTGCCACACTGTCTGCAGACGGTGAAGAGGCTCGAGTTCTGGACCACGGATCTGAGATTCTCGAACGGATTACCGGTCAACGACCACTTGGCTATCGTTCCCCGTCATGGGAATTGAGCGCCAATTCACTGGAACTACTAAGAGAGCGAGGTTTCATATATGACTCGAGTCTTATGGGGAATGACATTCCGTACTTGGTCAACGCCGGAGATGGGCAAATGGTCGAGCTACCGGTCCATTGGTCTCTTGATGACGTCCCGTTCTACAACTATTCGCCGGTGGCTGGTCGAACGTCCCCAATGTCGACACCTCCGGCTGTGCTGGAGGCATGGAAGTGGGAATTTGATGGGGCATATCGCCTGAACCGATCATTTATGCTGACGTTGCACCCGCACGTATCAGGTCGCCTGGCGCGACTAGTAGCGTTAGAAAATCTAATCGCCCACATCCGTTCATACTCGAACGTGGAGTTCATGCGGTGTATTGATGTCGCGCAACGTTGGACAGAAGAAGGGATGGAGTAACGGGTCTTAGCTGGTCAGGTTTGAGTGAAGCCCTCTATTTTCACTGGCGTAATCTCATCTGCCGGCTCAAATCCTAAAATCTGACCATAGAAGTAAAGTTCTGCTTCGAGACTACGGATGGCATTTTCCGCCTTCCTGAATCCGTGCTGTTCTTCCTCGAACTCTAATAGTGCGAACGGCACATTTTTTGTGTGAAGTGCTTCTGACATCATCCGTGCCTGTTCAGGTGGAACAACCTTGTCTTCAAGTCCCTGGAACAGGATCAGTGGTGCTGATAAACCGTCGATGTGTTTGATGGCAGATCGCTGGTCGTAGATGGCTATGCCTTCTGGATAAGGGGCGATAAGCCCATCGAGATAACGAGACTCAAATTTGTGTGTGTGTTCTGCAAGAGCTGTCAGATCGGCTACACCGTAATAACTTGCCCCAGCGGCGAACTTATCGTGAAATGCCAAAGCGACTAGCGTTGTGTACCCGCCGGCACTGCCACCACGAATCGTCAGTCGCTCAGGATCGACCAAACGTTTGTCAGCGAGGTACTGAGCGGCAGCGATGCAGTCTTCTGCGTCATATAACCCCCATGTTCCCTGAAGGGCATCTCGATAGGCTCGCCCGTAACCAGAACTGCCCCGGTAGTTGACATCTACAACGCCGATGCCCCTGCTCGTCCAAAACTGGATTCCCATACTGAGTGAACCGTCGGTCTGGGATGTTGGTCCTCCATGGCTAATTACAACCAGAGGCGGTTTCTCATCGGGCGATCCATGGAAATCAGCATTTTTCGGCGGATACCAGATTGCATATGATTTTTGTCCGTTTCCAACCGGAAACGAAATTGGCTGGGCTTGTGTTAGATAACCAGGGTCAACTGATACCGCACTGGGCCTTTTCAAAACCTCAACCCGACCATTACTCAGATCAACGGTACTCACGGCCGTGCCCGAACTTGAGGAACTCCCTAGCACTACAACATGAGTGCCCTCTCCCCGATGGAGGATAGCCACGTTTCCGTATGAAGCACCAAGTGATGAGAATGGAATGCCTACCTGTGTAAGGCCTTCTCCATTGGGATCGACAATTCCCATCCCTGCGACGGCATCTTTACTCCATGTGGCAAGGAGGCGACCGTCCGGCATGAACCCGTACGTAGACCCCCCCAACCCCCACATTGGATGGCCGAACTCTGCCTCCATCGGCGCGAGTGGAACTGGCCTGTCGTTTTTCTGCACGTATAGGTTCCACCAACCCGACGCGTCAGATACGAAGTAGAGCATGCCATCTGGACCCCACTGTGGTTGGTAAATCGAAACACCATTTGATCCAGCGATGTGGGTGGGTTGAGATATTGACCCGCCATCGCTCAGGTTTGTCATTTCGAGGAAGGATGTGTCCCATGGCATATTGGGATGGTTCCATGTGAGCCACGAAATTTGCGTTTCGTCTGGACTCAACCGAGGGCATGCGTAAAAGTCGTTTCCGGACGCTACGACCGTTTGTTTGCCAGATCCGTCAAGGTTTAGTCGAACGATTTCATTGACTGCCTCGCTGCCGTCTTCGGGATGGCTCTCCCTGATGCAGTACATGGCGCTTCCGTCGGACGTTACACGGCCGTCTGAAAAACGTATGTTGCCGTTCGTATCCGGCGTGATGGGGAAGGGATATTCATTCTCGTCTTGTCGGTATATTCGTTGATCCTGAAAGTTGGAAAAATAGACAACACCATCATGGGCCACGTAGGCCCCACCTCCATATTCGTGAACTGTAGTTCGAACGTTAAATCCTTCCGGAGTTAGATCTTCCGTAGAACCATCGGTTCGGCTCACCACCAGCACCGTTCTGCCACCCTCTGTTGGACGTGCCTCCAGCCAGTACACGTCTTCGCCATCGGTTGAGACGGAGTTGAGCCGAACTCCAGCTGAGGAAACGAGTTCAGCCGTTATTGGCGAGCACCATGAACCATAAGGAGCAACAGTTTTTTCCGTCATACGAATGATTTTCCTTTAGAGCAGGTCTGAAGTGGGTCCACTAAATGCGAGGTGCTGAAGTATATTTGCCGAGTACACTGACCGGTCATGTAACCCGGTACGTAAATACAAAACAAAGACTGGGATCAAATAATGCGAACCAATCCGATGAAACAGAACCTGGCTAACGGCAAGGCCCAAATTGGGTCGTGGGTCAATATGGTCCGCAATCCCGCGATTCTCACGCTCATGCAGTCTGCGGGAATGGACTATGCACGCGTGGATATCGAGCATTCTTCGCCATCCATGGAGACCATCGGTAATTTTGCACTTCTATCCCGAGCATTGGGCTTCCCGATCACAGTTCGACCTCCTGAAGGCAATCGGGAGTGGATCACCCGACTCTTAGATTCTGGTGTGTGGTGTCTTCATATTCCACAGGTAGATACGCCTGAGATAGCGGAGGAAGTGGCCAGTGCCTCCCACTACGCCCCTGATGGGCTGCGAGGTATGGCTGGTTTTGGCCCGGGAACCGATTATGAACATGGGCCGCTCGGTGAAACCCAGAATTTCATCAACCAGCAGATTCACACTACGATCATGTTTGAGTCGCAACAGGCATTTGATCATCTAGATGAAATAATGAGCGTGCCTGGTATTGACGCCGTGACTCTTGGCCCGTCTGACCTAGCGCAGGAACTTGGGGTGTTCGCAACCCCGGATCAGGCGAAAGTGATTGACGAGTATCGTACGCGTCTCATAGAGGGCGCGATTAAGTACGGGAAGCAGGTGTCAATGCTGGTCAGTTCAATTGAACAGGGCGAGCAATGGATCAAGGCCGGGGCCAAGATTATTTGCTATTCCAGTGAGGTCGATCTATTGAGTCAGGGCATGGCTGAGGGAGCCACGAGACTTCATGCGGCTGCATCAGAAGTCGAATGATTTTGGGATAACCAAGAATCGTCCTTTAGATCACGGTCTAACTCAGGTTCTAGCTAGCGCTGTTTCTCACTGAACGGTCCAAAACTTTGACTACATCCGTTGCAAAGCCTTCGTGTTTGGTTTCCGCCAGTCCGCCATCTAAAGGTGTCAGTGAAACCCAGCGATTTCGCATTGCCCACACGTCGGTGTCTGGCTGGTTCTGTGAAGTTTCATTTAACGCTGACGGAGGTCGGTGGATCCAGAAAATGGTTCGAACGCCGCGTTGTTCCGTCTCAACGGTTTCTGATGCGCCAGGGGTTCGCTGGCTTGGCCGGGCCAGCATCGCTCCTATGTATGCACCATCGCTAAGCTTTGGGAAATTGACATTTAGGAAAGGCTTTGGACCGCCATTCGAGATGTTCTGGAGCATAGATTCCGCTAGGTCATGGACAGCATTAACTACGACTGATGAAGATGCATCCACGGTAAGTCCAACGGATATAGCGGCGGTGGAGACCCCATTTAAGTAGCCTTGCAAGGCACCGCCTATCGTGCCTGATACCGTTAAGTCCGCTCCAACGTTATTGCCAGGGTTCATTCCAGTAAGAAGCAGGTCAACGGGTTCTTTTGATAGTTCCCTGATCCCGAGGATCACGGCGTCGCCGGGTGTTCCCTCGACGGCCCACGCTTCCACGCCCGACACCGGAGGGTTGATAATTTTGGCCCGAATAGGATCATTGAGGGTGAGAGATGCACCGACACCGCTCCTATCGCGGTCGGGAGCTGAGACGATGATGCTGCCGAGATCTTTTACTGCTTCGACCATGGCCCAGAGGGCAGGGTTGAAGGCCCCATCATCGTTAGAGATCAGAATTCGCAATGTGATTTATTACCTGTAGAGAACTCAATGTCACGTGTTACGTCGCGGACACCAGGAGATGTCTTGATTCAGTGTCTAACTAATCCGTAGATTGTCGATCAGCCGTGTAGATCCTATTTTTAGAGCGATTAATGCTTGGAGTTGTGATGAAGTATCAGATTTGTTGGGGGGCTCGAAAGTTTCAGGATCAACAACAACAGCATAGTCCAGTGTAGCGAGGCTTTCCTCCGCGATTATGGACCGCATGGCAGTTTCTAAATCAGAAACAGTATGTTGACCCATGTTCGCGAGATCACGGGCTGCACAGAGTGAACGGTATAGGACCTCTGCCGCAAGTCGTTCATCTGGTGTGAGGTAGGCGAGTCGGCTACTCAGCGCGATATTTCGATCGTCACGTACCGTACCGACTGCAACGATCTCGACTCCAAAACATAAGTCACGTGACAAACGTCTCACAACTTCTAATTGCTGGGCGTCTTTTTCACCGAAATATGCGAGATCAGGCCGAGTGGCATTGAACAATTTAGCTACCACCGTGGCAACTGCTTGCATATGACCCGGTCTGTGCCGCCCTTCGAGAACCTGAGCGATCGGACCGGGGTCAACGATGAACGAGTCACCAGGCGGATACATCTCTTCTACAGACGGAGCAAATACAGCATTTACGCCCGCGTTACGCATGATCTCAAGATCCTGGTCACGATTAGCAGGATACTTTCTGAGATCTTCAGTCTCTCCAAATTGCGTCGGGTTCAAGAACAGCGTTGCAACCACAGTGCTTGCGCGTTTTTTCGCCGCGTGTATCAATGCCTCGTGACCGGCGTGTAGGCCACCGAGTGTAGGAACTACAGCAACTGGGCCGATCATCGACGACCGATCCTTGTGCATATCTGAAACGGTCTGAATTACATGCAATAGAGTTCTACTAATTTCGACTAGAACGGGTGCTGATGGAGAACGATTCGGCCTCTGTCGGGAACTTGTTGTCCTTTACATCGTCGGCATATTTGGAGAGTGCCTCGTCGATCAAGCCCGCCAACTCACCATATCGACCAGCATGTTTCGGTCTGAAGTCGGGAAGCAACCCTAAGAGATCGTGGAACACTTGGACTTGTCCGTCACATTTTGACCCAGCACCTATACCAATGGTGGGTACAGATAATCGCTCTGTGATATTTGCGGCAATCTCTTTTGGCATGAGCTCGAGTACGATCGCAAACGCTCCAGATTCCTGTAGTGCCAGAGCATCTTGCAGTAACCCCGCTGCTGCATCCTCGGTCCGGCCTTGTACTCGGTACCCTCCAAATTGATGGACTGCTTGAGGAGTAAAGCCAATATGACCCATCACAGCGATTCCTGAGTCGGTGAGTCGTTTTACCGTGTGTGCCACAGACAGCCCACCTTCAAGCTTTACGGCGTGGGCCCCGCCTTCCTGGAGTAGGCGTGCAGCATTGGTTAGTGCAATTTCATCGCTAGTCTGGTAGCTCAGAAATGGGAGATCTGCGACTATCAATGGTGATGGTGCCGAACGTACGACCGCGGCTGTATGACTGACCATGTCGTCCATTGAGACAGGTATTGTGGAGTCATGACCCAGGACTACTTGACCAAGGCTGTCTCCGACCAGAAGCATCGGGATTTTCGCTCGCTCTACCGCTCCCGCCGACATGGCGTCATAGGCAGTGACCATCACGATGCGTTCAGATTTACGCTTCATCTCTGCAATTGTGTGAATCGTCACTCTCATGAAGAGCGCCTTTCGTTCCTGTGATCTTCAAGTGATTGGTGCAATAATTTTTTGATCTCGGCAGCTGCTTCCATCGATAGACCGTCACGTTCCTCGAATAGTTGCATAGCGTCATAGTTGAGTGAGCTATAAGCGTGACTTAGATTCGCTGGCAGGTTCTTCATTGCGTCGATGTGCATACGAATGGTCTCGACGTCACCACGAACTGCTGGACCTGTAATCGCCTCTGGCAAACCTTCACGTCCAACGGCCTCGACTGTGGCGGCCGTAAGCGGTCTCAGAGCAGTGAGAGCGTCTGCCCGGGAAACACCCATTTCTGCCCAAACCTCGGCTGCGAGACCCATCAGGGAAGCCACCAATCCGCAAGCCATAACAGCGGACGCGTGGTAGGCGGCCCGGTGTTGCTCTTCAATTGTGAACGGATTCGCTCCAAGTACGTGGGCGATTTTTTGAAGCCAGTCTAGTAAACCCGGATCATTTGATCCAACGGCAGCTGAAGCACCGGCGATGAGGTCAGCACTATCAGGTGTGGGGAACGTTTGAAGTGGGTGGATTCCGCCTACTCGCGCTCCGGATTCTTGTGCTGGGGCCAGATCGCTCAAGGGTCGTGCACCGGAGCAGTGCACAACTGCCTGGCCCTTTCGCCAGGAGATTTCCCTT
The DNA here is from genome assembly GCA_046583495.1 of Dehalococcoidia bacterium. Classification (GTDB taxonomy): domain Bacteria; phylum Chloroflexota; class Dehalococcoidia; order Lucifugimonadales; family Lucifugimonadaceae. The sequence continues at coordinate 37,804 of JAYGCF010000010.1, forward strand.
GCGATAAGGCTGATCTCAGCATCACCTGTCGTGATAAATACAACGTCTGACATGTCCGCAACAATCTGTGATGACGTAACGGTCTGACACCCGGGTATACGTTCGGCGAGGGCCTTCGCTGGTACTAGACTCCGTGAATTCACGGCCACCACGCTTATTTCAGCGGTGTGTAGAGCGGAAGCAACACTTGTGCCAAGCCGTCCCGCCCCAATGAACCCGACGGTACTATTCATATCTAGTTTGATAGCGTTCTCTTCAGTCATGGATGGCCTCCCCGACTATAGAAGCCAAATGCTCAGCAGACGATGGGACACCGGCCAGTCCAGTGGCCTGCTCGACCGAAGACTGTATGGCCCCAACCATAGCCTGAACAGCTGCGGCCCGTAGTCGATCCTCTATACCTTCGATGGTGTCTTTGCCTGACAATTTAGGGTGGGTTCCTGTCGCAAGGGCGAAAATAGTGTCACCATCTCCTGCCATATGAGCAGGACGGACACACATGGCTATAGCGTCTTGACCAGCTGCTGCTAATCGAATCGCCGCCTTTTTATCCATGCCAGCGTTGGTGGCAACCACTCCGATCACGGTGTTGGAGCTATTCCTAAGCCCCATCAGGTCGCGCATTCGCGGCGGATCATCTACAAGTGCATCGAGAGTGTTTTCAAATCCTTTATTCGTCCGTGGACCTGCAATCAAAGACCCGGTGTCGGGATCAATAACGCTGCCTATGGCATTCATCACTACAAGTGCGCCGACAATAAGACCGTCCTCAAGTGACACGGAAGCTGTTCCCAGGCCGCTCTTGACGGAAGCAGCTTGTCCACGAAGTTTTCCAACGGTAGCGCCTGTACCTGCACCTATGCTTCCCGCAGTAGTGGTTGCGCAGGCGGTTTCGGCAGCTGAATAACCGTTATGAGCGTTCGGTCGTACTCGATAGGATCCTAGGTTCAAATCAAAAATGATGGCTGAGGGCACCAGCGGAATCGTCATCCGTCCGATCTTGAGACCTCGGCCCTGTTCCTCTAGAAATTGAACAGCTCCGGTGGCTGCCTCCAGGCCGAACGCGCTACCGCCCGATAGCATTATGCCGTGAATGTGTTCGATCCTTGCGAGTGGATCCAGTAGTTGAGTCTCTCGGGTCCCTGTTGAGGTGCCTCGTATATCCACGCCGCCGACTGCCGGCTTATCGACCAGCACTGCAGTACAACCCGTTGCTGCTTCGAGGTCAGTGTAGTGACCTACCGTCACACCAGGAACGTCAGTAATCTGCCCACGGTCGTTGTGTTTCGATTTTGGGTATGTAGCTTCGTTTGGCAATTTATTGCTATCGCTCTGTCCGAGAAAGTATCTAAAGCCAAGGACGAATTGAGTTGAGCGAGCGGCCTTGCCGCGGGCCGGGTCAGCGCCAAGTCAATCTCCCCTATGCCGTACGGCTGCGCATATTTGCTCATGTCGTCGGCAAGAGATCTCTAAGCTATTGTGCCCGTCACTCACCTCTCCGCGCCCGGCAGTTACACATTATTCCGGAACTGTATGGAGTTAGCGGTGGAGTGCGAGGTTATCACGAACGTGATCGGGTTATCAGGTCAACTACGTGAACGTTTGTAGTTACCCGGTTTCGACTACCCGCTTCCGGATAAGACGGGGCGGTCGTATACTCGTCCGAATACCCATTTCCATACGGCGCGTCGAAATTCGTAACCTTGAATTACAAGATTTGAATCGTCTGTTGAAAATGGGACAACGACACGCTATCGAGTACCGTACACGGGGGTGACGTCCGCGTTGGCTCAGATTAAAGAACTCAAGCGAGCATGGGGATTTGACGACGTAGCGATTGCACCGGGAGAGATCACGGTGAATCCGGAAGGCGTCAATACTTCGTTTACACTCGATGAATATCAATTTGATATCCCGTTTATGGCCTCGGCCATGGACGCGGTAGTAAACCCCTCATTTGCTGGTGAATTAGGTCGCCTAGGCGGCGTTGCTGTCCTTAATCTGGACGGTCTCCAAACTCGATATGAGGATACCGAAGAGATCTATTCGGATATCGCCAGTAAGTCACGCGAGGAGGCAACAGCCTTCCTTCAGCAGGTCTACAGTCAACCTTTACGAGACGACTTGGTTTCTAGACGGGTCGAAGAGATAAAAGCAAGTGGTGCCACCTGCGCCGTTTCGGTTATCCCAGCCAACACTAAGAGGCTTGCTCCGATTATCAAAGAAGCCGGGGCGGAAATTCTCGTGGTTCAATCGACCGTAACTACGGTAAAGCACATCTCGAAGAGCCTTCGGGGATTGATCTTTTCCGAGCTTGTTGAAAGTGTTGGCCTACCAGTCCTTGTAGGCAACACCGTCAGTCCTGATGTCACCCTACAACTCATGGAAGAGGGTGTGTCGGGGATTTTGGTTGGGGTTGGTCCCGGTGCTGCCTGTACCAGTCGCGAAGTGCTCGGTATTGGTGTCCCCCAGGTCACAGCTACTATCGAAACCGCGTTTGCTCGGGATCAGTATTTTGAGAACACCGGCCGCTATGTGCCTATCATCACTGATGGTGGAATCCGGACTGGTGGTGACGTTTGTAAATCTATTGCAGCCGGTGCCGACGCAGTCATGATCGGGACCCCCTTTGCGCAGTCTAAAGAAGCCCCGGGGCTTGGATTTAACTGGGGTATGGCCACACCACATTCCTCACTTCCAAGGGGAACGCGTATTGAAGTAGGCACAAAAGCAAGCCTGGAACAGATACTCAAGGGCCCGTCATCCCTTACTGATGGAACACAGAATCTAGTTGGTGCACTTGAAATTTCGATGGGAATGGTTGGGGCTTCCAACGTGAAGGAAATGCACCAAGCTGAGATGATGATTGCCCCGTCGATCAAAACGGAAGGTAAGATCTTCCAACATGC
>JAYGCF010000067.1:0-49887 GCA_046583495.1 Dehalococcoidia bacterium
AGCGCCCGGACTACATGTGCGTCGTCGCCGTATAGTCGGTCGAGACCCCAGATGCCGATGTATGCACGGCCGAACCCGTAACTATCGGCTCTTTCAGTGTCTGGCTCCACGTCGGGACAGCGCGCCTCAAGCCCGATCAGGACCTCGCTGAATGTGTGCCTATACAGAGGCATATCCGGTTCCAGTAGAAGCACATCCTTACGGACGATAGCCAGCGCCTCACTGAGCGGCATACCCCTGCTCATCTTTGGGCCAAGCTCGGCCGACCAGTCGAGTACCGACTGCGCACCTTTGCTGGCGATCGAACCGTTTTCGCCAACGATGATCGCTGGACGATTGACCAGTTCAGGTCGCCTGATCAACTCCACCTGCCACATGAAGTTGGGGATGTGGACGCAAGCTATGGCTGCGCGGTTTCTATCAGGGGTTGGTATTAGATCAATCCCCCCTGTGCTGTATTCTCCTGCTTTTGTGCTTTCACTCCATCCCCCAGAGTTATTCAGAACGGGATACTGATACCTCCGCCAGAGATATATTAGAACGTTTGTTCTAATAATCAATCAGTGTTTGGCAGAAGAAGGGATTGGTTAGAGGGTCCCGATCGTCCACACCTTTTAGGTGCAAGAATTACTGTTCTCCCTCTGGTGCGATTGGAAAGCTCTAAAAATCCAATCCTATTGTTCTGGTGAGGTATTCCACCATCGGGGATACGCTGTAGCAGGCATCTGTGTACTCGTCCAGGAAATCAGGTGAACATATCTCATCATCTGTAAATGACGCCCAGGCGATAAAATCTTTGCGTTTTATCTCGTCGATTGCCGGGTGATCAGGGTCGAATCCACGAGGTGCTCGAACCAGCGATTCACCGGTAACATTCCATCGGCGTTTAAACTCATCGCTAGAGGTGGTATCACGCCATCCGGATGGGTTTATTGCTATTGCTCCACGTACCTTTGCCAGTTCGTCACGTCCGGGCTTCCAGATTCCCGCCGCCGCTCCGGATCCACCGGGCTTAAGGTGTAAATAGAAACCTGGTGCGTGAGCGTCGCCAGCACGTTCATGCCGAAACTGGATGCCGGCGTTAGTTTTGTATGGGCTCTTATCCTTCGAAAACCGTACGTCGCGATGGATTCTGAACATCGATCCTCCAATGGGTCTGGGATCGGCTGTGAACGAAAAACTGATCCCGGATAGGCGCGGCGCGAAGTCTGTAATGAACTTTACGATAGGATCACGCACATCACGAAGATATCGCTCACGTTGGTTCTTGAACCATTCGCGATCATTATTTAAATCTAGCTCCCCAAAGAAGTCGAAAAGGGCATGGGTGAAGTGTGGCTCGCCTGGCATAAGCGCAGTTTAATACGACTGGCGAAAATCCTTTGACTGATGTAAACCGGAGAAACAGCGTTTCAGTCATAAGTTGCAATACCCTCGCCAGTAGATTCAAAACGGTTCAAGCGCGAGACTGCGCCGCGTATGCTGAAATATCTGTAAGAAGTCTCGGTAGTGAGTTAGAGCATAAGGAGCGATCCAATGGCAGAGACCGTCTGGGGAGATATATACGAAGAACTCGGAGCGACGCCTGTAATAAACGCCATTGGTTCAGTGACGTTACTCGGAGGGTCTCAAACATCTCCGACGGTCAGAGATGCTATGGAACGTGCCAATACGGCGTATGTTCCACTAGCAGAGTTGCAGGACAAGGCTGGTGGATTGATCGCCGATATGCTGGGTGTTGAGTCGGCTTATATTACATCGGGTGCGGCATCAGCACTGGTGCTATCGACTGCTGCTGCAATGGCAAGGGACAACGATGACTTTGTAGCGCAACTTCCAGATACAACTGGAATGCCGGACGAGATACTGATACAGAAGAAACAGCGTTACCACTATGATCGCACCTTAAATTTTGCCGGTGCAAAGCTGATCGATTACGGGACGGACGATGGCACGTCGGAAGATGATCTCGAAAGTGCCATAAGTGATCAGACCGCGGCGCTTCATTACGTAGCAAACGAACGTATCAAAGACTCGTCGGTGCTAAGTATTGAGCAAGTTATAGCAATTGCCAAAAAGCATGACCTGCCAGTGATTGTTGATGCAGCCGGACAGGTATACCCGACGGAGAATATGGGCAAGTACGCCAAATTAGGGGCGGATATGGTCGCCTACGGGACCAAGTACATTGGTACCCCGCATTCTGCGGGTATGGTCGTAGGATCAAAGACCTGGATTAACCGCGTGCGTCTGAACAGTTTTATCTCTTTTGAAGAGCGACGTGTGCGAGGAATCGGTCGACCTCAGAAGATCGATCGACAAGAGGTTGTTGGAGTAGCAGCGGCAGTACGCGAGTGGCTGACAATGAACCATGAAGAACGTATTGCAAAGTTGGATGCCAAACTGACTCACATCGAGAAAGCTATAACAGGTATTCCCGGTGTCAGAATCGAAGCAGATCGAGATCCGACCGGGGCTTCAGTATTCAACTTGATGTTACACATTGATGAGGACGTAACTGGAATATCTGAAGATGAAGTAGTCGCTCGACTCAAGGATGGAGACCCTCCTGTGTGGACTCGCGTGAACCCATACTTTGGCGGCATGCAGGTTGGAATGGTTGGCTTAAATGACGGTGAAGAGCTGGTTGTCGCTGATAGGTTGTCGGCTGTGCTCAAGGGGTAGAGACAGGAAAAGATAGTGTCTGCGCTGCACCGCAGTTAGTTACAGCGAACGGGTTCCTCTGCACTTCTTATAGATAGATGGTCAAGTGACAGGTTTTTGCCAGCCACCTAGCAGATCGCGCGTGAGTTGCTCCATGACCTGGGAGAGATTGGCATAGGTAACTATTCCGACCATATCACCGGTTTGGTCGATGACAGGCAGCCTGCTCACGCCTCGCTCAGCCATCACTCGGGCCGCATCGACTGCATCCATGTCGACGCGGCCAGTGTGAACGGGGCTACTCATGTGTCTGAACACAGGACAATCGTGTGGGTCGTGGCCTGCGCCTAGGCATCCAGAGATCATGTCCCATGTAGTGAGAATGCCCTCTACAGATCCCTCTCGAATCACTACCAGAGAACCAACTCCCAACTCGCGCATATGTGCTGCAGCGTTTACGATCGATTGTTCGGATCCGATCGTATAAACGGTACTGGTCATCAGGTCTCTGAGTTTCATAAAAGTTACTTCTGAGAAGTGGGATCGATGCGAACAGACACGCCCATTCTAACTATTGCCGTTGGAAAGTATCTGCTTTCACTTTTAAATACAGTTAACCAGATCCGAGATTATCAGGGCCTATTTTCCAATGATCAGGGATGTCTTTTTCGCAAGGTGGTGAATATGTCGGACTGACTGACAAGTCGGATCGGTATACAGTTACGTTTCACCGGACGAAAGAACCTATAACAGCTCAGACTAACCAATGAGCGGGAGAAGAATCTTGGATCTCGAACTGAACGGTAAAACTGCAATTGTTACAGGCGGTAGCCGTGGGATTGGAAAGGCCATCGCACGAGAGCTAGCAATAGAGGGGGTAGACGTAGTTATATCTGCTCGTGGTAAAGAAGCTTTGGAAGCGACAGCGAAAGAACTTTCAAGTGAAACCGGCCGCCGGGTCATCCCAATAACTGTGGATACGGGTGACGATGCGTCTGTTGAGGCAATGGTAGCGCAGGCGAATGAAGCGCTTGGACATGTGGACATACTCATCAATAACGCTGCTGTAGCCGGTGGAGGGGCTGTTCCGGCCCTTCACGAACTTACGAAAGATCACCTATGGGCCGACATGAATGTCAAGGTGATGGGCTATCTGAGGGGGGCACAGGCCGTCGCTCCACTTATGAAAGCACAGGGATGGGGTCGGATCATAAATATTTCTGGAATGGCTGCGCGAAATACTGGATCTACAATCGGCAGTATGCGCAATGTCTCTGTTGTAGCGTTAACGAAAAACCTGGCGGACCTTCTCGGTCCGGATGGAATAAATGTGACGGTTGTTCATCCAGGTGCGACAAGGACCGAGCGGACCGTAGGTATGATCCGAGACCGTGCAAGTAGCCAGGGTGTATCTGAGGATCAGGTGGAATCTGATATGAGCAACGGAAACTCGATCAGACACCTGGTTGATGCGCAAGAGATAGCGTACGTGGTCACCTTTCTCGCGTCCCCAAGATCTATCTCGATTAATGGCGATGTGATCGCCGCGGGTGGCGGCGTTGGGACAGGGATCCATTACTAATCGTTTACTGATTAGTTGATTAGATAGAGATCAAATAAATGCGTATTGCGATAGGTGGAGACCACGCCGGATTCCCAATGAAAGGTCCGGTATTGGGCTTGCTTGACTCTTGGGGTCATGATGTATTTGATCACGGGACACACAGCGAAGATCCGGTCGATTTCCCGGATATAGCTCGTCTCGTTTGTGCTGATGTGAAGCAGGGGAGAGCGGACCGTGGGATTATGGTCTGTGGTACCGGGGTAGGTGCGGCCATAGCAGCCAATAAGATCCCTGGCATCCGTGCGTCTCTGAGTCATGACACCTACTCGGCACACCAGGGTGTCGAGCATGATGACGTGAACGTGATTTGCCTTGGGGCTGACATTATTGGGCTGAACCTTGCTGCAGAAATTCTAAAAGCTTTCTTGGACGCTAGATTCAGCACCGAAGAACACTTTCAGAGACGGGTTCAGAAGTTGGCAGAACTTGAACGCGACGCGGTCCTGGAACTTAAAATGCGATAAGACAATGTTCGTAATTTATGTCCGTGTGACCGGGGACATCCTTAGCAATACATTGTTTTGGACGGTCTAAGAACGCACCTTTCCCAATGCTGCTGACTGTGCGTTATCCTCCCCACAGTTCTGAACTTACAACTGGATTATTCACTATTAGGAGCCTTATAGATGCCGTTCGAGAAGATCATCTCCGAGACGACACCCGAAGGGGTGCTCATACTCACGATGAACGATCCGGACACCCTTAACGCGGTCGGTGAACCACTGCTCCCGGAACTCGAATCCGAGGTCGATCGGTTCGCTGCCGACGAGGCTCTTAGGGTTCTGGTGATCACCGGGGCCGGTAGGGCTTTCTCGTCAGGTGCGAACGTACGTGGTTTCCAGCGCCGTATTAATGACGCAGATTCAGAAGCAACAGAGAACGAGGAATCAAAACCCAGTTCATGGGAAGAACTCGATCCTGACTACACGTCGCGAGAAGGACTAGGAGCCAGGACTGGTCCGCCGATAGTCCCAAAGTTACATAATCTGCACAAACCTTCATTTGCTGCCGTTAACGGTCATGCCTATGGACTTGGTTGTGGGATAGCTCTTTCATGTGATATTCGGATCGCTGGTGAGAGTGCACGATTCAATGAAGCGTTTATCCGAAACGGGCTCGTGCCGGCAGACGGATCAGCCTGGCAATTGCCGAAACTGGTTGGAATGGCAAATGCCCTTTGGATGCAATACTCCGGCGAGCCCGTTGACGGTAACGAGGCCTACCGCCTTGGTCTTGCAAATAAGGTGGTTCCAGACGATAAGCTCATGGAAGTCACATTGGAGATGGCGACGAAGCTCGCCAAAGGCCCTGTATACGCTATGGGCATTGTCAAGCAGCTAATCCATCAGGCGTACCAGCAGGATCTCTCCGAACACTTGCCCCTGGCTTCACGTGGACAGGACCTCACTCGTAAGACCTACGACCATAAGGAGGGCGTCGCAGCCTTCCTAGAGAAGCGTAAACCGGAGTTCCGCGGTTATTAGGCAAATCTGACAGAGGGAGAATCGCTTTCTTACCCTGCCCCTCTTCTGATGGGAGAGGGAAGTTCTGACCAAAGGGAGGTTCCAGAAATATGCCCGGACCGCTGGATGGCGTTCGCGTCCTGGAGTTCTCGCAGATCGTAGCGCTGCCGTTCAACGGTGCTGTGATGTCAGACCTAGGAGCTGAGATCATAAAGGTGGAACCACTTGCAGGTGACCCTCACCGTAACCGTGGCACCGTTATGCCTAATGAAGGCAAGCGATTTCAATCGTTAAATCGTGGCAAACAGAGCGTAGCGGTGGATTTAAGGGACCCACGCGGGTTGGCTTTCATACACAAGTTGGTTCCTACAGTAGATGTCGTCACAATCAACTACCGACCAGGCGTTTCCAAACGACTCGGAATAGACTACGAAACTCTTAAGGAAATGCACCCGGGATTGATCTACTGCGAGATCACTGGATTCGGGAACCGAGGGCCCATGGGAGATCGAGGTGGTACCGACATAGTCGCCAACGGTTACAGCGGTTTGATGATGGCTGACCAGAAGATAGATATTCATGGCCAACCAGCCAACATTAGTGCAATTTCATTGGCAGATTACTGTGCCGGGTTTTCAGCGACTGTCGGGATAACTTCTGCCCTTTATCACAGAGCAATTACGGGCAAGGGTCAGAAGTTGGAGACGTCGTTATTGCAGGCTGCCCTTGCAGTTCAGGACACGGTAGTTATGCGTGAGCCAGTGCATGACGCCACGCTGCGGGACCCAATGGTTGCAGAAATAAACGAGCTGCGAGAGAACGGGTCCGAGTACAAAGACGTTATGGCCGCTTATGTAAGAGGTAGAGGGGCGACACGTGTTGCGGCACGTGCCTACTACTCCACGTATCAGGTGAAAGATGGTTCAATGGTTCTGGGCGCACTAACGCCAGCAAATCGTCTTGCAGCCCGTACAGTCCTCGGCATCGATCATGATCCAAGTGACGAACCGGATTTCGATGAATCACAGCAGGAAAGTATGGAGCTGGCTACCGCACTTCACGATGAAATGAGAGCAACACTTCGAACCCGTACTCTAGCTGACTGGCTTGACGCGTTCACGCGGGCCGGCGTACCTGTGGCACCGGTTAATATGCCCGAGGAGATGTCGGACGACCCTCAAGTCAAGGCCATGGGTTTTATGCGAGATCTTGAGCACCCGTTATTTGGCCCGCAGCGGCTGGCAGGACCTGTAGTTTCGATGTCTGAGACTCCGACTGATATCCGCGGTGTCTCCCCGGCACTTGGAGCGGACACAGAGAGCGTCATGCTGAGTGCAGGCATGTCTCCGGATGATATTGACAGCCTTCGCCAAGAAGGCGTGATTTTGTAGTTATAACAAAACACGGAAGTGGAGTTTCTCCACTTCCGTGTTCGAGTCCAAAGGTTGTTGTTCTGTGCTCGATTACGCAACGGCCGTTGCAAACGGCGAGATCTTTTCGAACTGACCACCTACGATTTCCTGTGCGTCCAAGTTCAACCAGTCTTCCAGCAGGTCCGTGTACAGCCCTCGGAAGTCAAAGTTGTAGGCGAGATCTCCTTCGATCAAGCGACCAACATCCAACGACGGGTATTCGGAGTAGTGTCCGCCCTTCACCTGATCGCCAATGACGAATGAAACGCCACCTGAACCGTGGTCAGTGCCGTTTCCATTGTCCTTGACCCGACGTCCGAACTCCGAGAACACGAGCACAGTGACTTCCGGTCCTAGCTCGTGCTCTTTCAGGTCCTGGAAGAACGCTCGAAGTCCGGTAGATACCTCTTCCCAGAGGTGCCTTTGTAGGGCTATCTCATTGGTGTGCGTGTCCCAGCCACCGGAAACTGTGTAGAACACACGTGTCCCGAGGTCAGCCATGTGTACCTGGGCCACGCCCTTGAGACTTTTGGCGATTGGAGTATCCGGGTATTCCACGGTGGACTCGTACATCGCGGGAGCCTGGTTCAGGATGTCCGCACCCTTTAACGCATCAAGTCCGGTCTGTCCCAGATAGTCCATAACCATTCCACTGCCGACGCCTGGGGAATAAATACGGCTGAAAGCACTGAGCGCCTGTTCACGCTGAGCTTCACCGGACATGCCTGTTAACAGTCCATAGTCGTCGAGATCTCCAACGGAGGCCACAGGTACCCCAGGTGCAGCCAGAGCGCGAGGAAGTGCGTTACCAAAATTGACGGCAGTGACGACGTTGGAACCGCTCGGGTCAATTTGTCGGATCGCTTGTCCGAGCCATCCCTGTTCTCCAACCCGATCCGGAGTTGCCGTGTGCCAGATGTCCATAGATCGGAAATGCGATCGACTCGGGACTGGATATCCGATTCCATGGATGATGGCGACTTTGCCTTCGTCATAGAGGTCTTTGAATGCGGCCATGCCAGGGTTAAGGCCAAGCCCGTTGTCGAGCGGAATTACATCTTCTTCCGTAATCCGGACACTAGCGCGGGAGTCTCGGTAACGTGGGTCTTCCCACGGGACGATGCAGTTCAGGTAATCGTTACCGCCTGAAAGCTGGACTACAACCAGTACTTTTTCCCGCTGCTCTGTCATGAATGCCTCCCTCGAAGGTTCTTTTCTTCTGTTCGTGCCGTTGATATTAGACCATTACGCTCAGTTAAGTTTTTTCGTAAATTTGGAACCTGTGACGGCCAGTCTCGACTATAAGTATCAGGTTGTCTCCATGAAGTGTCACACTGGCCGGGTCCCAGAAGTATGGCTCTGTGCGGGCTGAAACTTCGTGCGGATCGTCCACGTCTAGCTTCGGATACGGGTCAAATAAGTCACGTGCTGCTTTCTCGTCGGCATTGGAGGTTATGTACTCGAGAGCCCATGGAGACATTTTTCCAGCCCCACGTTCGGTCGTCAGGAAGTTCCATTCACTGTCAAAAACCTGTAGCCGCTGGTTACCCCAGTCGGTGACGAATATATTCCCCGCCTTATCTACGGCGATATCAGAAGGCCTGTCGAACTGGCCCTCGTCTCGTCCTCGCGTGCCGTAAACGTCGATGAGTTCACCCAAATGGGTGAATCTTTGGATACGGTCGTTTCGCCAGTCGGCCACGTATATATGACCATTTGGTGCAACCGTGATACCCCACGGATAGTTAAATTCGCCATCCCCTGATCCTTCGGAACCAAAGGAACTGATGAACTGACCATCAGGGGTATAGCGCTGGATCCTGTGATTCTTTTCATCCACTACCAGCAGGTTGCCGTCGGAGTCGAAAGCAATGCCTGCCGGACCGTCGAATTCACCGTCGCCGGATCCGTGGGCCCCCCAGTGATTTTCATAATTGTGATCGGAATCGAAAACTGTGATGCGTTGAAGACTTTCATCGGCCAGGAACAATCGGTCATCCTTGTCAAAAATGATCGATGTCGGCCATTCCATCATGCCCGGAGCCTTACCGTGGCCACCCAAGGTGTCGTACCAGTTATGTTCGAGATCGGTGATCCCGATGTTGCACCCACGGAACGAGTTCAGAGCACTTCGGCTCAGCACATAGATTCGTCCATCACTCCGTACAGCGATATCCACGGGTAGGTGGTACCCACGGCCTCCCTGCGCCGCGCCAAATCCGTTAGTGTCGCGGTACTTAAGTCCGAACTTTGTGCTTATTTGGGTTGACATGGAATTGCTCCGGCAGGCGCCTGAAAGGCGAATCAGACCAGTTGGTACTCCCGGGTTGATACGATTAGTCGAAGGATAGACGCAATTTTCTCAGCTCCACCTTCGGTCCGCGGGTCGATACCACCCTGTTGACCAGCGTACGTAATGATCCCTGCAAGCGTGTCACTTTGCAGACAAATCGCACCAGAGAATTCTAAAAGGTCATCAAGAAGTTCTTCTGGGTCAACATTTCCTTCAGGGTGTCGTTCCGCCACACCGTCTACGATTTGCTTGATTCCTTTTTTAGTTGGATCTCCGACCGTGTCACTGGCGAAATTTATCCTCTGTACCATCGATCCAGTGCTGATCCAGTCTCCACCGCCCATCCAACCCTCCACGCTCACGGGCGCAAGCAGTGACTGGCCCATGTAGTCGCAAGCGGCGGTCGCCTTGTAAATATCCTGGGTTGGCCAATCAAAACCACCGGCCAATCTCAGAGTGCCCACTACAAGTTCTACCGGGCTCTTAATTCGTGCATATCGCGTCTCTTCCGACTTAAAGACGTCGGACTCAAACATCGCCCGCAACATTGACCCGATGCTGTAATCGTTGGCGAAATAAGCATCGACCATTAACTGTATTGATTCTGGATCCTTGGGTTCTTCGAATGGCCACTGTGGAACTGGAAACTCATCGGCTACGAAGTGGTGATACAGGTGTCGGGCGATAAACCTCGGTGTTGCGGGGTTTTTGCAGATGATTTCAATCACATCTTCGCCGTTGAAGTTACCAGTCTCGCCCAAGAATGTTTTTTCGCCATCGTCATGATCATCCGGGTCAAACTGATACTGCCACGCCACATATCCATATGGTCGCAATGTGTTATTCCGCATTCGAATGGACATGTAGGGAATGTTGGCGATGGTCCAGCCAGTAAATGCCCGGGAACACTCTTTGATATCTTGTTCGGAGTAGTTACCTACGCCCATTGCGAACAGTTCGAGAATCTCGCGTCCATAATTTTCGTTGATGTTGTCTTTGTGGTTGTCCTGGTTGTCGAGCCAGACGATCATGGCAGGGTCGCTGGAAAGTTGAATCAGCAGGTCTCGGAAGCTCCCGAGGCCGTACTTACGGAACATTTCGATCTGGCTGAGCATCACTTTGCCCTGAATTAATTTGGTCTGGCCGGTAGCGAAAACCCTGTGCCAGAACAGGGCTATCTTCTCTTCAAACGGCGTCTTGGTAGTAGCCATACGGTACATCCAGAACGACCCGGATGCGGGCGCTATCCTGTTGTCAGATTGCTCGGCCTGGTGACGTCGAATCAGGTCAACCGGCAGGGAGTCAGAGTCCCCCATGCTAAACAATCGGTCCAGTGCGCCGTCATAGCCGAGTAACGAGTATTCTTCTAACTCGTCTCGGGTTGCCCCGAATCCAGCGCGGCGCAGCAGGTGTGCGATCAGATCTAGATCGGTTCCTGACTTCGTCGTTGTAGCCAATTGACGAGCTCCTCCCAATCGTTTCGAGGGCGTTTCAACGCGTCTCTAGATTGTACCGGGTAAGACAGATGTATGGATCTATCCCGTTGATTACGATTCTAGACCTTCTCCCAGACCTGAAATCTATGTCTACCTGTCTCGAGCACCAGCAGCCTCGTTTCATCATAAATAGCCACCGATACAGGATCCCAAAAGTAGGGCTCTGTACGGGCCGAGACTTCATGGGGATCGTCAACATCAAGTTCCGGATAAGGGTTGAATGTAGACCGAGCTTCTTTTTCGTCAGCATTGGCGTCTATGTACTCGGCCGCCCACACAGACAGTTCAGCTGCACCACGTATACTCGTCTGGAAGGTCCAGTCTTTATCGAAAACCTGGACACGCTGATTGCCCCAGTCAGCTACGAAAATGTTCCCGTCATTGTCAACGACAGTATTGGAAGGTCGGTTGAACTGGTCTTCACCATTACCCGACGTGCCATGGGAGTCAATGAACTCACCTTCGTGCGTGAACCGTTGGATCCGGTCATTGCGCCAGTCTGAAACATAAATATTCCCGTCGGGCGCGACGTTTACACCCCAGGGGAAATTGAATTGCCCGTGTTCGGAACCCTCGGATCCAAATGAATTCAAGTACTCACCATCAGGGGTATAGCGTTGGACACGGTCATTACCGGCATCCGCTACGAGAAGATTGCCATCCCGGTCAAATGCAAGCCCTGAAGGCCCATCAAACTCACCCGGCCCCGAGCCTTTGGTGCCCCAATGAGTTACGTAACTATGGTCGCTATCGAAGATCGTGATCCGGTTCAACTCTTCATCTGACATGAAAATACGGTCATTGGCGTCAAATACGATAGCTGTTGCCGAAAGGAACATACCCGGGGAAGTTCCGCGCCCTGATACCTCATCGTGCCAGTTGTGTTCGAGATCTGTGATTTTTATTCCAGACGATTCCAACGACTGCCTCGGGTCTCCTCGGCTCAGTACGTAGATGTGTCCATCATTACGCACAGCCAAATCGACCGGAAGGTAATAACCGCGGCCACCCTGTGCTGCACCAAAGCCGTTGGTGTCTCGATACTCGAGTCCCAAGCTGGTCTCTGTGTGCGTCGTCATTACTTCACTCCGTTAATTGATCTCACTGTGGACCGTGTGTATGGGTTTTAGCTATACGGACTATACGAGTTGGTATTCCCGAGTGGAAACGATTAGCTGGAGGATCGACGCTATCTTGGCCGCTCCGCCCTCGGTGCGAGGATCAATGCCCCCTTGTTGCCCTGCATAAGTAACGATTCCCGCAAGTGTGTCACTTTCAAGGTGTATGGCACCGGCTAATTCTAGGAGATCATCAAGTAACTCTTCAGGATCAACGTTCCCGTCTGGATGACGCTCGGCAACCCGTTCCACAAGTTTCTTTATTCCGCTCTTACTTGGGTCACCGACCGCCGAACTGGCGAAATTGATACGTTGCACCATGGAACCGGTGCTTATCCAATCGTCGCCCCCCATCCATCCTTCGACGCTTACAGGCGCCAACAACGACTGACCCATGAACCCGCAGGCCGCCGTAGCTTTAAAAATATCCTGAGTTGGCCGATCGAATCCACCTGCAAGCCGTAGCGTGCCAACAATTAGTTCCGCTGGACTTTTTATGCGTGCGTGGCGAGTTTCTTCAGATTTGAAGATGTCTGACTCGAACATGGCACGTAACATTGCGCCGATGCTGTAATCGTTGGCGAAGTAAGCGTCCACCATTAATTGAATGGCTGCTGGGTCTTTTGGACCCTCGAATGGCCACTGGGGCACCGGGAGCTCGTCGGCTACAAAGTGATGGTATATGTGACGTGCGATGAATCGCGGTGTAGCCTCGTTTTTGCAGATAATGTCGATCACATCTTCGCCGTTGAAGTTTCCAGTTTCTCCAAGGAATGTCTTCTCGCCATTATCGTGGTCATCGGGGTCGTACTTGTACTGCCATGCGACGTAGCCGTACGGCCGCAATGTGTTGTTACGCATTCGGATGGACATGTATGGCATGTTGGCGATGGTCCAGCCAGTGAACGCTCTAGAACACTCCTTGATGTCCTCTTCGGTGTAATTTCCGACACCCATCGCGAACAACTCAAGAATCTCTCGACCATAGTTTTCGTTGATGTTGCCCTTGTGGTTGTCTTGGTTGTCCAACCAAAGGATCATCGCTGGGTCGCGCGAGAGCTGGATCAATAAGTCTCTAAAACTTCCGAGACCGTACTTACGGAACATTTCTATCTGGGTAAGCATCACCTTGCCCTGGATCAGTTTCGTCTGGCCGGTTGCAAAAATCCGATGCCAGAAAAGGGCAATCTTCTCTTCGAAGGGAGTCTTAGTGGTAGCCATCCTGTACATCCACACGGAACCTGAAGATGGTGCGATCTGCGTGATGGTCTGGTCAGGGTGATACCTTCGGATAATGTCGGATGGCATCGGGTTTGCAGGCCCTGGATCGAAAAGACGGTCTACCGCCCCTGCGTATCCAAGGGCGGCATACTCTTGTAGCTCGTCCCAGGTTGGATTGAAACCGGATCGTCGAAGGAGGTGCGCAATCAGATCTATGTCTGTACCGGATCTCGTAGTCGTTGTCATGTGAAACTCTCCCTGACTTTACGAAGATGAGGCGGACTGTACTGGGTGTACCGGAAGCTTAAACCCCGTGACAACACTTGAACAATACCGCTTTGAAAACGAACTTAAGAGTGAACTTTCCCGTTGGTCAATTCCGTTGGTAAGGATGGATCGTAGTCTACGATTAAATCTGCCAACTTGCGCCTGTGATATTTTGGGTCACCTAGGGAGTGATACAGGGACCTTGAAAGCTGTGTATACAGTGAAAGTCCGTACTCACGCATTACACCCACCCCGGCATGTACTTCGTGTGCGTAATTCGTTGCTTCCACGAATCCTTCACTAGTAACCGCTTTCGCCAGATGTACCGAAATTGCTGCATCTGGTTTACGTGCGTCGATCTTCCAAAGAGCCTCGTAAGTGGTCCAACGGGCTGCATCCAGGTGGTTAACAAGTTGCACGATGTGGTTCTGTACATGTTGGAATCGTCCAATCGGTTGTCCGAACTGAACGCGCTCACGGCTGTATTCCACTGACATGTCGAATACGGCTTGTACACTGCCGACTTTGTAGGCGCAGAGCACCGGGGTAGAGTGTCGAAGTGCAGCCTCGAACCCCTCACTAGCGTGTGACGATCCGCCAAGTAAGGCGTCACCGGGTACATCAACATTATCAAAGGTCACCTCGCACTCTGTAGTGAGGAACCCTTCGATACGCCGGATAGAAACTCCAGGAAGTTTGGTGTCCACAATCAGGAAACCAATGTCGTTTGGGTTTTCGCCCATTCTGACGGCGGTAATCAGGTAGTCAGACGTTATCGCGTCGTAGACGAACAGCTTTGTTCCGTTCAGTCCGTAACTATTACCTCTCCGTTCGACGGTCATCTGGATCCCGTCGACCCCCCATGCCCAATCTGGCTCTGTGATTGCCATGGTAAAAACCGATTCGCCACTGGCAATTCGGGGTAAATATTCGGACCTTTGCTGTTCGTCTCCAACGGCGAGCAACATGTAGGTAGAAAACACCCCTGAAGAAAAGAAAGGGCCAGGTACTGCTCCGTAACCAAGTGCCTCATGGACCACTGCAATATCAGTCAGGCTACTACCACTACCACCGTACTTTTCTGGGATGGCCATGCCGAGCCATCCGATGTCGGTTGCCTTCTTCCAGGTGTCCTGTGAATATCCGATATCGGTCTGAACGACATCTATGATTGTTTCACGTGGCGACTCCCGGGATATGAAGTCCTCGACTCCAGCTTTAAGCAGTTGTTGGGCTTCTGTAAGTGAAAGATCCATACGACTCTGAAACGACCTTATTCAGCCGTCTTACCCGCCTTTTCTCTAACTTGTCTTCCGATCCCGATGCGCCGAGCCATGATCACTTTCTGGATATCCGCGGTCGCTCCAGGGTGAAGATCGACAATGCTGGATTTCATAAATGCATCGAGTTGGCCTTCAGATGTGTCCCAACGAGGGTCTTTCGTGAGAGCGTAAGGTCCAACTAACTCCATGATCGATTGGGCAGTGGCTAGATTTGCCATTTTTCGAAAGTAAGATGCCTGGGGTCCTTCGTACGTCATTTCGATGTGTGATCGGTTCATCCAGAAATTGCGCATGTCAAACAACCGAGAGACCTCTGTGCGCACAAAGACATCAGCTAGACGGTCACGGACATCTTTGTTCTGAAGAATCGGCTGCCCACGAGTTTTTAGACCTGCAGCGCGTTGACGGGCTCGATCAAACCAGCGATTGCGTCCGATGCGGCCACCGGAACCATGTTCAAGCTCGAGGTGTGTCGTGGCCACCTTCCAGCCGTTGTTAACACCGCCCACGAGGTTTGAGGCCGGCACACGGACGTCATCAAAGAAAATGGTGTTCTTGTGGCCGCGTCCAACGCCTTCTCCACCGTCCCCCATCAACTCCATCGGAGTAATGGTGATGCCTGGGGAGTCGGCCGGGATCAAGAACCAGCTAAGGTTCTCGTGGCGCTTCCCTTCCGGATCAGTCCTGGTGATGGTCCATAAGTAATCCGCGCCGTGCGTACCACCTACATATATTTTCTGACCGTTGATGACGTAGTCATCGCCATCTTGGACTGCCTCGGTCTGAGTGCCTGCTAAGTCAGATCCCGCCTCGGGGCCGGTAAGCAATTGCCAGGTGACAACCTCTCCTTTAAAAATCGGCGGAAGCATCCGTAGTTTCTGTTCGTCCGTACCCCAGACAAGGATTGAGGCGCCTCCTAAGGTGCCTCCGGTGTCGTAGTAGGGTGGAATGCCGAGGTCATATGTATCGATCTCTTCCCCAATCACGATAGCCTCATCGACCGATAATCCACCTCCTCCATACTCAACCGGTGCAGTAGGCCTTAACCAGCCACGATGACCGAGTTGTCTACCGAACTCACGGTATTTAGGGTAGTTCTCATCTGAATCCGGATTCCCTTCGACCACAGGGACGTGCTCAATAAGCCATGAACGAACCTTCTGACGGAAGGCTTCTTGTTCAGGTGTGTATTCAGGCTCAAAATCCAAAATTTACTCTCCACTGCGATCAGGGATGTTCCAAGTTGCTTTGAACTGCCAAAACGCAAGCCGGAGTGTACCGCAGGTCTGGGTATAAATAGACCTGAACTGCAATAGTAGGCAAACTCACATTTATGGCTGGAAGCGACTAGAGCGCCGTCGCCGGCCTAACTGTCATTCTTGATAAATTCCGCAATACGCTCGCCAATCATGATGATGGTGGCATTCGTGTTTGCTCGTATACAGTCCGGCATTACAGATCCGTCTGCTACTCGAAGGCCCTCGACACCTCTAACACGGCAGTACTGATCCAAAACTGCCATCTCGTCGGAATCAGGTCCCATTTTGGCTGTCCCAGAAATATGGTGCATGGTTTCCACATTGCGCATCATCCACGAGTCCAACGCAGCATCTGTCAGAACGTCGGCCGGTGTGGGATCGATGAGGTCACCTATGATCGGCTCAAACGATTTGTGTTCTGAAAGCCTTAAATTCAGTCTTACTCCATCACGTAATCGTTTTATGTCAGACGGGTCATCCAGAAAGTTGTAATAGAGAAATGGTTGCACGGACACATCAGTGGAGGTGAGTCGTATTTCTCCCGAAGATTTCGCCAGGTATAGACCGGCGCTCATCACGATTTGACGTTCGGGAGAATTCCACCGCATGACTGTGATCATGTCGTTGCGCTGCCCAGAGTTGGTCGCTGTGTAACGAAGGGCGACTTTTTGTGGTCCGACATCGTTACCCGGCATCTCGAAGTCATCTTTTGCATGCCATCGCGTGTGAACGGTAACGTGGTCGCGCAGGTTCTGGCCAACTCCAGGGGAGTCGATAAGGACCGGTATGCCAAGTTTGCCAAGATCCGTACTTGGCCCTATACCTGACAGCATTAATAACTGTGGACTGGCGATCGGTCCGGCAGACAAAATGATTTCGTTGCCCCTGACCGTGAATATCTCGCCAGAAGATTCCACTACGACTCCAGATGCGCGCGTCCCTTCGAAAACTAACTTATGGACTGTACAGTCCGGTTTGATGGTGAGATTCAGTCGGTGCCGAGCCTGGGAGAGGTAACCAATGTTGGTGCTCCACCGGATGTCATCTGGATTGTTCAGGGGTAAGGGTCCTATACCGGTGGAATCTGGATCATTGTGATCTGGACTATCGGGAAAACCAGCGTCCCGACAGGCGTCACTGAATGCCGCCTGGTCGTTCATTAATTCATCGGGCATGAATCGGCGGACCATTATCGGACCAGCGTTGCCATGGTAGTCGCCGGAATAGTTAGTATCGGTCTCTATCTTGTTGAAGTAGGGGAATACGTTTTCGTATGCCCACTCGTCGTTACCGCGTGATGCCCAGCCATCGAAATCTTCAGGAAGGCCACGTAGGAAAACAGACCCATTTATGGCGCTGGTGCCGCCAGTGACACGCCCGCGCGGCACACGCATGGGAGTAGAAGAAGTGGCTGTTGCCGTACCGGTGAACTGCCAGTCATGGGGTCCACCTACAGCAGAATTGAGGCCGATGCCAAGGTCTGTCCCAGTCCCGTGATTGAATTTGACATCGGGTGGAAGTCGGTCAATGTTTGGGTAATCTGGCCCTGCTTCTAGTAATAAAACGCTACGGTTCGGGTCCTCTGAGAGTCTTGTCGCAATAGTCGCGCCGCCGGAGCCAGATCCAACAACGATTACGTCATAATTCAAAATGGCTCTCCCGGGTCAAATTTTGGATAACCCGACTAAATGGTTGCTGCAGGGTATAGGAACTAGAACGGAAATATGGAGATACAGCGGACAAGGATAGCCGCTATGTTGTCCAAGTAGGGGATTCGGTGCTGTCACTTCGTGAATGACCTTTTGGATTGGTTAACTTGGAGCCGTATCACCTACCACCCGGACGCGTACCCTAAGTGCGTCGCCAGGGACGTAGGAAAGCGGTAGGTCTTCAACCTCCACAACCGAAAGTGTGTCTGGATCCGCGCCTGCCAGAACAGTACGTTTTTTAGCCAGTTCGGTTGCCGCTGCGATGGATGCTACTCGCCCCATATCGCTGAATACCTGATCGACTTCTCCGCTGACCTGGGCGATCGCAGCGCCAACGGCGTTGGCGACCCCCCGGTGTTCAACCTGGAGGACTTCGGAAATTCCGGATAAGCGGTTGGGAACTAGAAATGCGGCCCCGCCAACCGCGATCAATGGAACTGGATTGGAGTCAACCTTCATCCTGTCAACGGCTTCATCAACGATCTCGGCTATTCGATTTATGGCCGCGTTCCGTACTGTTGGTTCGACCGATTTCACGGCAGTTGGATCACCTAATTTGATTAATCCCGCAGCTGATGCAACGTCTGTAGCAGTCAAAGTATCACCACCAAAAACTAGCGCTTCAGTGGTGATCCGATGTCCAACGCTGATTGGTCCGATGGAGGAGCCATCTGATTGAACTAGAGATCCTCCTCCCAGGCCTACCGAAAGCAGGTCTGGCATGCGGAAAAGCGTGCGGACCCCTCCTACCTCGACCACGTTATTGGCTTCACGAGGGAAGCCTGCTTGTAAGACCCCTACATCTGTAGTTGTGCCACCCACGTCTACGACAATACCGTCGGTGAGGCCCGTTAAAAAAGCTGCTCCTCGCATGCTGTTCGTAGGCCCCGACGCGAAGCTGTAGATCGGGAACTCTTCCGCGAATTTGGCCCGCATCACTGTGCCGTCATTTTGCGTCATATAGAGCGGTGCTTTTATGCCACTTTGGTCAAGTGCTCCAGTGAAGGCGCGAGTAGTTTTGCGGGCAAGGTCGATGATGCAGGCGTTGAGTAGGGTTGCATTCTCGCGTTCCAACAGACCTATGCGTCCGAGGTCATGAGAGAGAGTTATATCCACATCTGGGCACTCCTGCCGAATGATCTCTGCGGCTTCCTCCTCGCACTCCGCTGTTAATGGTGAAAAGACACTTGCTATACCTACTGATGTGATACCGGATTCAGATATCTCGCGTGCGGCCTTTCGCATTTCACTGGTATCGAAATCAACAAGAGGACGTCCGTCATATTCGTGCCCGCCTTCGATCATATATACCCGTCCACGAACTATGCCGGCAAGATCATCCGGCCAGTCCACAAATGGAGGGAGAGATGCACTCGCAGGAAGACCGATACGGACGGCGGCAACAGGTTTCAGACCGCGCCGTTGGATCACGGCATTGGTGAAATGCGTCGTTCCAACCATGACGGCATCTATCTGCCCAGGTCCGCCGTCCATGCCTGAAAGAAGATTTTTCAGGGCGTTCAGAATGCCGCCAGTAACGTCTTCTGTCGTTGGAGTTTTGACCCCGGTAACCACGGAGTCGTCATGAATTAATACCGCGTCTGTGTTAGTTCCACCTACATCTATTCCAATGCGCCTCATGCCTGGGCTCCATTGGAGAAGACGGATTCAAACTCTATGTTGTAACCAAATGCTTTTGGGCCAACATTCCTCAGGCCGCGTTCTGATGTGAGAATCGGGGCTGCAGGTAAAACGATTACCGACACCCGCTGACCGTAACGCAAGGTCTCCGTGCCGATAGCCTCACCTGAAAGAGTGTCCATTACGCAGATTATTTCGGGCACTGTGGCTACCGGTTCACCATCTCTCGTCCCGATTGCGAATTCGTTCTGGAACTCGAGCCGAAATTCGGACCCTGCATCTTTATCTAGCCCGTCTATCGTGGCCGAACCTCGTAGGAATCCTTCGGTCGCACGACGATCTATGTCTGTAATCTTGCCGCGGAACAACAGTTTGCCACCTTCGTGATCCAGCGCTGCTTGAACAGGGTCTTTATGTGCGACTCGAGCGTTTTCGACAGCCTTTCCGAGTTCGATTGCGCGCGTAGTCGTGTAGAGAATTCCCCAATCTTTCACCTCTTTACCGGACCGAGGGGCTTTGCATGTTGCGGCCGTGGACCCGACCTCGGTGCATACCTTGCGGCTGATCCGTTCCATCCATTTCCAGCTTGCAGCACGCGTTACGATAGTTTCGTTATCTCGTATGTCGGCAAGACACAATGGATACATCTTCAGGTCGCCGATGGCAAAGCTTGTCATCTGGGCTTCAGGGAATGCCCGTCCCATGGAATCAGCATCCACGACTGGGAGTCCCGTGACCGCTGCCACCATGAGTGGTTGAAGCGCGTTCCCTCCACCGATCTCTAGTGACATCACTGCATCGAATTGACGTCCTAGATACTCTTCCATCATACGTACAGGCTTGGCTGCGAAGTGTGGATCTCGTAACCTCTCCTGGCCCACGAGTGGCGCACCCATGCTTGAGACTACCGCTACGAGATCGTCGTCAGCCAGAGTCATTGGGTCGATTAACCTGACCCGTTCCCCCGCCTTGTACAACTCGCGCATGTTCAGATACGAGTAGTAAGGGCTTCCACCTCCTCCTGCACCAAGAATCCAAGCACCAGTGGAGAGTGGATTTAATTCTTCGTAAAGGATTTCTCGTACATCAGCCACTATGGTCGCCCTTCCGTCGTGCCTCGTAGTTGTCGAAGGCTCTTTGCACCATCGGTCTACGCCGACCCTCTGGGGTCTCGAGTGCAAAGCCAGGGTCACTTTCGCCTATTGAGCTGAGATTGTAGATCGGGAATGCGGACTGGATATGTTGCGTAAATCCCTGTGCGTCTTGCATCTGATTGATTGCGAGTTTGATCATGCGCAACTGAAACGGATCATTTGACGCTACGCGGGCTGCGTAATCCATAGATGCACACTCCAGGTCTTGCTTTGGGAAAACATGGTTGACGTAACCCAGTTCCACAGCTTCCTGCGCGTCTACGAATCGACTCTCAAACAGGATTTCTCGCGCCTTTCTGTGATGCATCTCCCATGGCACTGAGAAGTACTGGAAATTTGCCGGGAGGAACATGGCATCTTCAGATGCAAAAACCACGTCCATCGCCGACGAAATTATCCAGCCAGCGAATATGCAGTATCCCTGCACTGCCGCTATGGTTGGCTTAGGTAGGTTGCGCCAACGGAGGGATTTGTCGATGTTCTGGTCGAATCCCCTTCTATACTTACCACGCAAGCCTTCTTCTATTGGTCGTTTTTCTCGGTCCGCCATCTCTTCTGGAGTGCCTAGATCGTGTCCGGCAGAGAAGTGGTCGCCCGCAGCTGCAAGCACAATTGAACCTATATTGTTGTCTTCACATGCGTATCCAAAAGCATGATCGAGTTCTTCCAGGAGAATACGGCTCTGGGCATTCCGGTATCGGGGCCTATTGAGAACGATTCGCGCAACTCGGTCGTGTTGCTCGTAGATGATCTGCGTGTAGTCGTTCGACGGCATTGGTTTGCTCCCGCTAGGGTTGTGTTGACTTCGATGGACCGGCACCTGTGACGCCTCGCTTGAGAAGATCGACGTATTGGTTCTCGGTGAGATCGAGGAACTGTCCCAGTACGTCCCGAGTGTGTTGGCCCTGAAGCGGGGCAGGGCGATTGATGTTACCTGGCGTCCGAGAGAATTGAACCGGGATTCCTGATTGTGGATGTTTTCCTGCCTCAGGATGATCTATCTCGGTAATGAAGCCACGATTCCTGAGCGCGTTGTCTGCTGCGACCTCGTGAGCGTCCAATACCGGAGCTGAGATTACACCTGCATGTGACAGACGATCAGAGATTGAATTCCGGTCTTGTTCTATAAACCATTCACTCAGTCGGGAATCTAACCTGTCCTCGTTTGATTTGCGCGCTGCATTATCGATAAATCCCGGGTCTGCCAGCCACTCTTCGTGTCCTGCCACCTCACTCAACACACGCCATTGATTCTCGGTCTCAACCGCGAGCGCAACCCATCCTCCGTCGGCTGTGGCATAAATACCATGAGGCGCGAAAGTCGTATGCCTGTTGCCCTGTCTTCTGCGTATGTTCCCCGTCATACGTTCCTCGAGCAACGCATCTCCGATGAACGCAAGACTGGACTCATGCATAGAGAGGTCGACATACTGACCCTCTCCTGTAAGTTCGCGATGCATTAGAGCTGTGACTATTCCGGCAAATCCATTTAATCCAGCAACGGCGTCTGGGTACATCTGACCGGAATTTAGTGGTGGGCCGTCTTCGTAACCAAGGAGGGAAGACATGCCTGATATGGGTTCGATCGTCCCACCGATGCCAGGCACATCTCTCCATGGACCGTTATTCCCGAACGCGGAGAGACTGCACAGGATTATGTCCGGTTTGATCTTACGAAGAGACTCGTAATCGATCCCTAGGTTATCCAGTACCCGTGGTGCGAAATTCTCAGCTATGAAATCGGCGAACGGCACCAGTCGTTTGAAGATTTCGATCCCATCAGGGTGGGTTAGATCAAGTGTGATGCACTTCTTGTTTAGATTGACCGCGTTGTACAGGTGATTGACATTCCATGTGTGTTGCTCACCCGCTGAATGTTGTGTGGTTTTAATCGCTTCTGGAATAGGCCTGTCATAGGCACCCCTCCAGGAATCGGGCCGCCCATGGAACTCGACTTGTATGATCTCCGCGCCGAGCATTCCCAGTAGTTGTGTGGCGTATGAGCCAGCCCATGCTTGGGTCAAAACGATTCCGGTGTAGCCATTCAAAGGCCCAGCGGGCGAAGTTATCACCGGGCGGCTCCCGATTTCATTAAAGATTTAATGGAAATTTCGCGCAAACCAGCGAACTCGGATAAGACATGTGCGGTATCAGCGCCTGGCTCTGGAGCATGTCGAGATATTTCTGCTGGAGATTGACTCATCTTGAAGGCCGGACCTGGGAAGTCAGGGCGACGATTTTCAGGCAGTTGAAAAAACTCACGATCCCGAAGATGGGCGTTCTCGACTAACTCGTTGGTTTCAAGCACCGGGCCTGCGATTACTCGCAACGCTGCCAGGGCATCGAAGAGGTCCATCTTGTTCCACGCCGAGAGCTTTTCCTGTGCACGGTATACGTACTCTTCGGCATGTTGTTGGCGATACCATCTTGTTCCCCAGCGCGGGTCTTCGGCCAGGTCGCCCAAACCGAGTACGTTCATGGCGTCTCGCCAAAAATGCGGTCGACTGATGGTGAGTGCGAAATGACCATCTTTCACGGGTACCGGACCGGTAGACATGTCTACCTTCTCCACCCGTCCAGGCGGTTTTCCTTCATACTGACCGGCCAACAGGGCAGGTCCAAAAGTTGATGTCATTACTTCAAGTTCGGAAATATCGATGAACTGACCCCAATGTGGGTCATGTTTTTGGCGATGTAGTAATGCACTGACAATTGAACTGTAGGCCATGGTTCCAGCGCAGTACGAAGCCTGAAAACCGCTGGCTTTCAGGGGAGGACGATCAGCGAGACCGTTTATGGATGCCCAACCCGAAAGTGCGCTTGCTGTCAAATTGTTACCGGGTTGTGCAGATCGTGCACCCGTATACCCGTGAGGCGTGATGCAACATACGATCAGTCCATCCGTTTTCTCGAGGAGAGGTTCGAGATCCAAACCCATCTTCGTGAGTTCTTCAGGAGTGACGTTACACACCAGTACATCGGCACGTTCGATGGCGGCTTGAACAATTCCGATTCCTTCGGCCTCACTCATGTCCACAACTGCAGATCTGCGGTTCGCCAGAACGTACGAGGCCACCACGCTGTTGCTATCTTTATCGAATGGCGCAATCTGCCTGGCAGGATGTCCTTCAGGTCCTTCTATTAACGCCACACTCGCCCCAAAATCGCTGAGCATCTTTCCGCACCATGCACCGGAGATGGAGGTCGATAGATCTATCACCCGTATCCCGTGCAGCGCCCCATGTCTGGGTTCCGATCTATTCATGCGAGAAGATCTAAACTTGCCAGTTCGGGAATGCGTGCCGCGAAGTTACCGACATACCTGCGTCGACTGATAGGACATGGCCAGTCACCCATCGGGCCTCATCACTCGCAAGGAACAGTGCTGCGTTTCCGACGTCCCACGCGGAACCTTCAGTCCCAAGCATCGTGGAGTTACGTCGATGTTGACGCATGTCGGCATCCAGTCGGTATTCAACCATGGGCGTGAATACGACTCCAGGGGCCACGCAGTTGACCCGTATACCGTCGCGGCCATGATCTCCTGCCATTGCTATCGTCAAACCGATGACTGCAGCCTTAGATGTCGTATAGGCGGCATCTCCGATAGCCTCAATGCCTGCGCCAGACGAAATGTTTACGATCGATCCGCCCCCTGTCTCCATCATCCTCGGTATGGCGTGTCGAGATGTAAGAACCATACTGCGTACATTTGTGCTCTGGACTCGATCCCAGTCATCCATGTCTATCTCGGGAACCGTCTTACGCAGGCTGATTCCGACATTATTGTCTAGCACGTCTAGGCGACCGTAACGCTGCACAGCCGTCTCAACCATTTCTTCGCAGTCTTCCTCTTTCGTAACGTCCGCTTCAAATGTGCTGGCGATGCCGCCCTCCGCATCGATCATAGCGAGCGTTTCTTCAGCGCGTTCAATCTGCGCATCCACAAGCAAAACGCTTGCACCTTCCCTCGCAAATAGAACGGCGGTCGCTTTGCCGTTCCCTACACCCGGGCCCCGTGATCCAGCTCCGGTAACTACAGCAATTTTTCCTTCAAGTCGCCCGCTGCGTTCAACCATTGGTAAGCCTCTTTCTTATCAATCGAGTGTCACGAATAGACTGCGCCGAGCCTGTCCATTAATTGCACGACTGATGTGACCCTGACCGGTAGTATCTTCCGCTAGCAGGATTTCTCCAGACGAAATTATCCGCTTCGAGCCGTCTCCGACTTCTATCTCTACGCCACCCGACAGGTTGATCACATACTGTCGTCTGGGAGCTGTGTGAAAATCCAGATCGTAGTCACCACCTGTTTCCCGGAAGATTAACTTTGTAACATCTTGGGGCACTGACAAATCACCGACGGTTCCCGGGGTCAATTCGATCTCGACGTCTTCAAAGTGGGATTGATTGTCATCGCCTGTATAAACTCTGGTTACCTTCATCCGATTACCCGTCCTTGGAATTTATTTCGTTATTTCTCTTAGATGGAGGAAGATTTCAGCTCTGGACTGATCCCCTAAATGGGTTCTATAGCTGCTAGTCGTGCAACTGTATTTGCATCAGCAAATCTTTCCACAGCTTCGACATCGTTGAATATACCGCCGGTACAGGTGTCTACTGTTTGCATAGCAAGAAGCGTTGCGGCTTCGACGTAACTGTCAGGCGGAGGCATTTTGCCAAGTGCCGTGGATCCACCGACTTGCCCGGGTGCACGTCCGAATCGGATGCCAGGTGTGTCGATACCTCCAACAGGTTTCAGGGCATTCACCGCAATGCCGTCGTCTTTCATATCGTTAGCAAGACCCCGTGTCATACCCTCTATGGCAAGTTTTGTTGCTCCGTAGTGAGACTGACCACGGTCGGCGGCGACGGATGAAATATTGATGATATTTCCACTTTTTTGTTCGACCATTACCGGTAGAACCGCCCTGGAACAGTGGAAGGGGCCATGGACATTGATCTTGAACTCAAGTTCCCAGTGACGCGGCTGGATAGTGTTGATAAAGCCCGGTGGTTGCACCGCGGCGTTATTCATGAGTATGTCTATGCGACTGTATTTTGAAAGAACGGTTTCTACCATCGCCTCGATCGACCCCACGTCGCCAACATTACATACAACGGCGATAGCTTCCCCACCATTTTCCTCGATCATGCCTACAGTGTGATGTATCGTGCCAGGTAGCCTTGGATCACGCTCTTCTTCAGTACGCGCTGCCACTACTACCTTTGCACCCTCTTTGGCGTATTGCACGGCGCAGTACTGTCCAAGTCCCCGGCTTGCGCCGGTAATTATGGCGATTTTGCCGTCAAGTCGTCCTGGCATGTGTTCCTCCCCTTGGTGATGTGTTGTTGTGAAAATTATGGGCTTGTCGGGCGATTTGCATTTTCAGTTGGTCAAAGGCTTAACCACCGTTGCAAAGCGCTCCATGCTATCTAGAGTTTCCTGTGGACTTGCTCCGCTTAGGCCAAGAACCAGATGGTTAACCCCCAAGGCCTCAAACGCGCGTATGTCTCCAGCGACCTTTTCTGGGGCCCCCGTGAAAATCAATCGACCACCATCCCGCCCGGGTTGCTCTTCCTGGTCGTCGTACCAACCGGCGGAGTACCCAAAATCGATTGAAGTCGGATTTCGACCTGCCTCTTCAGCGTGCTGCTTCACGGTGGCCATTCCTTCGGCAAGTCGGTCAACGGTATCCATTGGGAACGCCGGGTTGTTTCCGATCGGATACCAGGCGTTCCCGAGTTGGCCTGCTCGCCTGAGGGCAGGTGGGCTCTCTCCGCCGACCCAAATCGGTGGATGAGGGTCTTGGACTGGCTTTGGATAAAAACTCACGTCGGACACGTTTACATAGGTTCCTGTGTAATCCGGTGAGTCGTTTGTCCACATCTCTTTAAATGCACGGATATAGTCGTTAGTGACTGACCCTCGATGTTCATATGGTGCTGTGTCTAATGCCTCGAACTCCTCGCGCATCCATCCAGCACCAACACCTACGGTCAACCGTCCTCCGGAGAGCACGTCCAGGGAAGCGAGGGTTTTTGCTGCCAGGACCGGCGGTCGGTGGGGGACCACCATCACCGATGTCAGGAGGCGGATATTAGATGTGTTCGCCGCCAAGTATGTTGCAAGTGTGAGTTGCTCTAAGCACTCACCTGCATCTACCCCTGAGAAAGCACCGTCCTCACTGTATGGATATATCGACTGGACTTGTTTCGGGATGATTACATGGTCGGAAACGGTAACTATGTCAAAGCCCAGTCTTTCACCATGCTGAGCGTGGTTCTTGAGGAATTCAGGAGACGCTCCTGGCCCGCGCGTCGCAACACCGAATCCATATTTCATTTTAAATTTCTCCACGTTCAGAAGGTTCGCTCGTTTGAAGATCGGGTCCGGGAACAGACGGAAGCATACCTCGCCCAGCGGTGTGCTGGGAGTAGAACTAGAAACGTATCCGGGTTTTACCTCGGGGTTGTCTGTTCAGATGTAACTCCCGCGTTAATCAACGCGTCGATATCTTCTTCCGATCGACCTAACTCACGCAGTATTTGACGCGTATGTTGACCTGCCAACGGCGGCGCAGTGGTGGCCCCGCGCCCGGCTTCAGAAAAGGTTATGGGCGTGTTGATCGCACGTAAGCTTCCATGCAAAGGGTCATCCGTTTCCACGATCATCCCACGTTCCTCGAAATGAGGGTGCTGGATCGATTCATTCATGGATTTTGACAAACCGTATGGTGCACCAGCTAGTTCAAGGCCCCGACAGGCCTCTTCCGCCGTGTGGCTTGCCACCCAGTCTCCCACCAGTGCATTGGCCTCCTCTACACCCTCAGGCATTGGTGTCCCTTCGTGTCCCAGTCCGATGGCAATGCGTTCCCAGTTCCTTGAGCCGCCAATGTTGATTGTGAGATGACCATCCTTCGCTGCATGCAGTGGGTGACGAAAGGGTTTCCAGTCCTCGGCTCTACTGCCATTCAAGGGTGCGGCGGCAACCTCATTTAGAAGGGAAAGTTGGGCGTCCATTAAAGAGACATCTACCCGTTGTCCCTTTCCCGTAGATTTTCTGTCATAAAGGGCGGCCAGCACACCGGAAAAACAGGAGAGCCCGGCGGCCATGTCCGCAATGGTGATTCCGGGCGCAAACGGACCATCAGTACCGGCCGCTTGCTGTTGCACCCACAACCACCCTGCCTCGGCGTGTGCAGTCGACCCATAAGCCCTGCGATGTGAATGTGAACCGGACTGCCCAAAGCCTGAAATGGAAGCAAATACCAAACCTGGATTGTCAATCTTTAGGTCGTCGTACCCAAGACCAAGTCGATCCATGATGCCGGGGGAGAAATTCTCAACCAATACGTCAGAATTGTCGATAAGATCACGAGCGATTTGATTCCCGGGAACGCTCTTGAGATCTAGTGTTATCGACCTCTTACCAATGTTGTTTCCCGGACTCCCCGAGGTTCGAGTCACAGCGTCTGCCTTGGGAATTGCATCTATCTTGATGATGTTTGCGCCCATATCGGCAATCATACGGGTGCAGTAGGGACCCGCGATAACGCGCGTGAAGTCGATGACTGTAATGTCTTCAAGAATCCGACGTTCGGTCATACTTTGCCTTTCAAAGTGCAAGGAATCTGACTCTCAACTGGAGACTCGGTGAGTATCATCCGTTGTGTAGGGGCTGTCACCTATGTTTGGTACTTACCGACAAGCATAATGCTGTGCAAAATAGTGGGTCTCAAACTCGAATCTGCAAAGGCGAGGAATGGTCGGCTCTCTAAGTACTAAAACATCTGGCGGCGTCCTTGCGTTGGCAGGCGGGGTTGGCGGCGCAAAACTGGCGTTGGGGTTATGCCGTATTCTTGCCCCAGACGACCTGACCGTGGTGGTCAATACCGGGGATGATGAGACCTTCTATGGACTCCATGTATCGCCCGATATCGACACTGTCACTTACACACTTGCTGGTTTGGCGAATCCGGAGACTGGGTGGGGTTTTGATGGTGACACGTTCAATGCCCTGGAAACACTTGGCACGCTCGGGGCGGATACCTGGTTTGGTCTAGGTGACCATGACCTTGCCCTTCACATCCGACGGACGGACTTGTTGCGCTCTGGGATGACTCTTTCGGAGGTTACATTAGAACTGGCGGGGCGGATGGGTGTACGGCATCGTATTGCACCGATGAGCGACCAGCCTGTCAAGACTATCGTGAACTCTACCGACGGAGAGATGTCTTTTCAGGAATACTTTGTGCACCAGAGATCGAATCCTGACGTGAATGGGCTTCGTTTTGACGGAGTCATGGATGCGCTGCCGTCCCCGGCTTTCGTAGAGTCCATAAAGAAAGCTAGCGCTATCGTATTTTGTCCATCAAACCCTTTCTTAAGTTTGGACCCGATACTTGAAATCCCTACAGTTAAAGACCGAATGATCAAATCAGGTGTGCCCAGAATTGTTGTAAGTCCCATAATCGGCGGTAAGGCTGTTAAGGGACCAGCGGCGCGTATCTTTGAAACGTTGGCCCAGACGCCTCCTAGCGCATTGGCCGTGGCAGAGCACTATGCAGGAATGGGCACTCATTTCGTGATGGATTCCGAAGATGAGCAGAGCCGCATAGCTGTAGAAAGCCTAGGGTATTCAGTTCTGGTTACGGACACGCTTATGAATACGGAAGCGCATAAAATCGCTCTCGCTAGATCGGTTTGTCAGATGGTTGGGGTGCAGACCTGAGTCAGGACGTAGAAATCAGACAGATACGTGCGATCGTGCCAATGAAGCCGATTGACGAGAGTAAATCGCGACTGGCCCCGGTGCTTTCGAATGATTTGAGGGCACTACTTTCACTTGGTTCTTTATTACGAGTTATTCGCGCAGCAGCAGCGACCCCAGAAATTTTCGAAGTCGTAGTTTACGGAGGCGATTTAGCAGTTCAAACTGCGTGTGAATCGGTTGGTGTAGGTTGGCGTGAAGACCCCGGAACTGGATTGAACGGTTGTATTAAAACTGCTTTTGATGAAGCCCATAAAGAAGGATCCGAATACGGGATGTTCTTACCAGCAGATCTCCCTCTGACTACCCCCAAGGATCTGACTGATCTGATTCAGGCTGGTAGTAGGCACAGCATCACTATCGTCCCCGATGCAGCCGATGAAGGCACTAATGGATTATTGACGGCCTTCAAAGACAATTTCCGAACGAAACTTGGCAAAGCTAGTTTCTCAAAGCACCTTGATCAAGCTTGTGAACGTGGGTTAGATCACCTGATCCACAGGTCAGAACATCTGGGTCTGGATATCGATACCGGTGCAGATGTCGATCAGCTCGTATTGGTGTCTGAAAACCTTTGGGACAATCTCGAGAGCGAAATTCGGGTGGCAGGCCTTCAAGAGTTCCTAAAGATTGGAAAGAGAACCCGATGAGTGAACCAGATTTAAAGTTAGGCGTTGTACTGCCGACTCGGGGAGTGGTCCTAGCTGGTGGAGACGATCCGGACGCCGGACTGATCGTTCGTATGGCCCGTCTTGCCGAAGACGCAGGTGTTGATTCTGTTTGGGTAGGGGACAGTCTTGTCGCTAAACCACGATTAGAACCGCTAGCTGCTCTTGCTGCTGTAGCTGCGTCCACATCTCGGGTACGTATGGGGACATCGGTACTCCTGGCAGCTCTCAGACATCCCGTATTGCTCGCCCAGACAGCCGCAACCGTGGATCAATTGTCTGAAGGTCGACTCACGCTCGCTATGGGAGTGGGAGGGGCTTTCACGGAAGAACAGCAGAATGAGTGGGCCACGGCCGGCGTAGAAAAGCGCACGCGCGCGACCCGGGTTGAGGAGATCGTGACAATAATGCGTGGACTGTGGTCTGGAGACCCGATTACATTTCATGGTAAGCATTTCGATCTTGACCATGTGAGCATCGGATACCGTCCGCACCAGAGGCCTGGGGTCCCGATCCTTTTAGCAACCCATTCAGGTCAAGGGCGGTCGCGTCAACCGGCGCGCGCTGCCAAACTGTCTGACGGTATCATCTCGATCTCGGATAGCCCTCAAGAATTCGCAGGAGTGCGGGCAGATGTAGCGAAGGAAGCTGAGGCGATAGGCAGGTCTGCAGACGAACTCAAATCGGTCTACTACATGACTGTGAACCTTGATCCTGATGCGCAAAAAGGTCAGGAAGAGGGCGTTCAATGGGTGACGGACTATTACGGATTGAACTTCTGGGGTGATCGATGGGGTCCGTACGGAGACACCGAAGGGGTGATCGATAGGATTCGACAGTTCAGTGCAGCTGGAGCCGATGAGGTTATTGTGCGGTTTGCGTCTTATAACCAGCCGCGCCAGATGAATTGGTTTGCAACGAATGTGCTCCCGGCTTTTCGCTGATGTGACCTGGAATGACCCTCAAAAGTCAGTCCGTGTCGTGTGCGTCTTGGGTTGTAGGGTTGGGGTAGCCTGAGAGGATATGGTTTCGGACATCAGGTTAGACATCAATACTTGTGTTCGCTGTGACAAGGTGCTGTCCTCCAGTATGTATGAGCTGTTACTTGAGAAAGTTCGCTCTCCACACTGCCTGCCCTGTGCGATGCAGTTCCGTCCTATGCTCAAGCGCTCGTTCGTCATCGGCCTGATAGTAGGAACAATGTTGACAGGTATCAATCAGGGCGACTTGTTGTTGTCCGGTAATCTCCAGTCAGGAATGGCCTGGAAAATACCGATGACGTACGCAGTACCTTTTATTGTGGCGACGGTTGGTGGGCTGTTGAACGCTCGCACTTCCGTATGAGTAGTTAGTTAGCTGCAGCTGCGGACGGCGCGTCGACATAATGGGGCATCACTTCTTCGGTAAATAGTTGTATTGACCTCATCGCTTCTTCCGATGTGATGCTTCCCCATTGGAACGAGCAAACGTAGTAATTGGCGCCACTTTGAATGTACTCGTCAAGATATTCCCGCATTGAAGCAGGCGAACCAGCCATGGCCACCCCACCGAGCCTACCTGGGTGCTGGACCGTGTGGTTAGAGTCAAATTTCTGAATTTCCGCATCTATGTCGCGCCTCAACTCGCGTTTCGGTGCGTCTGATGGTCTGTTCCCCACGAAACCAAACCCCTGGCCATCTTTGGTCGACATAAACCGGTCAAGACCACGACGTTCTGCCTCAATACGACGAGGAGCTGCGAGGTTGTAGCGATATTGCTCCCAAGCTGGTTTGGCGATTTCAATTGCTTCTTCGTCCGTTTCGGCGAGAACCATATGGACTGTTAAACCTATTTTCGGCTCTTTCCCGTGTACTGTGAGAGCGCCTTTACCCTGGTGTTCCTCCCACTTCTCTTTGTATCGTTTTGCCTCAGGCCCGATGCTGTCGAGAGATCCGACTATGATCGTGTCCATGCCGTTAATAGCAGCTGTTTCCGCGTTCCTCATATACCACATTGGTGGGTATGGCTTCTGTACTGAGTGCATGAACATCGGGAGATCGTCGAAGTTGTAAACATTTCCTTCGAAACTCAGGCGTTCATTAGACAGCCCGTTCTTGATGACTGCTAGCGTTTCCAGATAGCGCTCGTAGTTGGACTCTGCTGTGGCCTCCTGCCCCCAGAAAAACGCCTCCATTTCTCCACCGCGACCCACTCCTATCTCCATCCTTCCATTTGAAAGCGTATCCACCATGCTGATTTCCTCAATCAACCTGAGTGGGTGATGGAGTGGAAGGACGTAAACACAAGGTGCAAGGTGGATGTTTGTCGTACGCTGAGAAGCAGCGGCGAGAAACACGTTCTGAGAAGGTGCGAGGCTGTGAATGGCCGGGGTGTGATGCTCGGCGAGGTGGTAACAGTAAAAGCCAGCACGATCCATATATTCGATCTGTTCTAGACGCTTCTCATACGTCTCCGTGAGGGTCTTTCCTTCTTCTGGTTCAATGTGGTCGAAAACGCCGAATTGAAGACCCATCCGTTGAGTACGTCCTTCCCATTGGTTGTTAGTTTCAGGGGGTGCTGTGATTTTGACTTTCTAAATCGCATGATGCGATAGGCCCAGCCAGAATAAATTTTAGTTTGAGTTCGTCTTAAACCCTAATCAGGTATTTCACTATCTAGTGCTAGTGGCCCTGGCGTAACGCTCTATGAACAGAGCCATCGAGTCGGCGATCGGAATGCTATATATGTCTTCCCTGTCGAAAACATGATCCTGAAGTGAATACAACTGCAGGTCCACCGGTACTCCAGCCGCCTCCAGAGCGTCATACATCCTTATCGTGTTGCGGTAGTCAACTCGAACGTCTGCACTTCCATGGACCAGAAGTGTCGGCGGGAAGCTCGGGTGTGCATAAGAGATAGGGCTGGCGTCCAGAAGTGCCACCTCTGTTACACCGTCTGGAAATAACTGCGACATGTCGTTCTTTTTTGCAGTTGGTAGCAAATCGACTACAGGGTAAACGCCAATAACTGTCGCTACGGCGCTACTTATGTCATCAAAGTAGTTTGGTTCGAGATCTTTCGAATCTTGTGTTCCAGCAGCTAGTAGCGCTAGGTGACCACCAGCGGAGCTACCGCCCACACTGATGCGGTCTGGATCTATGCCGAGATGCTCGGCAGAGGCCCGCATCCACTTTATGATGGTCTTGACGTCATGGAGAGGAGCAGGCCATGGGGCTTCTGTCATAACCCGATACTCGCCGCCTATGCACACAACGCCCCGCTCCGCCATCTTGATGCAGTACCGGTCCTTCATATCTTTACGGTTTTTGGTGAGCCATGAACCTCCCGGAAAGAATGCCAGGGCGGGAGATGGGTCAGTCGTATTAACCGGCCGGACTACGTCCACATATAGACCTGAATCACCTACGGGTACGTCCTGTTCGATGATGACATCGTTTATATCAGACACCTGTGACTCTCCGTCTTTTCAGAATTGAATAGTGGCGGCGAGTAATGCACCCGCCGCCACTATTGTGTATTCGTTGTTTCTTAGTCAGACAGAGCGTTTAGTGAAGCCGTTTGGCCTGAAATCCGCTTATCTCGATCATCGGCAAAGCGTTTTATTCCGGCAAAAATTGACTCGGGGTCCAGTCTTGCTTCCGCTATCACGTCTGACTCGGTACCACCCGATAGCCATTCGTCACTGTGGTCGGAAACCAGAGAGTACTCGTCTGTCATCGGACCGAGATTTTTGATCGGCCATACCCGGTGCGTACCTGTGCTTACCACCATGGTGTCGTACGTTGATTCTGGTGGAAGTACTGAATTTCGGTAGGACTCGGGCTGTCGGTTAAACAACTCTTCACTGATAGAGGAGATCACTTTGACGTTGATCCCTGCCTCTTCCAGCCGTGGGATAACTGATACAAGGTTGACGGTCGAAGAGGAACCCTGGACAAGGACGTATCCGTGTTTAGGCTTCGAGTGGTCGAAGTCCCTGATCACATACAGGCCCTTGGCAGCTGCATTGATGTCTGTATCCGCAAAAGTAGCTCGGTCTGCTACCGCAAAGTCTGGCCTTGCGACCTCCAGTACGATAATGCCTACCTTTGGATCGTTAGCCGCGATCTCTGCTGCGGCGAAGTAGCCCGGAGCGACATCGTTGTAGTCCCAGAAACTCAGCCGTATCACATGGCCACGGGGGAATAGATCCCAAACTTGGGGTGCGAAAATGCCAAAGTGTGTTCTAGCGTCGGCTGCGGTCTCTGGTCCGGAGTGCCCAGCTAGGATGTTGAGAACCCCAACCCTGAACGGGCTATCCTGGTTTTGCTGACTCCAGACACGAGCAGGAAGGTACATAAGAGGCGTAAACGCCCCGTAAGTTCCACTGATGGCCCACATTCCTGAGTGGACATCAGGGTCAAGAGACGCCGACTGGCTGATAACTCCTATGGCAGTGGAGGCATTACCGGCTTCCTGGATAGCAGCTTTCAGACGTGACCCGGCAGGGTTCTTCACCGGGTCGAAATGGCCCCAGATAGAACCGCCTTCAACGTTAATAGACTCGGCCAAGTCAGCGGCTGCAATGATGAACTTGTTTTCCGTAACGTAATTCGCCCACTTTATGATCTCTGAAATCGCCCGACGGGTGCCACGGACATTTCCGGGTTCCTCGTAGAGCTTGATCGATACCTCTTTCTCTTCACCAGAGAATGGGTTCTTTGCATTGACTGTCTGTGCTTCACGTGGAAGACGAGCCACGGTCAATCGTTCGTCCTGGAACGCGTCGACCTTGTTGTTGATCTTCAGAGGCATATCGTCATCGACAGACTCGCCGATCTCA
Source organism: Dehalococcoidia bacterium (assembly GCA_046583495.1). Taxonomy (GTDB): domain Bacteria; phylum Chloroflexota; class Dehalococcoidia; order Lucifugimonadales; family Lucifugimonadaceae. The sequence continues at coordinate 34,868 of JAYGCF010000067.1, forward strand.
ACTAATCGCTCGGCGAGCCAATCCCCAAGACCGTTCTTTTCCATCACAGACATCGCAATGTCCATGTTGGTTTTGAGCTGAATCAACCTCTCACGCTCGTCGCTTACTGCGCCATCGCTGATTCCTTGAAATTGAACCCCATATTTCTGTTCAAATGTTGATGCCAGTGCTTGAAAGTAGTCACCGTTCATAGGGAATCCGTAAGGATGGCTGGCATGCCCTATAACCTGATCTGCACCTCCTACAGCACCGTCCTTGGCAGTTGGCCACCAACCCTTAACGGTTGGTCCAACGAGGATCATGGGACGATCGTCAGAGGGGTCCCAGTCCTCCATGGTCTTGAGTGCTGCCACAACCTGACCGTAGTCATTCGCATTTTCAACCGACAGCACGTTCCATCCGTATGAGGCCCACTGGTCTTCGATACGGTATGAGTCGTATGCAGGGGCAATGACGCTGCCAACCAGTTCGTCATCGATTCCCGAGTTGTTGTAGGACAACATCAGCCTGAGCCTCTTGCCCACTTGTTGCGCTACTGCCTGCGTCTTCAATTCCTGAGAGTGACCGGAGGTGAGTGCAAATTCGCCCTCTAGGGCCATGATTTTCAAAGAATCCGGCGCACCGACCATATCCCAGAAAGCGGCCTTACCCGCCATGGTTGCGACGCCGACACCTGATGGACCACCGTTCACGTCGTTAGTTAGATCGGTTGTCTCGGAGTGGCCAGATAGCGCACGAATCCCGCGCAGCTTGGCCTGTTCCATAAGAGGATGATCTTCAAGATTGTGATCCTTGAGAAGCGTACTCAAAGCACCAGCGCCGCGCCTGAAACCCAGTGCATCGATTGGTAACATCGCCACATTGGGATCGGCTTGGTACCGACTGTCTCCAGTGGACGCGTATTTGTTGGCTAGGGCTTGTCCCTGGATCATCCAAAGCGCGTAGGTCACAGGGGCATTGTGGCCACCGGCGAGCATAAATCGATCAGCGAAGGGGTGCTTGGGTCGGCGGTAATCGTATCTTAGGCCGCCCATTTCTGGGCCGACCAAGTGAGATGCAACGGTGAGAGGTGTGTAAGCCAGAGGGCCACCAAAGTGACCGGTCTGAGCATAGTTGCACATGATAGTGAGCGTCATTGCCGTCAGGAAGCCGACATCTTCAAGACGTTCTCGATCGAACTCCGGGAGGTCGACCACATTTTCCGTAGCGGAACGTGAAAGCCCCAGGCTCGTTACCGTTGCACTGCCGTTCGTCCCTGGCATTCGTTCTCTCCTGGCGGACCTCTATGTCCGGGGTTGATGTTGTTTTCAGCGGCAGGAGCGCCTGCCTTTGCTTAACCAATATAGTTGGGAAACCCAAGGCGAAAAATATTGATTGATCCACATCTCACGATACATCCGACAACCTATACCTGCCGCAGGGCTACCATAGGGTGGACGTTATTTGCGCGCGAGGCAAGTGCTTGTGCCTCCTCTGTCCCAACTAATTTGAGTTGTCACCATAACTCATGGGTGTACGATGCTCCGGCTAAACTGCGATTTGACCGAAATCCTATCCAGTCACATCGATCAAACTTGATAAAAATGCGAGCTGTACCTTCAACCATGGCTGAAAGATCATGACCAACGGCGTAACTATCGGAGATATTAAAGTCACGGCACTCTTAGACCTCACACCACCACCGCGTGACGTGTCGATGATATACCCCGACGTCCCTGCAGATGATTGGGCACCATATCAGAGCTTTGCTCTTGAAAATGGTATGTGGCAGACCCAGTTCTGTGCTTATCTCTTGAGGCGTACCGATGATAAGGGGCCGATTGTCCTGGTCGATACAGGCATGGGACCTGGTCCTCACGACCCTGGGGCTGTCCCTGGGCGGCTCATCACTGAGATGTCGGCAGCCGGGGTAGAACCAGGTGATATATCCGCAGTAGTGACCACACATCCTCACGGCGACCACGTGGGCTGGAACGTTTTATACGACGGTGATACGCCGCGTGCGACTTTTCCTAACGCCCGATACATGATTGCGAAGTCGGACTGGGATCACTGGACTAGTGACGAAGTCGCACCTAATGTGCCGGCAATAGGTCGTTCAGTTCAGCCCCTTGAAGGACTTGGGGTACTTCACCTCGTTGATGGAGCGGAAGATGTTGCTCCGGGGGTGAGGGTAGTTCCGGCGAATGGTCACACACCAGGCCATCAGGTTGTCCACATAGAGTCAAACGGTGAGACCGGTGTCATCGTTGGAGACCTGTTCCATAACGTGGCACAAGTGACAGAAACCGAATGGTGCCCCATGTTTGATTGGAATCAAGATATGGCCAGGGCATCAAGGCGTGACATTCTTGGCAAGGCAGCTGCGGGCAACTGGACCGTGTTTGCATGCCACCTGCGTATTGGGAGCAACATTGGCAAGGTTAGCGGTTCGGGCGACAGGTTCACGTGGCAGTCGATTTAAACTCAAATCAGACGTGGATTTTCCTGTTTGCAAGGACAGTAGGCCTACTTGACTCATAAATCGCTAAAACTGCTCCACACATCTGATCTGCATCTAGGTAGTGATATATACCCTTCAGATGCACTGCTCGGCTTCGACCAGGTGATTGATATGAGCCTCGCTCATTCCGTAGATGGAGTGATAATTGCAGGAGACCTGTTCGACAACCGCGGTGTGTCCGAAGATTTGGTATGGGACATTTTTCGACGGCTTGGCGAGTTGCAACGACCGGTCATAGTGTTGCCGGGGAATCACGATACATTCCTCATGAACGGATCTTTTGATCAGTCCAAGTTACCGCAGGGCGTGGAAGTGATGTTAAAAAGTGGTGGGGAGACAATACACATTGATCCAATCGGGTTATCTGTATGGGGCGACCCCGTATACGACCACAGCCCGAAGTTCCGACCGATGGGTGCCCTTGAGCGACGTTCAAGTGATAACTGGTATGTTGGAATAGCCCATGGACTTGTAACCGATAACGATCCCTACGACGAGTACAGCTCGAAGATTACTCCCGAAGAACTTGCAGAGGCTGACTGCGATTACGTGGCTCTCGGTCATGTTCACGTTTTCCGTGAAGTTACCAGTGGGCAGGGCGTTCCGGCGTACTACAGTGGGGCCCCATCCGGTGGCAAGTCCCCCACCGTTGTCATCGTTTCATTTCATCCTGTGGATGGTGTATCTGTAGAGCGGATAAAGCTGCCGAGATAAGTCAGGCAGTTCTAGAACTTCTTGGCCCGATACAGCCTGCCCTGGACCATCATTCGATTTACCCACTGTCTTATCTATGATGTGTGCGGTTCAATCTCTACGTCATCTGTTGTGAATAGACGGAGTGGAAGGATCGTGACCATAAAGTCAATTGTCCTCAGATCGGAGATCAGAAGTTGACCTCATCACTCATACGCGGAAAGTACGTTGTGTGCCGTGCGACCGGCGTTGGTGGCAGCGATATAGTCGCTGATGGAGCAGTTTTTCAAAGAGATGGTGAGATCGTTGAAATTGGCTCTTACGAAGATCTGAAGAAACGTCATAACCCAGATGAGGTTATCGGTGGGCCTGGGTATGTTGTCATCCCCGGGCTGATTAATGCCCACCATCACTCTGGGTTGACTCCGTTCCAACTTGGCTCACCGGATTTGCCACTAGAGACTTGGATAACCGCAAAATTCGGCCAACGAGACGTGGATCCGTACCTGGACACTCTTTACTGTGCGATACAAATGATCGAATCGGGGATCACTACAGTTATGCACAATCACGCTCTGCGGAGTGTGCCCGCGGGAGCCTCATTAGATGACTGGGCCATAAGCCTTATTAATGGCTATGAAACGGCGGGAATGCGCGTGGCCTTTTCGTTATTTAATCGAGATCAGAATCACCTGGTCTACGAAAATAATGAGAAGTTCATGGACTCTTTGCCGACCGGATTGCAAGACCGGATCAATAACCACTTCTCATTCAATCCTGTTTCATCCAAGGATCACCTAGACCTCACGGCGGGTCTGATCAATCGCAAACAGGGTGACAAGATCCGAATCTTCGTGAGTGCTCACAATGTTCACTGGTGCTCTGACGAAATGCTTATAGATGCATCACAGTTTGCACGCAATCACAAGATAGGGATGCATATACATGTTCAGGAAACTATCTACCAGAAAATGTACGGTATCCAACACTGGGGGAAGACACCGTTGGCCCACCTGAACGATTTGGGGTTTCTTGGCCCTGATGTGTCAATAGCACATGGAACGTGGCTGTCTGAATCTGACATTGATCTCATGGCGGGGACAGGGACCATGTTGTCTCACAACCCGAGTTCTAACCTGAGACTAAGCAGCGGAGTGGCTCCCATTAACCGGTTGTTGGAACGCGGGGTCGAGGTTGCGATAGGTATAGATGAAGCGGGTATCAATGACGATAACGATATTCTCCAGGAGATGCGTTTGGCGCAGAAGATCCATCGCGAACCGGGTGTTGGCGCGGTAAACCCGTCTTCGCAAAAGATCTTAGATATGGCGACTAGGGCAGGGGCCGAGGTGACCTTTTTCGGCAATCAGGTTGGGACCCTAGAGGTCGGTAAGCGTGCTGATATCGTGCTTTTGGACCTGTCGCGAATATTCGAGCCTTATATGGACCAGGATACGAATATCGTAGATGCCATAGTGTACCGAGGGAAAGGTACTGACGTAGACACGGTGATCGTGGATGGCGAGGTGCTACTTAGAGGGAGGGAGTTGACGCGTGTGAATAAGTCCGATGTGCTATCGGAACTGAAATCGGCACTATCCCAACCATTACAAAGACACGAACAAGACCGGGTGCACTTGAGTAAGGCATTGCTGCCTCACGTGACCAGGTGGTTCTCTAAATGGGAGTTAGAGCGAGGCGAACCCCATTACCGTTACAACGCGCTTAGTTAAAGCAGGCAGGACTTTGATCCGGTAGGTTGGGATTTGATGGCTATCTGATTTCAAACCTTTGCTTGATTACCCTACGTCTCCACCCTCAAAAAAGGATCTGTCATATGGTCGACGGATGTATGGGATCGGTCTGGTAACAGGCCATGTTCAATACCCGATGTCAACTGCAGTAATTTATTTTTGTTGATTATGTGGTTCGTTCTTCCAACCATTCCAGATTGATTTCGAGGCCAAGCCCTGGTGCATTTGATGGCGTCACGTAGCCGTCCTTAATTACTGAAGTTCCCGGCAGCAACACCATCTCCTCCAGCGGCACTCCAGGAGGTGCTACACCTTCCGACTTTTCGGCCCACATCACTGCTGGCATGGCCATAGCGAGATGCTGTCCCCATGGGTAGCTGGAACTTGCGTGTGGGATGACCGTGATTCCGTGTGCCTCTGCAAGGTGACAAATCTTGACCGCGGCTGTGATTCCACCAACCCAAGATAGGTCAGGCTGGAAAATATCGACGAGCCCGTGACTTGCGGCCAGTGCGAACGGGTGTATTGAATACCAGTGTTCCCCGGTAGCTAGCGTCTGAAATGGAATGCGCTCCCGTACACGGAAATAACTATCCATATCCTCGGGAATTAGATAATCCTCGAGCCACTTGATCCGATACGGCCTCAATGCCTCGGCTATACGTACCGCGTAATCTGTGTTCAAGGACATCCATGCGTCGAGAGCTATCTCTACGTCATCACCAACTTGTTCACGCGTGGCGGCGACCAGCTCTTCGGTTTTCTTGATGCCGTCCAGCCCATCCTCAGGACCGGCCCGCTGGAACAGCTTCACAGCCTTGAAGCCAAGCTCAAGGAACCATTCAATGCTGTGTTCGGTGCCGTACGAAATATCGGTGTTTGATGCGTATACGAAAACTTTTTCTTTTTGCGGTCCACCCAGCAGTTCGTACACAGGCAGTCCCAGAATCTTGCCCTTGAGGTCCCACAGCGCCTGGTCGACCGCGCTTATGGCGAAACTGGCGAGCCCGGCGCTGCTGTATGGGGCAGAAGCACGTTGCATCAAGTCCCAGAGTCGTTCCGTTGCCATCACGTTCCCACCTTCGACCACTTGAGACAGGTGATCGTTGATGATGCTGACGGTAGGACCGCTGTGGAGTGTCATGCCAAATCCCCACGTCCCATCTTCCGCTGTAACCACGCAGGCAGTTCGCTTCCAAGTCGCTGACCAGTCGTCACGTGTCAGTTCCGGGTATCTGCGCATCGGGCTAACAAAGCCGTCACCTGGTAGTTGTGGCACCCGGGGAGTGGTCTTCATCGGTGGACGGACATCTATTTCAACTGCACGGACGGACTTGATCTTCATGTCTATTTTTGTCCTCTTGATTGAAGGTACGTTATTTAAAGTCTAGGGGACTATGCGTGAGGGCTATTCTATTCAAAATAAGGTTCATTTCGTGTGAGATTCAAAAATCTCAAGTGGGTGAAACAACCCAAAGGCCCCCTGTTTTACGTAAACAGGGGGCCTTCGAAGTCGATCCAATTAGTCGAGTTGAATACTTTAAGGGGCTAAGTCCTAAGGTTACTCAGTCGTTTGTACGCAAGCTTTTTATTCCTATGCCCACTGAGGCAACTAGAAGGCACAAATAAGGAATTGGCTCAAGGTCTGTTTCTCCTTGACCATTGATCAGGTAGTTTGCGATTCCGATAACCGATCCGATTACAAGAATTGCGGACAGGATCTGTAGGATCCTGTCGCCTGATGTTTTCTGCAAACTGACAATCCCTATTATCGCCAGACCGAGCAATAGGAACACTCCGCTGATGAGATCTATTGCTTCGCTACTGGACCATAACGCTAAGGCTACGGTTTCATTGAAAAGACCAGGGCTACCTGATCCGATCATCAACCCGGTCCCGGCAACACCTGTGCCTAAAGCGATGATCAGTAGCAAGTTAGCAGAATTTATCCAAATACTATCTTGGCCTAATGAACTGGCCACAGATCTCCAGCCCACTATCATGGCTGTGAATGCGATCATCAACATGGGCATGAATAGGACAGCAATGTCGTAATCTTCGGTTATGCCGGCGATCATTTCCTGATCTGTACCGCCATCCATTCCGTCCATAAGTGGTATCAGGGCAAGCCATCCTAGGAGACCCAGGATGCTCCCCAAAATGAGAAAATAGGCCGTCTGTTTTCCGACTTTCATGCGTGGAATCCTTCACATTAAAACAATGGCTCGGTAAGTAAATAGTGGCATGAGGCTCAGCACCCCTTTCGAGGCTAAGATAAGGTTTCCCAGATTCCGGGCTGAATAGGTGCTGATTACGCGTCGTCCCAAAAATTCAACGCAATACGAGTGGTTTCTGGCGCGTTAATAGGGCAGCGTTTGAATGGGAGGGAGTCGTGACGTTTCCACCTGAGCCGGTCATTATTTTGTAGATGTCAATCCACAACGACAGATGGGTGGTAGGCATGGCGCCCCCGGAGGGAGTTGAACCCCCGACCGTCTGCTTAGAAGGCAGCTGCTCTATCCGCTGAGCTACGGGGGCGAGCGCTAATGCGTTACTTACAGGATATCGCTCGCTACAGTGGCGCGTCTACGCGTTGGTCAGTGATAAAGCGACAAAATCTGAATTCCACAGATCCTCTGTATCGCTATCTATTCAGTCACTTTTGTCTTAAAGGTAAGGCGTGATATTTGATTTTGTCCGTACCTTAAGCTACCTGTGCTAGGTTGGCGCGGTTATAATCCGCACAATTGCATCGTAATCTCAATTTCGTCTGGGATGGGAACAAAGTCCGATGCGCAGCGTCTGGATCAGCACGACTGGCCTTTGGGTGATTGTTTAGTCACTCACCTTTCGTGTCATGTCCAGCTATGAAGGCAGGAGGCAGCGATGACCTCAAAGGTCTATTTCATGGATGCCCGCAGTGATTCTGCGGACACCAGTCTTATAGCTAAAACATTGACCGTGTTTGATGCAGCTGGGCTGGACAAGTTGGTTAATGAAGGCGATGTGGTCGCCATCAAAGTGCACTGTGGTGAGTGGAACTCCAGTGCGTATCTTCGTCCGGTGTATGCGCGTGCCTTGGCCGACCGTATCAAGGAACTTGGTGGTCGACCATTTGTCTGTGACACAACGACGCAGACATATAACCCCTACGGAAGTCGAGCCACCGAGCTGGACCTGTTAGAGACGGCATCACGTAATGGCTTCAATGCCACCACACTCAACTGTCCCTTTATTTGTGCAGATGGGTACGTTGGCACCAGTGACTACCGTGTAGACATCCCCGAGGGCTACATCCTCAAAGAGGCGTTTGTTGCGCAGGCCATTGCAGCGGCTGACGTAATGATTGCCTTGACCCACTTCAAAGGCCACGGTATGGGTGTCATTGGCGGGGCTTTGAAGAACCTTGGGATTGGGGCACAGTCCAAGCGAGGTAAATTCAACGTTCACATGGGTCGGCACCCGAAATATGGCGCTGGTGATGCAATTGATTTCCACCCAGAGTCTTTTGCCGGTAAAGAGAAAGACCCTGACTGGACGCTTCTGGAAGATTGCTGCCCTCTCTCGCTGTTCGAAGTTACGGAAGACGATGAATTGAAGTGGGAGCGTGACCGATGCATCAACTGTCTTGGCTGCATGGGAGTCATGAACCCACGAGGAATTTTCCGACCAAACCTCGAGAACTTTGATGCCACGGATGCTGCTATCGCAGATGGTGCGCTCGGTGTGGTCAAGGCAGTCGGGCCGGAACGAGTTGGATTCGTCACCGTTGCGGTTGATGTATCACCAAAGTGTGACTGTGCGGGGTTCTCGGATGTTCCAATTGTTCCCCATCTAGGTGTATTCGCCAGTACTGACCCCGTAGCTATCGACCAGGCTTGTGTCGATGCAGCGCAGCATGCGCCCGGTATCCCTGGCTCGCTTTCTGAAGAGGTCGGTGTGGATGCAGCGGGTGATCGTAAATTTGATCTTGCAGGCTCATCTATCGAAGGTGCCAGTGAACAGACGACGATTAACACTGCGGTTGTGAACGGACTCGGTTCTAGAGAACACGAGCTCATTCATGTTGAGAGGGCTGGCGCTGAGAAGTTCCGATTCCCACTCGACAGGCGGCCTACTCGACAACGCTTTGCGAAACTGTTCGAAAAGTTCCAACCGTTCCCGTTCGACCGTTACGACACGCGAGGTTTCAACCGTCTGCCAGAAGTAGACTTGGACGCCGTGAAAGGTCACAACGGACCGACCGTAGATCCACACTCTCACGGTGATGCCCCGTACCACGGGGATGGTGTTTTGTGGCACCCGGGTATGGAAGAGGCGGCGGGTCATAGTGGGATGAATCCGACGGAGTCGGATAAGGCCGGATCTCCTGCTGGAGACGATTAGTCGTACCACGACGCCTAATTAAGGTTGAAACTAAAGAGGGCGCCTTCAGATATGAGGCGCCCTCTTTTCATTAATAATCTTTTGTAATTACCCGGTTGATAGCCTTGCCTCCGGAGGCTTTTTCAGCCATCCTGAATCCTTGCAAGAACTTTCTGCTGTTCATATTGCTGGATGGCAGTTCAACCAGCCACAAGGAGAATGGTCAGTTGGCCAGGGCACAAGACCAGCTAGATGAGGCGATCGGCATCATCCGGGAGACTGCGGGGGGGCTAGATGGTGACCTCAAGCAACGTTCAGAAGGTGCGGCATCCTCTATGGAAGTCCACCGAGAAAAATTCTTCTTCCAGTCCCTGACCGGACTTCCGTTCGCTGTGAAGGCGAATAAAGGAGCGAAGGCTTTTGCGGCTTCGGCTTCTGACGACACAGTCGCCGTTCTAGAGGCGGTTGCAGCCGAGATAGACGACAAAGCAGATGCTCCTGGCACGGTCTTGACGTAATTTGTCGACCATCCTCGTAACCGGTGGCGCAGGTAGCATGGGTCGCCTCGTTGTGGCTAACCTCCTGGCAGGCGGTCATATCGTTAGGGTCTTTGATCTGCCCAGTGCGAACTTCGAAGGTCTCGAAGGCGAACCTCATGTAGAGGTTGCACCGGGAGATTTAACCGACTCCTCGGATGTTCGCTCAGCCTGCGAAGGCGTAGACGCAGTCGCACATTTGGCAGCAATACTTCCGCCGGTTGCCGAACAGAATCCTGATCTCACTCGGCATGTCAACATCGATGGTACCCGTGTGGTTGTAGAGGCGATTCAGGCAAAAGTTCCATCCGCACGGTTAGTGTTGAGTTCATCGGTTAGTGTCTATGGAGACACCACTCCTCAGGACAAAGAGATTACGGTGGACCGGGTCGCCAATCCTGACGATGTATATGCGGCGTCCAAAGCCGAATCTGAATCAATAGTGGTTGGGTCTGATATCGACTGGATCGCTTTACGGATTTCAGGTGTTGCGGTTCCAGTATTCCAGGAACCTCCTGCCGAATGGCCGTTCACACCGGATGAGCGGATCGAGTTTGTACATCGGGATGACGCCGTGTCGGCACTATCAGCATCCTTGACCGTCAAGGGTGGCGGGCGTCGAATTTACAACATCAGCGGGGGACCGACGTGGCGGATGTCGGGCGAGAAATACGTAAGGGATTACTACGAACTGGTGGAGGCGGATCCATCCATGGCGGTATACCAGGCCAAGCCGGGTCATTTCGACTGGTACCATTCCGTTGACGGACAGTCAGAACTTTCCTACCAAAATACGCCATACGATCAATATTTAGACCAGATCCAACAAGACATTATGAGGATGCTCGAGGGGTAGGATTCTTCAGGAAGTTTACGATCTCTCGTCTAACGCGTTTCTTCTTCTTCTCCGTTCCCTTGTTGTGTTTTGATCTTGTTTCGTAATCGGTCGCGCTGTCGCCTGTCGCGCCATGCAGCGATCATCCATGTAATACCTGCTGCGCCCAGTCCGTATAGTGCGAATATCGGTATAGGTAACGTACGACAGGCAAGCACCGTTTCTCCTCTAGAGTCGCGTTTAGAAACGGTATTTTTCATGCGGAACTTCCTGAACCCTTGATGTCAGATCTACGTTTGGATTCAGACCTTATCTCGCGTATGCGGTGCGATACGAACCATATGATCAGCGCGGCCGCTCCAATGACGATCGGTATGTCGAACGGTCGTGTTATGGATCTTATGTCATCGTAGTTTGCCCCTAGAAGGTACCCTCCCAAGGCGAGCCCAAAGGTCCATGGGAAAGCCCCGATAAGCGTGAAGATTGAAAACTTCACTACGTTCATGCGAGCGATCCCGGCTGGTATAGATATGAACCCACGTACGCCAGGGATCATGCGGGCCACGAAAATGGTTAATTCACCACGGGTCGCAAACCATCGATCTGCACGATCTAGGTCTGCATGGGTGATAAGCAGGTACTTGCCGTATCTTTCAATTAATGGCCGTCCACCGGCGCGTGCGACGTAATATTCGACCAATGATCCAATGAGGCTCCCAACCGCGCCTGCTAGACCAGCCAATACCACGAATCCAAGACCGAGATCCTTTTCTTCTACCAACTTCCATCCGCCCAATGGCATAACAATTTCACTTGGTAGAGGAATCGCCGTACTTTCTATAGCCATGAGCCCTATAAGCCCTAGCCATCCGATAGCCTCGAAAACTTCGGTAACGAATTCGAGAACCCACTCTTCGATCCCATCGATCAGATTACGAATAAAGTCGATTACAAAGGCCTCCGTGGGATTGCATACGTCTACATGAAGAATGAGTTGAACAGGGCAGGGGTCCAGTTACGTCCTGCTTTATCAGTTGAGTCTAGCAAAGCCATGTTGGTTATCGGTACTACATTTTTTTCACGATTCCGGGTGAATTAAAGCTAACGAGGGTCTTAGAGGGTCCTCGTTAGCTCTCCATAGGGAAAATCCTGCCTGTCCGGCGGATCTGTGCTGTCTCTGGATATGTTTTCAGGCGCTGATTTCAACGAGGAGTGTGGAACTAGATATGGGCAACGCATTACAAAACCACATCTAGTAGACAGAATCCGTTAACTAATTCCCAAACCTACACGGTTAAAGGTACTAACGCTGACATTTTATGGTTGTCGAAACCTTTCACTCAACAAAATCTGTAGCAAAACAAGACCTCAGAGAGCACTGTAGCAACGTTTTTCTTTGAAGCTATGGTAGCTTTGACATGAGTACATATGCGGTATTTATATTGTAAAATATTGAGATAAATTCAATAAAAGAACAAAGAAAAAACATACGTTGTTCAAAACAATATATAATGTAATAGTGCGCCGAGAAATGCACGGGTTATGTCCCCAGACGTTCGCGGTCAACAGCAAGGGGCGCGCATTCAGAAGGAGTGAAATTGGCAGTAAGGAAGACAAAAAAGATGCTAGACGTTGAGAGACGGCTACGCAGACCGTTAGAACGGGCGATTCCAGAAATGCTGAACGAAGAAGGCTTTACGGAGACAGCCAAATTGTTGAAGTTGTCTAAAGCCACGCTCAACTACTGGATGTTGAAGCTGGGAATCGAGGTTCGACGCGTTGCTCTTGCACCTGGAGAAGAGATCGAGATCAAACGCTCGACCGGTTAAACCAGGTTTCGTGCCTTAGTGCTTAATGAGCAAATTCTCAGGTTGAATCTCATAGTATTGGGAACACAAAGACAAGTGAGCGAAGGTAAATCAGGCCACACAACCAGTGTCGTATTTGTTCAGTTCTTGATTGACTGGGCCAGATTACGCTGCTAGCTTTTTAATTGTGAAACACGGAACAATGCCGCCTAAGTCTGTTTTCCTAAAGGTTTCAAACGTGAAGCGGCGCACGGGCTGCGTGGATCTGGAAGATAAACGACCAGATTCGTGCCTCATGTGGGAGTCCTTATAAAAATGATTTCGATTCGGCTAATGAGCCTTACCGGACTGCTCGTCGTTGGAGCAATTTTCATCGCAGCATGCGAGGCTGCCGAGCCTGAGATTGTCCCAACGCCCGTATTCCATCCGACTGCGGCACCTGTTGGTGACGTGCCGGATGCACCTTCGACTGCTGATACAGCGACAGCTATGGATCCGATAGCGACATCGGTGGAGATAACAGGGGATATAGACTCGGGTGAATCCTTATTTGGAAGCTCCGGGTGTTCTGGATGTCATTCGACCGGTGCCAACCGATTAGTTGGTCCTGGGTTATCAGGTGTGGGTAGCGCGGCTGAAGCTCGAGTTGCAGGGCTGACGGCAAACGAGTACCTGACTGCCTCAATAGTGGCACCAGGCGACTTCGTGGTCCCGGAGTACAGCAACATAATGCCAGCTACGTTTGGGGACACTCTCTCAGAACAGGAAATCGCCGATTTGGTCGCGTACCTGGTATCTCTACCCTAAGTCGAGTGTGTCATGTCCATTATTACTTCAGGCGTAGTGGGCATGACATGAGACTCTGACTAATCGCGTCCAGCTATAGAACGAGCGATCTTGGTCGCCATAACTGCGGCACCGAATCCGTTGTCGATATTCACAACAGCTATTCCGGTTGCACAACTGTTTAGCATGGCCAGAAGGGCGGCTATCCCGCCAAGGCTGGCTCCGTACCCGGTACTGGTTGGGACAGCTATCACCGGAGCCTTGACTAAACCAGCGACTACACTTGGCAGTGCACCTTCCATGCCGGCAACGACGACCAGGACCTTAGCAGCCCGCATAGCGGGCAGGGCATTAAGTGTGCGGTGTAGGCCGGCTACTCCCACATCCACGATACGATCTACGTTGCAACCCATAAGGCGCGCTGTCTCAATCGCTTCTTCGGCTACAGGAAGATCAGCAGTGCCTGCTGTAACGACAGCAATTCCTTCTATGGGAGGTTCTTGGGGACGGCGATCTGCCCAGACAATTCTTCCAAGTTCGTTGAATTGTGCGTCTGGGACAACAGACTTCACTGCGGCATACCCCTCAGGGTCAGTTCGCGTCACCAGAATCACACCTGAACGCTCATACAATCGCCTGGAGATCTCAGCGAGTTGTTCAGGGGTCTTACCCGGGCCGTACACGACCTCAGGGAAGCCCGTACGTACAGCACGGTGGTGATCTAGTAGGGCGTCACCGGTATTTTCAAACGGCAGCTGTCCGAGCTGCTCGAACGCGTCGCCGGCGCTCGTGCCTCCGGATGAAACTGATTCAAGGATGCGTCGTATCTGTTGCGCGTCGATAAGAAAACTCTTAACTACTGGATTGGTTTGTAGATGGTTAAAGCCTGTGTCTTGTAGGACTCTACTTGTCAATTATAGGTCGGTAGAAAAGGGTGTAGGAAACGGTCGAACGGAAGCGCCGTCGAAATTGACGATAAGTTGTGGACGCACCTATACTCACCCCTACATATTGGGGGTTTAAAAGAACTATGTGGATTACCTGTCTTCAAGAGAACCTGTCACGTGGACTTGGAGTTGTCGGTAGGGCTGTGGCAACTAGGGCCACGCTACCGGTTACTCAGAACGTTCTCCTGACCACGGATCAGTCTCGATTGAAGTTGACTGCGACCAACCTGGAGATAGCCATTAGCACCTGGATAGGAGCTCAGATCGATCATGAAGGATCGGTCACAATCCCTGCGCGGTTGCTAACTGAGTTTGTAAATCAGCTGCCCGACGACAGGATAGAAATCGATCTTTTAGACAATCCTCTAAGCGTTGGCCTTGAATGTGCACGATTCAAGGCCAATATGAACGGAACCGCTGCTGAAGAGTTTCCACCCATTCCGACCGTTGACGATGGCACAACTGTAGTAGTTCCGGCAGACGTCATGAAGGGCGCAATTGAACGGGTCGCTTTTGCTGCTGCAACTGAAGACTCTAGACCGGTCCTCACGGGGATTAAAGTGGAGCTTACCGGAAAAAAGCTCACGTTGGCTGCTGCGGACGGGTTTCGCCTCGGTGTGGAGACTGTGGAGCTAGATACAGCCATAGAACAAGATATGGGGTTCATCGTTCCGGCAAGGACGATGCAAGAGGTCCAGAGACTTATCGGCGACAGGGCGGATGAGGTCACGATCACAGTTACTGAGCCAGCCAGCCAGGTGTTATTCAAATTCGGTGATATTGAAATTGTGTC
>JAYGCF010000074.1:0-23686 GCA_046583495.1 Dehalococcoidia bacterium
CCTGGTAGGTAGGAATGTGCTCCCGGGCCGAAGCCAAGATAGGCTATGTTCAACCAGTACGCTAGGTTGTGTCGACTCTCCCGATTTGGGAGTGACCAGTTGGAAATTTCGTAATGCCCGAAACCCGCGTCATTGAGCGCCGACTCAGCATATAAATACATTTCAGCTGCGAGATCCGGGTCAGGTTCTTCGATCTCTCCACCCCGAACCATTGCTTCTAGGGGAGTTTCTGGCTCAAGTGTTAAGGCATACAGAGAGAGATGCTCAGGTTTCAGTTCTATGGTTTGCTGAAGCGTCGAATGCCACTGTTCAACTGTCTGCCCGGACAGACCAAACATCAAATCTAGGTTGATGTTACAAAAACCTGCTTCGCGGGCTGATTTGTAGGCTCCGATTGCCGTTTTGGAATTGTGCCGTCGACTCAGAGATTTCAGCAGGGCGTCATCGAGGCTTTGTACCCCTATGCTCAGCCGGTTGATGCCAGCTTCAAGGTAACGACTGAGCTCGCGTTGTGAATAATCGCCGGGATTCGATTCCAGTGTCACCTCCGCGTCCGAGTTGACGTTGAAAGCCTGGAATATAGTTCGACATAGTCCCTCTATGCTCTCGATTGGTACGTATGACGGCGTACCTCCGCCGAAGAAGACAGTAGAGACCCTGGGATGGTGTAAACGTTCTCCCCAGAAATTTATCTCTCTCTGCAGGGCATCGATATATCCTGGTATTAACGCTTCGATGCCGGCATAGGTATTGAAGTCACAGTAGTGGCACTTGGTCTCACAGAACGGGATATGAATGTAGAGAGACAACCCCTCAGGGCCGTAGTTCTCACACACCTGAAGGTTCGCCTTTTCTACCTTGATCCCGGAGTCCATAACCCGGATCCGCCTTCTTCGGACTCGCCCTGCGATGCATGTGAATGACCTTCATGGCCCGCTGCCCCCCCCGCAGTTGATGACTCTTGCTGTGCCTGTGCTTGTGCGATCATTTGTTCGTTCATTTCACGGGTCCATCGGGCGAGTTCGTCTAGCTCTGGTGGCATGACGTTGAACTGTTCGGCGCCCTCGGGCATCGAAACTCCCTGTACCGACGACATAATGAGGATGGCCGATTCAGATTCACCAATCTTCTCATCTAGATTTTTGGACATCTCCGCGTAGCGAGTTTGAGCTGCCTCGGTGTATTTCTCCTGTATTACGTCGGCCACTGCCTGGCTGGTGAGCCCGACCTGTGCACACCTTGACCAGTCGACTATCTGAGAGAAGAGGTCATCGTTGTCAAATGCTTCGAGAGTTGCACCGGATTCCATCCGGTTCTTGATCATCGACCATGCTGGCTGGTTGACTTGGGATACCAGATTAAGACCAAGGTCTCCGGACACTGATACGGCTTCGTGGAAAATGCGGTTCACAAGTCCAGCGCGTGCCTCGAGTTGACCGACATTAGTGTCCACTGCTGCCCAATAGTTCTTGAGACGACTGGTGTACCCTTCGGGCGCGCCGGGCAACGGTGAGACCATTGTGACGATGTAAACCTTACGTTTGCCTATCACTGATGATGAGTCAGGTCTTTCGATTCGACCGAGTTCTTCAGGCGCCATTCAGTTCTTTCTCCCGATTCGACGGAGGCGGACTATCCGACATGAAATTAGTTTTCGCCTAATGTTGTTAATTGCCTTGGTTAGTCAGACGGAGAAGAGAAAGTTCACCGTATCCCCATCCTGCATCATGTAATCTCGTCCTTCTGATCGTAGTAGTCCTCTAGTGCGGGCCTCAGACTGGCTTCCGCATTCGAGCAGATCATCGTAAGCGACAACTTCGCCCCGTATGAAACCCCTCTCGATATCCGAGTGAATCTGACCGGCAGCGGAGGCTGCCGACGTGTTTCTTTCCACGGTCCATGCGCGGACCTCATCTTCTCCGACCGTCAAGAATGAAATCAACCCCAACACGTCGTACGAAAGGTTAATAATCCGTGACAGGCCAGACTCTCCGGCCTGCATTGACTCTCTGAAATCAGCCTCTTCAGTGGCTTCCATACCGGCGAGCTCCTCTTCGAGAGAGGCGCAGACAGCGACGGCACCTGACCGTTGAGTTCCAACGGACTCCAAAGCCTCACCAGAAATCTGGTCTGAGCTGGGTATTCCACTCTCACCGATATTGACCGCAACTAGGAATGGGAGTGCGGAGAGCAAGAATGTATCGCGAACAGCTCGGAGTTCCTGTTCTGTGAATTCCTTCGCTCTTAAAGGGGTTCCAGCTTCTAGTTCACCCTGAAGCGCACGAAGTGATTCGATATCTCCGTTCATGGATGTACGTTCCGCCTGACTGGCACCCTTCAAGTCTTTACTGATCCGTTCAATACGGCGATCCAGCAGGGCGATATCTGCAAATAATAGATCGAAAGCAATATCGTCGATGTCACGCCGCCAGTCCGTATCTCCCTTAACGTGTGGCACAGAATCATCGTCAAAAGCCCGTACGACGATTAGTACGGCGTCCACTGTTTGCAACTGGGTGAGTGCTTCTCCAGCGAACATCCCACCTTTCGGACCGTCGTAATCCGACGGTCCCGGTAAGTCTACGTATGTAACCTCTGCGGGGACCGTGCGCTGTGGCTTGTAAAGCTCGGTCAAGGCATCCAGTCTATGGTCAGGGACGTGCGCAACCCCTATGTTTGCTCCACGACCCGCTGCGAATCCGGTTGCAGCACGGCCCCGAGTGAGAGCATTAAAAAGTGTTGTCTTACCGCTGGCGGGTAGTCCTATGATCCCTATTCGCATTCCGCGTTTAGTACCTCAGGCCTGGGGCCCGTTCGATTTGTGTTCGTTCAATGTAGCGATCCTATGACCGTACCGAATTAAGTTTATGGAATTTCTGATCATCTTTCCGGAAAATTATGAATCTGACTTCTAACCACGTCATAGTCGAATTCGCTCAAAGATCATTTCTGATCAGAGTGAGAATAAAACAAGAGTAAAGAACAGATCGACGTAATCATGTCGTACCCACGGTTGATGGTCGTTATCATGTCCCAGTTACTGGTTTTCATCGTCCTAATTGGCGAACCACAAGAGCCAGCAAATCTGTGCCATGGCAGGGACCCAGTCTAGTCGGGCAAAATTAGGCCCCAACGGGACAAATCATCCATGGCTAGGATATGGGACGCATGCATGGAGCGAAAGACGGCCGGACAATTACTCTCGTATAGATTTCAGATTTAGTTTCGATTTTATTCCCGCCTAATGTGAGCAATTTGATCGATTCGCTTCTCAAATGATTTTGGATACCGAGGATATAAGCCTAATAGCTGGCAGAACCTGTTGATACGAATACTTCATGGCGATGACGAATTTGGCATTAGCGAAGCGGTGCACAAGATGCGCGCGTCCCTCGGTGAAGAAGCTGCAGTGTCAAATACAGTGGAATTTGAAGGCCGTAATTTCAAACCGGGTGAGGTAGAGGCTGCGGCCCGCACTGTACCTTTTCTCGCCGACCGTCGACTAGTGTTGGTTAGAGGTCTTCTTCGAAGGTTGGACGCCACCAAAGCTACACGCGTTAGGGGAGGCTCTGGATCTGCTCAGATGGCTTCCTCTGGGTGGGAGACTTTAGGTGCCCTTTTAACGGACTTGCCAGACACTACGCAACTGGTATTTGTGGACACTTTTCCGGCTGGGCGAAGTAGTAAGTTGAGAGACAAGGGCGGTGCATTAAGAGCTCTTGATGGGTCAGATCCACTCGATATATCTCTATTCTCCACGCCGCGTGGACGTGGTGTGGGGGATTGGCTCCGCAGACGAATGGTTTCTGAAGAGTTGCGTTGCTCACCAGAAGCCATAGCACGTCTTGTGGACCTAGTCGGACCTAATCTACGTTTGCTTGACCAAGAAGTCAGGAAGCTATCGCTCTTCGCTGGGGATCGAGTTATAAAGCCGGGGGATGTCGATTTGATGGTCGCTCCGGCACGTGAGGCGAATATCTTTGCTGCCGTGGACGCAATTCTTGAAAGGCGACCAGGGATCGCAATGAAGGCCCTTTATCAACTTCTAGATGATGGGGCCAGTGTTCAATACATTCTGACCATGCTGACCCGACAAACTAGAATGCTAATCCTCTCCCGTTATCTGAAAGAGTGCGGCATTGATGAACAGGAGATCGGCAACCGTATTGGGCTAAAGGCCGAATTCGCCCTTCGCAAGACACTTGATCAGGCGGGACGGTTTAGTCATGAGTATCTCGCAGCCGCTCACCGAGGCCTCAGTGATGCAGATTTGAGTTATAAGTCTGGAGATGTGAGAGATCGAGTAGCACTTGAAATGGTGGCGGCTCGACTCTCTGGGTTGCACTAACGCTTAGCACGAGTATTCATACCCTGTGCTACCCATCCGGTCGCAGACCATGGTTTGAAACGACCGGTTTGTAATTCAACGATGAGTCCGGGGATGTCGAAAACATCGCGCTCGAACTCCGTCGCAACCGTTCCAATTCCTTCTATCGAATGTGTATCGCTATTCGATAACGGCGGTGTGCCGACTGCATCAACCAACAATCTGGCGAATTCATTTTGTTCTGGCGTTGCACGTCCGTTTATGATTTCGGCACCATCTACTACTCGAATAAATTCGCCATTGACCGCCCGTTTTAATGCCTGGTCATAACTATCTGTTCCTGGATGAACGCCCCATGGAAGAGACCGGCGATAGGGATGCGCCATCAACATGGCTCCGTTAACTCGATCAACTTGTTCCCGCAGGAACTCGGGTCGGTGCATACCAAAGATGTATTCACGGAGGCCGAACACTAGCGCATGGCCACCATCGGTATTGATTTCCACGCCAGCCATCACCAGAATCTCTGCTTCATCTGAAATCTTCTTAACCTCGTCTTCTGGCCAGAAGGTATCGTGGTCCGTAAGAACTATCGCGTCCAGTCCTGCTTTCCGAGCGGCACGAGCAAGTTCCACAGCTGGAGCGGTACTATCGTCTGATCGCTCGATGGTGTGGCAATGAAGGTCTATTAGCAAATCAAACCTGCTGGAAAATTAAGCATGTAAAACGTTTCTATAAAGATGGTAAAAGAGGCGTGTCTCTCGCATTCGGTTCATTTATTCAAAGACTATGAGCAGACAACATAACGCCCAAACCCATTCAGGTACATAATCGGAATTCTGATTTGTGTAATTCGCGAAAGGTGACAGTATTCTTCGATTGAACGATGGCTCAACTCGGCATCTGGAAAGGTGGATGTGGGTGGTCGGCCTGGTTGCGATGGTAGGGCTTATCGCATGTGGTGGTGGTAGTGATGAGGAGGGTTCCGAATCGGATGGTGAGTCAGATGAACAAAATGTTTCGGTGGACAGTGTAGCGACACCAGAGGTCACACCTACGGTTTCGCCTCAACCCATAATCACCCCATCGATTCCTTTATCTACCCCTGAACCAGAAAATAAAAACGAAAACGTGCGAGATTACGCGGCCGCACATTCATTGCTCAACCGTGGCGACTACGTCCAGGCTGAACGTCGTTTCTCGATCGTCATTGAGATTGAACCTCAGTTCGCGCGTGGGTACGAAGGACGAGCCAGCGCTTTGATGGCGCAGGGCAAATCAGAAGAGGCCATTCCAGACTTCACCCGGGCGATCGAACTCAAACCAGACTTGGCTTCCGCGTATGCTGGTAGGGCTGTTGCGTACATGTCCGGTGGTAACATTCTTGGGGCTAATCAAGACGCTGTTAAAGCCCGGCTCTTGGACCCGGAAGACCCGAACGCTGTGATCGTGCTTGGCAGAATACTGAGCGATGCTGGTCGTGTTTCGGACGCGTTAGAAATGTTTAACGACGGGGTAGACCTTGCGCCAGACGAGGGCGCAGCGTACTGGTGGAGAGGCAGATTTTTCTTCCAAATCGGGAATTATGACTTCGCACTCAAGGATCTAAATATCGCCATTGAATTATCTCCTGTCGTTGCACAGCCATATTTGGACAGAGCTAGTCTCTACATGGATATTTTTGAGGATTTTAAGTTGGCTCGTGCCGATATTTTGGAAGCTAAATCACTGGGTGAGGAACCGCGTGACCGCGAAATACTGGAGGAATCGGAACTTCTTATGGAGCGACTTGTGCAACTTGAGGAAGCAGCGGCAAACAGATAGGTGTTGAACGATTCGGGCAACCGGCGTCAAGTTTTCTTCGTTTCGTCTTTTCTAACACTGTTCAGCACGTTACTGCTGAGCGTCAATGTTGCCTGCAGTTCAGGTGGCGAAGAACGAACAGTGGTAGTCGGAACGGTGACAAATGTGGTGACTGCATCGGTGACTTCAGTCTCCGAGTTTGAGATCGTGGACGAACACGGCGTCACATGGAAGTTCGGGGCTCGTGGTTTCCTGGGGGTCACTCCGTCGCATCTCGAAGAACACGCAGCGACTGGTGAGCCGGTCAGGGTTGAATACTTTGAAGAGAACGGGAGTCTGGTAGCTATCAAAGTAAGTGACGGTTAGTTAATTGGTAGCTAGAACAGTGACTAATGCCGCCTCGAGTTCGTCGACCGTGGTGTAAGCCTCAAATTTGGCAGCTATTAATCCTTCTTCGTCAATGATGAAGGTCCAGGGTTCTGAGGGTAAGTTCCACGGCTCTATTGCAGGGGACTCAACGCCGACTTGTGGGTCTCCGGACTTGCGCATCTCCTCGGGGTTGTCGAAAAGCTCTACGTGGATAAAACTCGCTTCGCCGATGTGATTCTGTCGCACTTGATCTACTGTGCTCACTTGAGGTCCGCAGGTTTTTGTGGTGCACCATGCAGGAGTGCTGAACGTGACCATGACGGGTTTTCCAAGTGCTACCGCTTCATCCAGACTGATCCCGTACATCTCTGGAATTGGATTGACGTCACTGGTTATATGCAACAACTCTTCGGATGAGGAACCGGTCTTGGTCGACACCAATGGCGCGGGAGACCCAATAGCGGGCGTTGATGCCACATCCTTCACAAGCCTCGTAGCCGAGGCAGTTGACATGGTCCCATCTGGATTTTGGACGGTAACGTTGAAGTCCCAGATACCGGCTTCGTCGTAAGTGCCCGTGGTCGTGAACACACCACCTCCAACTGGCCATTCACGAAATACAGCTGGCGGTGCAGTGCGAGTCACCCCGGAATCGCGCAGTGCGTATGTGAGTGTCACCCTGTCTGGGGCTACGGTGATCTTGCCACCATCGGACCGTCTCAGGGCAAATGGAAGTCGGTTTTCACCCGGTGAAACATCTGAAAAATTGACGAATAGGAAGATGTCTTGAGGAGAAATGTGATTGTTATCACCCACGGCACGATCGTTACCCGAACATGTAATCAGTAACAACGTCAATACGGTGATACCTGTGATCGTGAATGTGTTCGGCAAGTAAATAAAGGGCTCCGACCTCAGTAAATATATATCGTAACGTCAGTTGTGCTCATTTTTAGAACATTTCGTCACGTGACCTTGATGAAATGGATATCGGTGTTTACGTCTGTCGTTAACGCAGGCCCGATTTATACAAATGTCAACATTCGCCGGGGGTTATCTATGAGCATTTGGTTGATGTTGCCTTGGCTGATACCCCTTGCCTCCATTTGAGGGATTACACGCGAGATTATGTGGTCCCAGCCGTGTCCGCCGTATTCTTTCAAGCGATGCTTTGAGCACACGTCATGCGCCAACAGAATCTGATTCACATGGCCTCGTTTTATCAGAAACTCAATCTGGTCCATGCGCTGGGCGTCGTTTGGCATGTAGGAGTATGGAGCCAGTGGGTAGAAGGACGAGTCATGACCAAACAGGTCAAAGTTCAGGAACGCCCCTGTCTCGGCTACTCGCTGCAGGTTGTAACGGTTGTATATCGTTCTTTCGATGTGTCCCATTACGGTATGGGACATGTCGCCGCCCCATCCGGCTATGGCGTCGAGGATTTGTCGTGGCAGTTCTTCGTTTCTCCCCGGGTGTATCAACACCGGGGCTCCAGTTTCAATCTGCGCGATGATCGCCGCTTGTACGGTTTTTCGTTCTGAGTCTGTCCAGGGTGAGGAGACTCCGACTTCACCGATTATGCCGGTCCTTATGTCGGTGCCGTCAACACCTACCTGGATATCCTGAATTATTGTTTCTGCAATGTCTTCAGCTGTGTATTTGTCAAATTCAGGGGGATGTGTAGACCCAATGTAATGACCACCGCCCATGACCACATTCAGGCCGGTAGTATCACTGATGCGGGCAAGCGCTTCAGGGTCGCGGCCAAGTCCGTTGCTGGTCACGTCCACTATTGTGCGGCCACCAGCTTCGTAATATTTTGTGGCTTCGGAACAGGCGACCTGTTCATCCAATAATCTGAGATTATCTAGTGAACTATTCCAGTTATGCCTGATCCATCCCAAATTTCCGAGTGAAAGCTTTTCTTCCGATAGGATGGCATCTACGGGGTTGGTAGGTGGTTGGAATACTACTGTGAAGTCGATAAGTAGATGCTCGTGGGTTATGGTCGGACCCAGTGACTGCGGGTCTACCGGTCCTAGGACCGTCTGTACTTTTCCTGCGAGGGTGGAGTTGGCCATCGTCACCGTCTCCTTAATATTTCTGGCAAATGATATCCCTGTATTCCACTGGCGGAGTCATCTCCTGATACATTGGGATTGGGACTCTGATTGGAGTGGCCTGTAAGGCCCTTACTTGGATTATCGATTTTACGCTTGGTGGTTGCAGTTAATTCATTAGTAATACATGGATAAGGTTCGGGTGAGCGATTCTCGCTATAAAGACAGTAATTGCATCGGGATAGGTCTACTCGGCTGTGGAACTATGGGTGCGGAGGTAGCTGTTGCCATTTCCAGCGGTGAAATCCAAAACGCTGGCTTGCTCGCAGTTTTTGATGAGGATATAAGTCGTGCTAATTCCTTATCCAAGACTCTGACAGCCGAGCCCATATCATGCCGGACAGTGGACGAATTACTCGCCGTGGAGGGCGTGTCGCTGATCGTTGAGTGTGCTTCACTGGCCGCGATATCTTCCCATGGAGCAAACGTCCTTTCTGCAGGCCGGTCACTATTTGTGCTTAGTTCTGGAGCACTGGCCGATACTGAACTTTTTGGACGATTGATCAGCATCGCTCACGGAAATGGTTGCGAAATAATTGTTCCGTCCGGGGCACTTGGTGGCATCGATGCGCTCCGCGCAGTAAAGAATTTCCTTGAAGAGCTCACGTTGACATCCACGAAAAGGCCCGAGGCTTTCTCAGGGGCACCCGGCTTCGCGAAGTGGGAGAACGTTGAGATTACGGAATCCACGGTTCTTTTTGAGGGACCGGCGATTGATGCGGTCCCGCTTTTCCCATCTAACATTAATGTGGCAGCGACTCTTAGCCTGGTCGGCCTAGGCCCTGAAAAAACTATCGTTAAAGTCGTGGCCGATCCGTTGTCGGTGGGCAATGTGCACGAAATCTACGCTCGTGGTGATTTTGGGGAGTTCAACTTCCGATTGATCAATCAACCACATTTCCGTAACCCGAAAACTAGTCACCTCGCAGTACTCTCGGCAATTGAAACTTTGAGGACTTACTGTGGTAGTGGACCTCGAATCGGAACCTGATTGGGGATCTAAGAACATTACAGACCTGGCGTTTGACCTCGAGGAAACGCTAATACGTTTTGCTCCCGAGATACGGCTACATCCAGACGATCCATATCGTCCGTCGTCGGTAGATTGGTATCTAGAGCGGACCAGCGTTAAACGATGGCGTGGGCTGTTTCGAAGAGATGAGGGGGTTTTATCCGAGGGTCAAACGACGATGGACTGGTTAGGGAGTCTCTCTCGTTTCGAAGACCATTCAGAGATTTACTTAAGTATCTTAGACGGTCCGGATAAAAATGAGACGAGGCGTGGGTTCCAACCCATTAGTAATCAGGTCTCGGCGCCCTGTTACATCAACGCCAGAAGCGCCCCAGATGACTCTACAGCCTCCGATCTACAGTACTGGTTCTTTTATCCGTTCAACGGTTCTGGTGGAAGGCACATACCTCACGAGGGTGACTGGGAGCATGTCACGATGCGAGTTACCAACACTGAGTCCCCGGTCCTTATAGGCGTTTATGCCTCTGCCCACGGATTGAAAAACGGCGGCTGGTGGCCCTGTGAAGGTGGTGAACTTTTATTAAACCAGTTGAACAATCCCGTGATCTACTCTGCGCTCGGGAGCCATGCTTCATACATTTCTAAGGGCAAGCACAGTCAACGGTGGCCGAAACCCGTTGATCAAACATCGGATCTAGGACCTATTTGGCAGACCTCTCAGGATCTCGTGCTAGTGGCAGTCAATGGTCAGACGCTGGATATTGATAAAAAAACTTATGCTCAATTTAGTTACAGAGGCCGATGGGGGCCCATCCGGAAATTATCTTGGCCTTTCAGAGCGACGGGCCCAGTCGGCCCAGCAGAGCAGAAATCTTGGATTTCCGAGCCGCCGTTGAGTGTTTAAAGGGATTGAATAGAAAGTTTGAACTTGGTGGCACCCACTCACAGACCAAGTCTTCCGATGGCTCTCGATTCTGCATCGCAATACCAGAGAGCCTGACTTGAGTCGATCGTTAGCCCGTGAACTTCTGTTGGCCAGGGCACTCGCATGTAGTTGATTACTCGGCCGTCTGAAACGTCCAGTAGAGATACGACACCCGATGCTGTATCGGCCGACCAAAGGTGGCCATCTTCATTAAATGCGATCCCATGAACGCGAAGACCCGGGGCTTTGATTTCATGGATGACTTCACTGGTTTTAGGGTCTACCTGGTAGATCATCTGAGATGGAGGAACTGCGATCCATAGCTTGTCATCGCGCCATTCCAGACCATGTGCACCCGAGGGACGTCCGCCTTCCCCAAAGGCTACTGTACCGACACCAGGGGTTGGAAGTTCCTCGATTGTTTTTCCGGTCTGCATGTCGATTTTGTGGATCGTTAAGCCGAATGTGGAAGAGACCCATACAAATCCGTCACCGATGGTGATCCCACTGGCGTGCTCGGTGGTCGTATCGTACGATAAAATCTCTTCGCCAGAATCCCAATCTAACTTGTAGACCTTGTTGTTCCTCTGGTCGATATACCATAGGCCATCATCGGCGGCCTGAAGGCCATTCGGTTGGGGTCCCGGGCTTACAGATCGCTGGTATACGGTCGCTATGTTGACGGTCATTTCTTTGACCTCTCTGACTTGTATGGCATGTGGGTTCATGCTGTTTCGATGCCGATAACCATGTGCATGTGTCGGCGGGTCGTCCAGACCTGAATTGTATTCATAACCTACGGCCGAGCAACCCCGCAAACGGTTAATCCCTATGGACCGTCTCGACGACCGGTCGTAGACTTGGCGCGTGTCCCATGGAACTAGCGGACCAGTAACCAGAGCAATACCGGAGAGTCACTTTAATGACCACCGAGACCTTCACCGGAGAACAGATCGAAAACCTTCGACAGACTGCCGGAGAGCATCTGTTCATGCATGCCATGCAAACTTCTGATTGGCGTGACGGTGCCCTTAAGGTTTTTGTTAAGGGCGAGGGTGTTTGGGTGACGGACATTGAGGGCAATCGATTACTCGATGGCATGGCGGGCCTTTGGTATAAGTCCGCAGGGTATGGCCGGACTGAGATCGCTGATGCTGCTTACGCGCAGATGGTAGCGATTGATTCTCCACCGGCCGGTTCCGCCGTTCCATCCACCATAAAGTTATCTGGTGTTGTTAGTGAACTTTATCCGGACCCGAACGCTCGGCTATTCTTTGTGTCAGGAGGTTCGGAGGCTGTCGAGACCGCGGTCAAAATGGCTAAGAAGTACCGCATTCTTACGGGTAAGCAGGGTGCTTACAAGGTGATATCTCGTCGGTACTCCTACCATGGCGGCACGGCAATGGCTGTCAGTTTAGGTGGGAGTCCAGCAGCCGACACCATGGGTCCGACGATGCCGGGCACGTATCACGTTTCAAACTTCAACGCGTACCGACCGACATACCACCAAAACCCTGTCGATGAGGCCATTGCCGTTGCAAACGAGTTTGAAACGGTCATAAAGCACCAAAATCCTGACACCGTCGCAGCTATCATCGCTGAACCTGTCTCTGCCGCTCATGGGATACATATCCCGCCACCCGAATATTGGCATCGACTGCGAGAGATTGCAGACACGTACGACATTGTTCTAATTGCAGACGAAGTGATCAATGGATTTGGTCGTCTCGGCACTTGGTTTGGTACGGAACGGTTTGGTATAAAACCGGACATAACGACCGTTGCCAAGGCGATTACCAGTGGTTACCTGCCACTTGGGGCAGCAATCGCCACTCAGAAGATCGCAGATACCTTTATCGGTGATGACAGTCGCACCTTCAAGCACCTGATCACTTTCGGTGGGCATCCAGTTTCGTCGGCCGCCGCCCTTAAGAACCTTGAGATCTTCAAACGAGAAGACTTGGTGGGTAACTCTGACCGAATGGGGACTTACTTATTTGAACAACTTCAGAAGTTGTACGAGCGCCCATCGGTCGGCGACATTCGTGGCGGGATGGGTCTGATTGCGGCTATCGAACTGGTCAGTGATCGCGAAAATAAGACACCCTTTCCTGCAAGTGCTGGGTTGGCAAAAAAGTTACCGCCGGCCTTATACGAACGGAACTTGATTAGTTTCCGTGCAGGAGACATCATCAGCATATGCCCGCCTTTATCGATAAGTAAGGATGAGATCGACTTCATGGTCAGCGCTATTGATGAGGCGCTTGCCGAGGTAGAGAAGGATCTTGGGCTGTCCTAGTTAAGCGGTCCCCAACATAGGGTGAAAAACGAAACGCAACGTGAATGTCCGGTCCTAGCGACCGGCATTCCTTTTTACTAGCAGATTGTGAAAATCCGGGTCCCACATATCGATTGCCTTATGCAAATACGGATGTGGTGGGACACAGACAGGGCTGATGCAAAACAGCAAAGACTCCGTGTCGGCGTCTCCTAGCTTGGTGCATACAGGGCCGCTGCGTTCACTTTACGACAGTAAATTTAGATGGCTTTGGGCATCTGCTCTACTGATCGGATTTGGAAACTGGATGCAACGGTTGACTATCAGTTGGCTTGTCTTGGACCAGACAGGGTCAGTATTTCTAACCGCACTTTCTTTTGCGATACGCAGTGCACCCAACTTGGTTTTCGGTCCTATCGGAGGAGCAGTAGCGGATCGGTTTGCCAGACGTAAGGTCTTGATACTGACGGCGGGGCTGAAAGCGTCGATCGCAATGGGAATATGGGTTCTAGCTGTCCAAGAAGACGTATTAATATGGGGAATGATGGTGCTCGTGGCACTTGCTGGAATCACGGCGTCATTTGAAATGCCCGCAACCCAGGCTTTGGCTGTTGACGTAGTCGGAAAGCGGAATGCGGCTAACGGTGTGGCTATGTTGTCTGTGGCCACCAGGGCGGTGGGAGCTGCTGGGGCTTTGACTGGTGGTTTGCTTATAGAGTCCATCGGACCGAGCCCCGTCTTTTTCATAGGAGGATTGGCGTTCGTCCTAGGCGGGATTTGCGTGAATCGCGTGACGGTTATTCAGCCAAA
Source organism: Dehalococcoidia bacterium (assembly GCA_046583495.1). Lineage (GTDB taxonomy): Bacteria > Chloroflexota > Dehalococcoidia > Lucifugimonadales > Lucifugimonadaceae. Next base: position 13,606 of record JAYGCF010000074.1, read on the forward strand.
GAGCATTGCTGATCGGGTGGGGCATGGGATTCGAGGTCTAGTAGGAAGCACGGTCACGGGTATCAAAACGATGCTCGGGATACCTATTGTTGCGACCCTATTGGCTGTTGCCATGTTGGTGGAGGTACTTGGCTTCACGTATCAATCGGTGATGCCATCGCTTGCGGAAGATGTACTTGGTGTAGGAGCTGTGGGGCTCGGCGCTTTAACGGCGATGGCTGCTATTGGAGGATTAGTCGGTTCTGTGATTATCACGGCACTTTCCGAATTTGGTCGAAAAGGTCTTCTTGCAATCGGAATAATCTTTGTTTACGGAATCGGTTTAGTTGCGCTAGGTGCATCGGATGTATTCCCTCTGTCCTTAGCGATAGTGTTCACAGTCGGAATAATGGCCTCTTCCTTTGACGCTCTTCAGTGGACGATGCTTATGTCGAATGTCCCTGACGATATGCGAGGAACTGCGATGGGAGGATGGATTTTTGCAATCGGCTTTGGTTGGGTAGGCAGCCTAGAACTTGGATTGATTGCTGAAATGTATTCGGTCGGTTGGGCTTTGAGTGTGAACGGTGTTGGATTACTCGTTCTCGGGTTCATAACATTGTTTTTTAGGGTTGGATTGCGCCGGGCTTGATAAGCGAATCCCTGAATGCCCATGCGCTAAATGGTATCGACTGCTATACTTCGGCCCAATCTTGGGAGGTACACATGTTTGCACCCCCCTTATTGATATTGAAATTACGGCCTGATGGCCGTGTAAAGCGTAGTTGGGATCGATGACCCAACGCCGGTCACTGGAGTGAACCGTACACCAGAGGCCGGTTGATCTATTAGGAGCCGAGAATGGTCGACTCTCCCGAAAAAGAGCGAGCAGAATCTACCGATTACACGGACCGCGAAGACATGGATACGGACGGATTTGGTCCGAGTACCGTTGAAGAAGATGTCATCCTTGAGTTACGCGACCTGCGGACCTACTTCCAGACTGCCTACGGAACGGTTAAGGCGGTGGATGGTGTTTCCTACTACGTAAAACGTGGTGAGACGCTAGGAGTCGTAGGCGAGTCTGGTTCGGGCAAGTCGGTTACGGCTCTCTCGATCATGCGGTTGATTCCATCACCACCGGGGTACATCGTCGGCGGCGAAGTGATTCTGGACGGCGAGAACGTTCTTGACCTATCGGATGGAGAAATGGCCAAGATACGGGGCTCGAAGGTCGGGATGATCCTTCAAGACCCGATGACAGCACTCAACCCGGTGTTCAACATTGAGAACCAGGTGGGAGAGGCGATCCGGATTCATCAGCGCGTCAAAGGTCAGTCGCTGGTGGATAAGATAGTTCACTCTCTACGGCAGGTAAGGATACCGGCGGCTGAGAGTCGAATGAAGGACTTCCCTCATCAACTCTCAGGTGGAATGCGCCAGAGAGTGGTAGGAGCGATCAGCATATCTTGTGCTCCTATCGTTCTAATTGCAGATGAGCCGACTACAGCGCTTGACGTCACAATTCAGGCCGGTTACTTGCGGCTGCTGAAGGAGATTCAAGCCGAAACCGGTGTAGGTATCATCTTTATCACTCACGATTTCGGAATTGTTGCGAAGATGTGTGACCGTGTAGCGGTCATGTACGCTGGTCGAATCGTTGAGACGGGAGATGTGAGGCAGATTTTCAACGAACCTGCCCACCCGTATTCAGAGGCATTACTAGCATCGGTACCGAAGCTAGAAGAGCGCACGCAACGACTTTACTCAATTGAGGGACAACCGCCACCTCTGTTCGACCTTCCACCCGGCTGTCCGTTTGCACCTCGTTGTGAGTATGTTCAGGATGTATGCCGCGAGGCTTACCCAGTGCGGAGCCCACTTGGCGGAGAACATACAGCGAGCTGTTGGAAGATACTCGATTTCGATATCTCCAAGGCCGACCCAGACGAACTGGCTGCTGCGCAGTCAGTCGACGTGACAGCCGCCTTGGACGAAGAATCGGAAGCAGCTGAAGTGGAAGCAGTAGCGGACTAAATTCAGGTTCATAAGACGCATAAACTGGCGTCTGTTGAGTTCAGACTGGCAAAATAGCGAAGCCATTCACGGATATAGGATGCGATGACGACAATCCAAGAACAGGTTCAACAGGGTGAGGGAATTGTCCCTCTAGACGAAAACGCCGAAGTCATTCTTGAGACTCGCGGCCTGGCCAAGCATTTTGAGCTGGCGGGCGGTTTCATGGGCTTCGGTACCAAGCCGACGCTAAAAGCGGTGGACGGGATAGATGTCCTTGTCCGTGCCGGTGAGACGGTGGGGCTCGTAGGAGAGTCCGGGTGTGGAAAGAGCACGACGGCTAAGTTGCTGCTTGGTCTCGAGAATCCTACGGAAGGGCAGATTTTCTTCAAGGGAGAAGATTTCACCCAGATGAGTCGTGCGGCCAAGCGCGACTACCGGAAAAATGTTCAAGCAGTGTTCCAGGATCCGTGGTCTTCATTGAATCCGCGGATGCGTGTTCGGGCGATTGTCGCCGAACCCCTTCAAATTGCTACTAATATGACCAAGGGACAAATCAACACCCGGGTCGATGAGGTAGTAGAAGAAGTTGGACTGAACGCTTACCAGACGAATCTTTACCCGCATGAATTCTCCGGAGGCCAGAGGCAACGTATCGGTGTTGCACGAGCACTCGCTCTCAACCCGGAAGTTATGGTTCTGGATGAGCCGGTATCGGCACTGGACGTGTCTATTCGCGCTCAGATACTGAATCTGTTGGTAGATCTTCAGAAAGAGCACAATCTTGCCTATCTGATGATCGCACACAACTTGGCTACGGTACGTTACATGTGCCACACGACGGCTGTGATGTACCTCGGAAGTATTAAGGAGATTGGGGACTCTGAACCGATCTTCTCCAACCCGTTACATCCATATACACAAGCTCTTATTTCCGCAGCACTTCCGTCTCATCCAGATATCGAGCGTGAAGAGATTATCTTGCCGGGGGAGGTGCCTTCTCCAGTAAACCCACCATCTGGCTGCACGTTCAATCCTCGGTGCCCTGTGAAAATCGGCGATGTGTGTGAGCAATGGGCTCCGGGTCTGACGGAAGAAGAGACCCGCCATTGGGTGTCATGTCATTTGTATGGAGACGCGAGAGCGGCTTTTGATGCTGGGCAGTCTGCACCTGGAAGTGCCTCTGAGGACGAGTAATAGATTCCTCAAATTAGAAATGAAAAGGCCGCAGCAATTATGCTGCGGCCTTTTAGCGTCTTGATGGTTTCGATGTATTGATTCATCGGGTAATTACTACCCGGGACATGAGCCCTGCACTGAACACTGAGTATGAATCTAACCCAGAAACAAAACGTTAGTTCAATAGTGACGTTTGTGCAAAATAAAGATTTAGTATGGTTCCCGGACTAGGATTCGAACCTAGGTTTGAGGATTCAAAGTCCCCTGTCCTACCACTGAACGATCCGGGAACGCGGAACGTGACTGTTTAGTAATCACGTCAACAAAGTATATCTGGGCTATGCCACAATCTCCTCAAAGACGGAGATTGGTTTTTACTCGGCTTTAATTCGCAGATCTATGTTTACCATGAGGGCTGTGAGGCCACCGTTTCTTAGATTAATCTGTTAGAGGCCGAATGTGACGGTGATATCATCCAGTACGCGGTCGACTGCGGAGTCATCAAAAGTTTCGGCATAGATTCTTAGAAGAGGTTCAGTTCCGGACATCCGGACAACCGCCCACCCACCTCCATTCAGAAAGATCTTGACACCGTCTAAGCGTTCGATCTGACTGACTGCGAAACCTCCCAGGGACACCGGCGCGATCGATGCGATTAGACTTTGGAGCGTGTCACGCCGGGCTTCCGGGAAATCTACATCGATCCGTCGAAACGCGTGAGGACCAGTGATAGAGAATAACTCGGTAAGCAACTCGGAAGGCTTTTTATCTGAGTTCACCATTGCATCGAGAAATACCAGCGCACTCAGCAGGCCATCCCGTTCTGGAACGTGCCCGCGAAATGCATAACCACCGCTTTCCTCTCCACCGATTATCGCGTTCGTCTCCAGCATCGCTGGACCAACATATTTGAAACCGACGGCAGTTCTAGGGGTGGGTATATCGTAATGAAAGCCCAGCCTGTCGATCATTGAACTCATGGTGATGGTCGAGACCACAGCACCCCTTTGGTTACGCCGTTCTAAAAGATGATGTGCGATAAGGGAGAAGCCCTCTAGCGTAGATATATAACGTCCATTTTCATCTACGAAGCCGACGCGATCGGCGTCTCCATCAAACGCGATACCCACATCTGCACAAGATGTCTTCACAGCTTTTTTTAACATTCCTAGATTAGCGTTAATTGGCTCTGGTTGGGCGAAGCCAGGAAACGCCGGATTCGGTTCCCCGTGGATCTCTATCAATTCCAGATTGCCGCCAGACAATAGGCGAGGTAAAAGGCCCCCTCCTGAGCCGTACATCGAATCGACGACAAGTTTCAGTTGAGCTTGTCTGATGGATTCGATATCCACCATCTTTTGAAGTTGATCTAAATACGGATCGATGGGATCGAACCGTGTTAAAAGGCCGGTTGTTGTCGCTTCTGTAAGAGAAAGTTCTTTGACGACGATTTCATTCGATTCAACGCGTTCGATTTCAGCTTCGATTCGTGCAATCATTTCGGGTGGAGCACTTACGCCATGATTGGACTTAACTTTGAACCCGTTATACGTGGCTGGGTTGTGGCTTGCAGTGATCATTACTCCGACGCCTGCTTTGTGATTAATCACTGAAAAACTGGCAGCAGGGGTTGGTGCCGGTCTGTCAGCGAGCATGCATCGGATGCCGTTCCCGGCGAGTACTTCTGCGGTTACCTCGGCGAACCTTTCAGAAGCGTAACGAGTGTCCCATGCGATGATCGCGCCAGCACTGGCGCTACCGGAAGTTACCATATCGCTAGCTAGGCCTTGGGCAGTCTTGCGGACGTTGTCGAACGTGAACTGGTCGGCGATTATCGCGCGCCATCCGTCCGTCCCGAACTTGATCTCTTTGGCCATTACCGCATCTGAACCTCTGTAACGGTGGTCTACAAGTAAAAAGGGGGCCTACCCTAACAGGTATGCCCCCTCACGTTAGCCGATGTTGTCCTGTAGTGCCGGGCTAAGTAATGGCCGCTTTCAGCGAGTCAACCTTGTCCAGTTGTTCCCAGGGAAGATCCAAGTCGTCGCGTCCAAAGTGACCGTAAGAGGCAGTTTGCCGGAAGATTGGTCTTCGGAGTCGAAGCGCGTCAATGATTGCCTGTGGACGCAAATCAAAGTGCTCATTGATCAGCTCAACAATACGGCCGTTGTCTAACTTGCCGGTTCCGTAAGTTTCTACCGAGATAGATATTGGATGCGCCACACCGATGGCGTAGGAAAGTTGGACCTCTGCTCGATCAGCAAGTTCAGCCCCTACGAGATTTTTCGCAACCCATCTCGCTGCATATGCGGCGGACCGGTCAACTTTCGTTGGGTCTTTCCCAGAGAACGCGCCTCCTCCATGCCGGGCACTCCCACCATAAGTATCAACAATGATTTTACGTCCGGTGAGTCCGGCATCTGCAGCAGGACCTCCTAGGACGAAGCGTCCCGATGGGTTAACGAAGTATTTTGTGTCATCGTCTAGGTACTTGTCCGGGACAACGCTGTTTGCCAGGGAGATAAGGTCTTGTTCGATGGTCGATTGTGATACGTCTGGACTGTGCTGGGTGCTCATGAGGATTGTATGCACGCGTTTTGGGGTGCCATCCTCGTTGTACTCCACCGTCACCTGGGACTTCCCATCTGGCCTCAGGTACGGGAGGTGCATTGCTTTACGCTCTGCGGCCATTTTGCGTGCAATGCGGTGTGCAAGTGCAATCGGCAATGGCATCAACTCGGGGGTTTCTCGCGCAGCATATCCAATCATCATGCCCTGATCACCGGCACCTACCTCATTTGCGCCCTTTTCGCCGCGGACTTCCAGCGCTGTGTCGACACCACCTTTGATATCAGGAGACTGTTCCTTGATGGAGACCATCACACCTGCAGAGTCGGCATCAAAACCATAGTCTGAAGATGTGTAACCTACGTCCCGGATTACTTCACGAGCGACTGCTGAAATATCGACGTATGCGGAAGTTGTGATCTCTCCGAAAACGCACATGACACCTGTGGTGCATGATGTCTCAATCCCACAGCGAGCCTGCGGGTCTTGAGCGTAGATTGCGTCCAGAATTCCGTCCGAAACTTGGTCGCACAGCTTATCTGGATGCCCTTCAGTCACGGACTCGGATGTAACCAGATACGTACTAGGAGCCATTCATCTGTCCTTCTTTAAGTTGTGGTGTTTTCCCCGGACCAGTGTTGATTCTGTCCATCCAATCTCCAAAGCATTTAGGAGATCACATTGTCGTTAAATAACTATTGTGACGTTCTTGTAATGTTATGCGGTGCCAACTTCCCAACTTGCTAGGTACTTGGCCTGTTCATCCGTCAGAGAATCGATTGGCATACCAATTGATTCCAGCTTGATCCTAGCGATCTCTTCGTCAAGACGTTTCGGAAGGTTGTGAACATCTGGCTCGAGAGAGTCCCGGTTGGAGATGATGAATTCGGCGGCTAGCGCCTGGTTGGCAAAGCTCATGTCCATCACGCTTGATGGGTGTCCCTCCGCAGCGCCCAGGTTAACCAGCCGTCCTTCGGCGAGGAGATTGATTCTACGCCCGTCTTCGAGGGTGTGTTCTCCAACAAATTGTCGGACCTGACGCTTTGTCTCCGTACGTTCTTCTAGGCCTTCAACGTCGATTTCAACATTGAAATGGCCTGAGTTAGCAACGATTGCGCCATCTTTCATGGCGTCGAAATGGTGTCCGCCCACGGCGTGCTTGCCACCGGTGACGGTGAGGAAAATATCGCCGATTTTTGCGGCTTCGCTCATGGGCATTACTCGATGACCGTCCATGACGGCTTCCAAAGCACGTACGGGGTCGACTTCACACACTACGGTATGGGCACCCATACCCTTGGCCCTGTCGGCAAATCCACGACCACACCAGCCATAACCTATTGTCACGATTGTTTTACCCGTGATCAGCACATTTGTCGCCCGGATTATGCCGTCCAGTGTGCTTTGACCGGTGCCATATCGGTTGTCGAACATGTGCTTCGTGTCAGAATCGTTTACAGCGATCACTGGGAAACGGAGTTTTCCTTCACCTGCCAATGCCTTCAAGCGAATCACACCTGTTGTGGTTTCTTCCATACCGCCGACGATACCGTCAAGTAGCTCGGTACGAGCGGTGTGAAGTTCTGCAACTAGGTCTGCACCATCGTCCATTGTCATGTGGGGCTTAACGTCTAGCGCCGATGCGATATGGGAGTTGTAGGTTTCCGAGTCCTCTCCCTTAATGGCGAATGTTGATATGCCTTTGGAGACAAGGTATGCGGCAATGTCATCCTGTGTACTCAGTGGATTGCTTGCGCACATAGTGACTTCAGCACCGCCTGCCACAAGCGTCTCCACCAAGTTGGCCGTCTCGCTGGTGATGTGCAGGCAGCCGGCAATTCGCATGCCTTTAAGAGGTTGCTCACGCTCGAAGCGCTCTCGGATGCTGCGCAGAACCGGCATTTCACGCCCGGCCCATTCGGTGCGGAGTTCGCCTTCTCTTGCGAGTTCAATATTCAGGATGTCGGAAGGGATCTGATCAGTCACCGGGTCCTCCTGCGAGCGCCATGTGGCACCGCTGGGTAGTCAATATAAGCTGTTATATAAACATATCATTATGTAAGCATGCAACCTTAAAAAGAAGGTTGTTCGTTGAGACAAACACCTGGATGACTTCGGGAAGTTGTCCTAGACACCCGGGTGCATACGATCGTTGGATGGTATGACGATGGGGGCGCGGGTCACCCTCACTATGGAAAGCGCGTCTGGCACAAGAAGTCCCTGGAGCCTTAGATCAGTCGGATAGACCGATCTGAAGTCATCAGGGGGCTGTTTAGGTCCAGATGCCGTTGATCGCGTTGACCATCAACGGTTCGGAGTTAACTTGATTGGAAGGCCCTGTCCGCCACCAATCGGATGGAATCGAGTCAACTCCACAAAAGCGTCAAATCGGGAGTTTATTTCTGTTGCGCTCAGGGACTTCAAACGGTGGAGTCCATAGCTTTCAACGGCAAACGAAGCCATTACAGATCCGACAACCGCGGCTCGTCGTATCGCGTCCGAGCCCATGTTGTCGACTGAGGCCAGGTACCCGAGGAAACCGCCAGCAAAGGAATCACCGGCTCCGGTTGGGTCCACGACTGAGACTAACGGGTAGGCTGGTACCGCGAAAGTGAAATCTTTGTGGAATACCACTGCACCGTACTCACCTCGTTTGATCACGACGGCTTGTAGCCCCATTTTGAGCAGGTTATTCGCGGCAGAGGCGACGTTATCTCGACCCGTAAGTTGAAGGCTTTCCGCTTCGTTAATCAACATAATGTCGACCTGCTCAATTAGCGACACCAGTGCCGGGCGAGCTATGTCTATCCAGAGATTCATTGTGTCGCAGGCGACCAAAGAAGGACGTTTGGACATCTGGGATAGGACTGAGGCCTGAAGATTCGGGTCAATATTGGCTAGGAACAGGAAAGGCGCTGATTTATGCATTTCGCCCAACTCTGGTGAGAAATCTGCAAATACATTTAACTGCGTCTCAAGTGTGATAGCACTGTTTAGGTCTTCTCGGTAGCTTCCAGACCAGCGGAAGGTATTACCTTCTCCTTGTACAAGACCCGAAGTGTCGATGCCGCGATCTGTGAGCATGCCATGATCGGCAGGATCGAAATCCTTTCCAATGACGGCCACCATGGAGACCTCTGTGAGGTAGTTTGAGGCCACAGAGAAGTAGGTCGCCGAACCGCCAAGCTGGTTGTCGTTCTTCCCGGACGGCGTGTCCACGGAATCGTAGGCAACAGACCCTACAACTAGCATTTTGTGCATTTGCTAGGCGTCCATGCCGGTCGCGGTCGGCAAACCGGCCTGTATCCATCCTGGTGTTCCATCTTCGATGTTGAACAGACGATTTTCTGCCGCACCCATTGCTGCAGCATACTCTGCAGCTAAACCGCTACGAGCTCCTACCATACAAATGAAGAGCAACGGTCCCTCGGCTGGAAGTTCGTCGAAACGAGAGATTACATCGTCGACCGGAATCCAATGTGCACCCTGAACGTGACCTGCTGTGTACTCATCAGCGTTACGCACATCGATCACGGTCGCGTTACTCGACTTGAGCATATCCGCTGCCTCTGTAGACGAGACTCTTGTGTATGGTTCGCCCTGAACTTGCCTGGCCATTTCGGACCTCCGTATCAGTGAATTCTTGTGGAGACTCTAGGATATCCGTATTTGCTGGAAATTATGAGAAAGTTTCGGAATCATTTGCAATAACTGTATCTATGAATGCAGTGCATAGTGCATGTCTTGGGACCGATTCCTCCCGTCAGGTCCAACTATGCATTAGCCGTCTAAGATCGATAGTCGACCGGGTGATTTGGAGCTATGTAGCCGGTCGAGAATGTCTGCGCAGGGATAATTCCACTCTGAAATTGCATGTAGATTTGGAGCTTGGGGAGGTCTGGCATGTCTGAACACGAGTTCAAGAGCGCCTATATCGGGTACATGAGACGGTCGTATTGACCTTTATTCCCGTTGACAGGGCCTGAAGCTGCTTTGTATAGTTGATGGTCGCTCCAATTGCTGATGAGTTGTTTTTCTAAAAAAACAGCGATGGGAAAATGGGGTGAAGAGTACCTTGAAAACTGAATAGTGGACTGGAAGACACGCCAGTTTTGGAGAGTTTGATCCTGGCTCAGGACGAACGCTGGCGGCGCGCTTAATGCATGCAAGTCGAACGAGGTACGGTCCTTCGGGACCTATGCCAAGTGGCGGACGGCTGAGTAACGCGTGAGTGACCTGCCCTTAAGTGGGGGACAACATCGAGAAATCGGTGCTAATACCGCATAATCTCTGCACCTCAGCGGGAGTAGAGGAAAGGCTATATGCCACTTTTGGAGGG
>JAYGCF010000052.1:0-7002 GCA_046583495.1 Dehalococcoidia bacterium
GTCCTCTTCAGGAACAGACCTGGTTCGAGGCAAGGTTCATCCTCATCGCCGTTGATGACGAACATTGGCACTTTAAGATTTTTCAGATCGTCTTCCCATGTATAGATGGAAGGTCTCGTTCCCTGGAACCCACGAAAGGTATTCGCTGATCCTTTGGTCGAGTGAGACAGGAACAACTCTTCGAATAGCGCGTATCCCAGAGGATCTTTAATTTTGAAACGTGCGCGGGTATCGCCGGTACTGTATGCCCGCATCGCCTCCATGCCGCCAGATTCCATTTGATCCGCGTATTTGGCGGAGTTCTGATGAAATTTATCTACATCATCGGACCCGCTGCCTGCACCGGCAACGATCAATGAACTGCATTTCTCGGGGTGCGTCAGCCCAAAACTGATCGTTGTGTAAGCCCCCATCGACAATCCACCGATATGAGCCTTCTCGATGTTCAGGTGATCCAATAGTCCCTTAAGGTCAGCCACCTGTTGCTGGTAGTTGTACACATCCGGATTATCCGGAACATCTGAAGGCGTATAGCCGCGTGCGTTATAAACAATTACCCGATATTTCCGGGCGAAATAATTGACCTGCTGATCCCAATTTTCCATGCTGCCCGCAAACTCATGAGCAAACACAAGGGGATACCCGGAACCGGTCTCTTGGTATGCCAATTTCACGCCAGCAATGTCTACAAAGTCCACCATCATGACCTCTACATTCTTCGTTAATTAAAGGATGCCATGTGAAATCAGGCTACCCGGCAACCCAACCGCCATCCACCAAAAGGTGATGCCCCACTACTCCTGAAGCGGCTGGACTCGCAAGGTACACGAACGCACCTGCAATGTCTCCAGGGTCCAGGCGTCTCCCAATTGGTGACCGGTGGGCCACCTGCGCTTCTATGTGGTCCGGTGTATCTGCGACCAATTCCGTCTCAACAGGTCCCGGCCCCACCGCATTCACGTTTATACCGTACTGAATCCACTCAACCGCGAGTCCACGTGTCAGGGCAACAACACCACCTTTACTCGCCGTATAGGCTGCGTTCCAAACTCTCGCCGATTCAGCCACTTGAGACCCAGTGTTTATGATCCGACCTCCACCGTGATCCTTCATGTACCGAGCTGCAGTCTGCGCACAAAAGAAAAGTCCTCGGAGATTGATACCCAGTACTCGATCCCACTCCTCTTCGGTCTGCTCTAACGCCGGGCCGCGCGATGCAATTCCGGCGTTATTGGCAAGAATATCGAACCCGCCCATATCCCTCGCTGCCTTATCAAAGACGCCAGAAATAGCTGCCGTGTGTGTCACGTCTAACCCGTACCCAAAGGCAGTTCCGCCAGCGGATCTGATCTCCTCACATACTGAAACAATTTGGTCTTCTTTTGATGGAACATCAGTGACAGAAACCGTCGCCCCTGCCGACGCCAGCCCGAGTGCTATGGAGCGACCGATACCTTGGGCTGCTCCAGTAACAAGAGCGCACTTTCCATCAAGCCTGAACATATCCGTTTGCATTAGTTATCTCCGCACCTCAAATTTGTAACTACTTCAGAGAGTTTCGCAGGTATCAGTCGCGTGTGGGAAATCCGATTAAGAATGCGAGCATCTCGAATGGTGCGTACAATGCGCCCAGCCGAACACATATCAGGAGATCACATGGCCCTTCATCCACAAATAGCAGCGGCGTTGAAAGCAATGGAAGCTATGGATCTTCCTGCGCTCAACACACAGACTCCAGAGGCCGCCCGGGCTGCAGCCAAGGAAAGTAGAGCAAGTGCGCCACGCCATCTCGAAGAGGTCGCAAGCGTCCGAGATACAACGATACCTGGTCCCGCAGGAAGCCTCCCCGTCCGTATTTACACACCATCCAACAGCACGGACCACTCACTGATCCTGTGGTTTCACGGTGGAGGTTGGGTTCTCGGTGACCTGGACAACGAGGATCCTGCCTGTCGGGTAATTGCCAACGCGACTAACTCGGTCATAGTCTCTATTGATTACAGACTATCGCCAGACGTCCGATTTCCAGAGCCGGTCGAAGATTGTTACGCCGGCCTTGTCTGGGCAAGTGAACATGCTTCCGAACTGGGTGCTGACAGTTCCCGGATAGGTGTTGCTGGCACATCCGCTGGAGGCAACCTTTCGGCTGCGGTCGCTCTGATGTCCAGGGATCGGAACGGTCCGAAAATTTCTCACCAGGTACTGTTCTGTCCTGTAATCAATCATGATTTCAGTACGGCCTCTTACTCCAACAATGCTGATGGCTACTTGCTATCTCGTGACTCAATGATCTGGTTCTGGAATCATTACATAGGCCCAGATGGTGATGGTTCACATCCGTACGCATCACCGATCCGGGCAGAAAGCCTCTCAGGGCTGCCGGCCACCACTATTATTGCGGCCCAGTACGACCCACTGGTAGACGAAGCAGCCGCATATGCCGACGCATTGAAGGCCGCAGGAAACGATGTCACTTACACCTGTTACGAAGGCATGATCCATGGCTTTAATGGCCAGGTCGGAATTTTCGACACGGCTCGTGATGCACTTGCTGAAGCCACGACTAGATTGAACCATTCCCTTAGCGCTGAGTAGCGCACCAACTACGCGGATGACCAAAGCGATTTGAAGAGGATTCACTCATGAAGATCGAGATGTTCCACCTTTGCCCCTATCGAGACCTCCCGGAGGACTTCAGGGAAAAAAACCGTAGCGTATGGGTCGACGTTCCGTCACATCTGTTTGACGCTGAGATCGCAAGTCGCACTTACAACCAGACGCTTGATGAACTGAAGTACGCTTCAGAAGTGGGGTATGACGGGATCTGCGTGAACGAGCACCATCAGAATGCCTACGGACTCATGCCTTCACCGAACCTCATGGGTTCAGCGATGGCCAGGGAGACCAAGGACGTGGCGATCATCATCATGGGTAACTCGATCGCCCTGTACGATCCGCCTATCCGTGTAGCGGAAGAATTCGCGATGCTGGATTGCATAAGTGGTGGGCGATTGGTGGCCGGGTTTCCGGTCGGCTCTGCAATGGACACAGCCTACGGTTATGGGACGAACCCTGCCCTACTGCGCGACAAGTACGCAGAGGCTGAGGAGTTGATTCTAAAGGCCTGGACTGAAAAAGAAATATTCTCGTTCGACGGTAAGTACAACCAGCTCAGGTACGTCAATATCTGGCCACGACCCATGCAGGATCCACGTCCACCCGTATGGGTTCCTGGTGCTGGCTCCATTGAAACCTGGAACCATTGCATTGAAACGGGACACCTGTACGCGTACCTGTCATACAGCGGATTCAAACGTGGCAAACAGGTGATGGACGGGTTTTGGAAGGTTGCGAATGCGGCGGGTGTAGACAACCCTTACCACGCGGGGTTCCTGCAGCTGGTCTGTGTCGCCGATAACGAGGACGAGTTACACGAGAAGTATGCAGCCCATGCCGAGTATTTCTTCAACAAGATGTTGCACGTATACCCCGGTTTCGCCGATCCTCCGGGATACCGCACCGTCGAGACGATAAAGGCAGGCCTGCTGGCACAAACCACCTCCTTTGGACGGGCCAATGATCACGAAGCCACGTTTGACGAACTGCGTGAGGCGGGAAACGTGGTAGCAGGAACTCCAGAGCAGGTCACCGAGCAACTTAGAAGTATCGCCAAAGACTTACGAATCGGGCACTTGATGCTCTTAAACCAGTTCGGTTCTATTCCTCACGAACTGGCTAAAGAGAACATAAGGCGTACGGCCCAGGAAGTTGTCCCGAACCTGCGCGACATGTGGTCCGAGTACGAAGATCACTGGTGGCCACAAAATGCCATCGTCCGAGAGGAGGCGACCGCCCCAACACCCGCAGATTAGGATGAAGGATTGCCCACACTCCCAGCTGTGAGCGAAAGATGGTCGAGTATCGTCCCGCTCACATCTGGCCATTCGGACCACCCTGCTAGAAACGCCCCGTCAAACAAAATCGGATAAGAGGAAATAAATGAGTGAACGATCTGTCTCCGTGCGAAAAGGAGAGTTTCAGGTAGATATACACGAGGGTGGATCCGGCAATCCAATTCTCTACCTGCATGGCATCACCGGGCTGGAATGGACGCCCTTGCTACAGAAATTGTCCACCGGACACAAGGTTATAGCACCGAGAACCCCGGGGTTTGGTGAGTCGACTGGGACGGAGAGCCTACAGGACATTCATGACCTGCTCTACTTCTACGTTGACCTACTCGATGAGCTAAATGTCAATAACATTCCGATAGTGGGGCACTCTCTGGGAGGTATGTTTGCCGCCGAGCTAGCCGCTATGCAACCTGGGAGATTCAGCCACGTGTCATTAATCTCTCCGTTTGGATTGTGGGATGGCTCAGAACCTATCCCTGACCTGTTTTCCATCTCATTACCGGAGTTGGCTGCGGCCATGTATGCCGACGCTAATTCGGAAGCAGCGTTAGCGGTGGCAACGGCTCCACAAGCTCGTATGACAGAAGTAGATCCCTCGACCTCAGAAGGACGAGCGACTCTCGATTATCTCGTTGAGCGCGCTAAGTCGATGTCGACCGCCGCCAAGTACCTCTGGCCTATACCAAACCGAGGACTCTCAAAAAGACTTCACCGGGTGACCCAACCTGCTCAGATCATATGGGGTGACTCAGACGGAGTCATTCCACCGGGATACGCCGAAAGATTCGCAAAATACATGCCGAATGCGGCAATCCACGTTGTATCAAATGCAGCACACATGGTGACCGATGAGCAGCCAGATCATCTAGCAGGACTGATCGAGAGCCTGCTGGCGCGCTAGTTTCATCGACTATGTCTAGCCCTATAAACATAATGTTGTCTTATTACAACTTGGCTAATGGTGTCTCGTAATTCCCATGGTCATGGTGTAGCAAATCATCAGAGGCGATGTTAGCTTGCCGGACAAGCCCAAAGTTCTCGAGCCGAAACGACCGGTTCCCGTACAACCCTCCGAAAGCCAGGTGACGAATTGACGATCGATGTAGCAACCGGAATAGCCCGAATTCTCAAACAGGAAAATGTCGAGTGGGTATCAACGTTCCCTGTGAGTGCTGTGAACAACTCATTTGGTAAAGAAGGTCTCAGGCTTTTGATGATGCGGGATGACCGTTACGCGGTCGCTGTCGCCGATGGCTTTTCCCGGGTCACAAACGGCGACCGAATCGGAGTGTGCACCTTCTCTGGTGGAATCAACGCCGCGGGGGCACAAGTCGCATACTCTGGAATAGCTCAGGCTTACGAGGACGGTTCACCGGTCCTCTGCATTGTGGATGCCGTACCAGCAAGTGCTTCAGAAAGCACTCGATATGATCAAGCGGCAGCTCTACGAGGCGTATCGAAGTGGTATGGCGCAATTGATACCCCAGAACGCGTCCCTGAAATGATGCGTCGGGCATACACCATGCTCCGTTCGGGCAGGCCTGGACCAGTGGTTTTGGGTGTTCCAGATGCACACGCGACCTATGATGAAACCCTAGACCCCTACACGTCGCCCAAAGGATGGAAGACCCTTCCAGACCCTGAGGACGTGGCCAGTGCAGCAAATACGCTGCGATCTGCAAAGCGTCCTGTTCTGTTCGCCGGAGAAGGCATCCTTTACTCGAATGCAGCGTCTGAACTTCGCGAGTTCGCTGAAAAGGCTAATTTACCGGTGGTTACAACTCTGAAAGCCAAGGGTGTGTTCCCCGAGAATCATCCTCTTTCTGTCGGAACCAGAGGCGATCACGTCGTCAAGTACATAGAAGACGCTGACCTCGTGTTCGCTATCGGTGCGAGTATATCTCCGGGACGATTTGGACACGGAATCCCCGATGGCGTAAATAAGAAGATCGTCCAATGCAACATCGACGAGTTCGACGTGAACAGGATTTACCCAACCGCAAATGCTGTTATAGGTGACGCTAAGGCGACATTAACGTCGCTGATATCAGAACTGGACAGCGAACCAATTGAAGGTCGCGACGGCGTCGCGGCCGAAGTCAAATCTGTGAAAGACGCGGGAATGGCCGTCTATCGCGAGGCGATGGCATCGGGTGAAAAACCGATCAATCCGTACCGCGTGTATAGCGATTTGATGGAAGTCTTGGATCGTGAAAACTCTTTTGTGACACACGAATCCGGAAATACCCGTGATCAGTTATCCACGGCGTTCGAGACTCTTATCCCTCGTGGTTTCCTCGGATGGGGTAACGTCTCATCGCTAGGTTTCAGCTTCCCAGCTGCAGTTGGTGCGAAGCTCGCCTATCCTGACCGACAGTCAGTGGCTGTCATCGGAGATGCGGCGCTCGCTTACATGCTCGGAAACTTTGAAGTCCTATCAAGACTTCGGTTGGGTGTGACCGTCGTTCATATCAACAACGGCGGTTTCTCCGGTTATGGTCCCGGGTTCTGGGGTGAAGGCCACGACCCGTACACATACGACGTGCTGGGTCCGGACGACATAAACATGACCAACGCCATAAAGGAAATCGGCTGGTCAACAGAACGGGTTCACGAACCTGGTGAGGTAGGCGCTGCTCTCAAACGAGCCTTTGCAGCAAACGAGAACTCGCAGCCTGCTTACGTCGAAATCATCGCAAGCCAGTACCCGGTTTATGGCTCCTGGGCATCTGCGTAAACAGGTTGTAGTAGCAAGAATCGGTTCGCAATGGTTTTCAGCGATTGAGACCCGATCACTGAATATACATAATGGCCCCTTCGCTTCAATAACGAAGCGAAGGGGCCATTATTAGTTAACCGGTTGCCTGATTAGAGAGTTCGATTCTTGTGACTAGCCGCTAACCCTCGCCCATTTACGTAAACTCACGGGCTCACGATCAAAAGTATCACCTGTTGGTATTACCGTTGTGAAGGACACCTCGGCGATATAAACATTGCCCTCAGCATCAGTATCCATACCATGCGGTGCCATGAACTGATCTGGGCCCTCTCCCTGGGTTCCAGCACCAAACCGAGTAATCTCGTTACC
>JAYGCF010000023.1:0-4081 GCA_046583495.1 Dehalococcoidia bacterium
CCGCATGTACAGGCTGTAGTTATTCCAGCCGTGTCGCTTCAAGGCATCAATCATTTCGGGTGACACATGCCTGTGATGTTCCTTGTACTC
This sequence comes from Dehalococcoidia bacterium, assembly GCA_046583495.1. Taxonomy (GTDB): domain Bacteria; phylum Chloroflexota; class Dehalococcoidia; order Lucifugimonadales; family Lucifugimonadaceae. Next base: position 91 of record JAYGCF010000023.1, read on the forward strand.
GCGGATACGATCTTCTTTGACCTTGAGAAGGAAACCGACTCGTTGCATGTGACAAACCTCTCGTCACTCACTTTTTACGCTCATATTTTCGCGACATGACAAACATATCGTTACGGCCATTGCGCGGTATGCTACCGCGCCCATGAACCCCATTCCAAAGGTCCAACATTAATCACCATGAAGAGTTACGGCCAAGTCCTTGATCTAAAGGACAATCCAAAGGCGATCGAGAAGTACAAGGAGTACCATCGTGCCGTATGGCCGGAGGTGATCGAATCACTTCTCTCTATTGGAATTGAGAAGATGGAGATATTCCTGATAGGAACGCACCTTTTCATGTACTACACCGCCCCGGATGATTTCGATCCAGAACGTGACTTTCAGGCTTACACAAGGACCTCCGCGCGGGCGGAGGAGTGGAACGACCTCATGTCGACATTCCAGGCAAAGGTCCCGGAGGCAGAGAAAAACCAATGGTGGGCACCTATGGAGAAGGTTTTCGACCTGAACTGGTAAATAAAGTGTTCGCCCGAACTATTTTTAAAGGACCCTGATACTCGCCTGATGCCGACTGAATCCACTAAACCCCCGTCCAAACTCGATACAACGGTCCACTTTCTACGATACGGCCTACCGGTATTCCTGGTAATGGGCGGAATCTTCGCCCTGTCTCAAATGCCAGCCTCAACTATCGACAACAGTGCAGCGTCAGGAATGCTCGGTAGATACACAGGCGAGATAGCCCACTTCGTGGAATATTTCATTCTGGCGACCCTTGTCCTGCGATGGATTTTTGCGGTGACAGCCCCAAGTAATCAAGATGACCTCGACCCGGCCTTTGTTCGTGTATCCGGTCAGAAGGCGGTAGTACTAACGATGCTGTACGCAATCAGCGATGAGGCCCATCAGTGGTTTATAGATGGTCGCTCGTTCGAACTTATCGACCTCGCGATAGATGCCGGCGGCGCCATAGTTGGCTCTGGTCTGTACCTGTCAATCTTCCAGGCATGGAGGCTGCAAAGACAGCAGAGCTGTAAGTCGTAATGTCTTCATCTTTTGAGGCATTTGAACTCAGGCGTATGCAGAACGAGCTGCTGGATGCCATTGAAATGGCTGTGCGAATGGCAGAAGAGCTTAGCTGGCCCCCGCAACCAATTTACGTGGGAAACAGGATACGAGAAGAACTAATCCCAGCACTATACGACGCTAAAACATACATAGAAGTCGGGCAAGTGGGTGCCCCAGCGATACGACAGCGACTTAACGAAGCCAGACTTGTTACAGCAGATCTTTCTTCAGAAGACAAGACATTCGAGCGATTGTTCACCCGCTTACGGGCTATCTCCGAGGAAGCTGACAACGTCGCCAAATTGGAGTAGGAATTTTGAACGCACGTGCTAGTATTCGGCACGTAACACAATAAACCGAAGTGCTATCCGGTTCTATCCGTTAAACACCTCTCCATGCCACCCACTTTTGCCAGTGATGGCAATCCTGATTCCCACCTGATTACCAACAGGAAATAAGAATTGAGCGAGGCCAGGGTAGTCATCCAGGTCGACAAGAGATTTGAACAAGCTTTCACGGCGGCCAAATTAGACCGTTTGTTGTTGGACGTAGCTGAGACTGCCCTTTCACGGGAGTTGGAATCCGGACCAGACCATGTGACGCTGATCATCACTGACGATGAGGCTCTTCGGAAACTCAACCTTGAGTTCATGGGCTACGATGAGGCGACTGACGTACTGTCATTCAATTCTCAGCCTGCTTCCTACGAACAGATTTGGCCGCAAGTCGAGGATGAAGAGTCAAATGAACTTGGCGATATAGCTATCTCTTACGAACGTGCCGTAGATCAGGCAAAATCCGCCGGTCATGAAATCGCTCACGAGTTGTCGATATTGACAGCGCATGGCGTGCTACACCTTCTCGGCTACGATCATGCAGAGCCAAATGAACACAAAGTTATGTTCGACAAAACGGACGACATACTGGCGCACATGTCCGACTCAACCAAAGGCCGGTCAGATGACTAGCCGAAACGAAGTTTTTTACCGCAAATGGCGACCTCAGCGGTTCGACGAGGTTGCGGGACAGGACCACGTGACGCAAACCCTCCGCCAGGCTTTGCGCACAGATCGCGTCGCACACGCTTATCTACTATGTGGCCCGCGCGGAACCGGAAAGACTTCGACAGCACGCATCCTGGCGAAAGCATTGAACTGCATGGACCCACGCGACGGTGAACCCTGTGGGGCGTGTGTTAACTGTATTGCCGTTACAGAAAACCGGATGCTAGATCTGATCGAGATAGACGCCGCCTCCAATCGCGGCATCGACGACATCCGTGACCTCCGTGACAAAGCTCGTTTCGCTCCCGGCTCCGGGACCTACAAGGTGTATGTGATAGACGAGGTGCATCAACTTACTGGCGACGCGTTCAACGCACTTCTCAAGACATTAGAAGAACCTCCGCCTCACGTGATTTTTGTACTAGCTACAACAGAAACTCATCGCGTGCCCGCCACGATCCTTTCTAGATGCCAACGGTTTGATTTTCGACGACTCACAAATGACGTCGTCATAGATAAGCTAGCCGAAATCGCGGGAGAGGAAGAAATTGACACTGATGAAGAAGTGCTATCGCTCATCGCAAGAACGGCCTACGGCAGTCTCCGAGACGCCGAGAATTTACTCGAACAACTCGCCATATCCTACGGCTCCGAGGTAACCCTAGCTCAGGCGCTCGAGTTACTTGGTCTCGGAGACGAAGAGTCCAGTATGGAACTCGCGATAGCCGCGCTTGAATCTAAAACAAAAGAGGCCCTCAAAATTATTAACCGGGAAGCCGCAAAGGGTTCCGACCTCTCACGCCTCCGTGGTGGAACTGTAGACGTACTCAGGACCGGATTGCTGGTCAAGGCAGGTGTGCAAGACGCGCTCGGGCAATCTCAGGATGTGCTGGATGCGATGACGGAGGCGGGTCGAGGTGTATCGCTTGAGCAACTACTTCGCATCGTCTCCGAATTGGAGAGAGCAGATTTCCGGCAGAATCCATCGTCACCACTCCCACTCGAAATAGCAGTTTTAAACGCCATGTCGAAAGTGGCCGTAACACCCGCTACCTCCACACCTCCCCAATCAACTTCAACCCAGCACCTGGTAGCGCCAGCCGGGCCCGCACCCACGAGACGACCACAGGTAGTCCCCCCACAACAGGCGCCTGCCCGTCAAAGACAACCAGACACTCGCCCACCGCGATCAACCTCCGAAAATGTGCCAAGTCAGCCTGCGAATGAACCTGTGAGTCCGTCAGCACGCGCAGAGCGCCCACAGCACGATGAGCGCTGGGCTAATGTAATACGAGAACTGAGCCGAACGAAGGGCGCTCAATTCAACTTAGGTGCGCTTCTTAGAGCAGTTAGTAAGGCCGAACTCAGTGGCAGCAACCTCAACATTTCCTTGAGACAGGAATCGATGGAGGAACGCGTTGTAAACGAACTAGCCGATCCGCGCGGCCGTAATCCCATCGAAACGGCCGTAGAAAATGCCTACGGCGTGAAGTTAAACGTTGTCGTGCTGGGAAGGGATTCCAACGGAGTCACACAGAAGACGACAACAGCGATGGACAGTCACATTGTCCGTGCAGCAGTGACCATGGGGGCGCGCATAGTGAACGAAGGCGCCGCGGATGGTACTGCATCGACGAGTCCCGACGTCGAAAACTCCGCAAGTGCGGAGACAAACACAACACAGGTTTATCCAAATAAATTAGAAACCACAGAGAACAACACCGAAGACTGAGAACAGGGAGGCATTGACTTGAATAAGAACATGCTCCGGCAGGCGCAACAGATGCAGGCCCAGATGGCCAAGATCCAGGAAGAACTCGCCGAGGCAAGGACTGACGCTACGTCTGGCGGTGGTGTAGTCAAAGTCACCGTGGTGGGTGGATCGAAGGTCGAATCGATCGAGATAGCGCCCGAAGTTG
>JAYGCF010000025.1:0-3296 GCA_046583495.1 Dehalococcoidia bacterium
AACTTGCCCGTGATGTTCCTAACCTGTCTTATGTTAAAGAAGAGGGAAACGAACCCTTACAGGCTGCCAGTAGGATCATCGATGTTGCAGGTGACGCAATACTCGGTGTTATGGGTGGGTTTGGAGCCAGGATGCTCATGGATGAATGGCGGCGTGGTGAGGCTGGCAATATGCCAGCCTCACACTATGGCGATGTGCACGCCAAGATATGGAACCTGCTTGAGGAGGGTGACGAAGAGGGCGCTCGTGCGATTTACGAACGCATTTTGCCGCTAGTGCTTCATGATGATTTATTTGTAATCAAGGAAATTTTCGTGCGTAGGGGCATCATCTCGAACAGTACAATGCGGTCTCCCTACGGACTTCCCAGACCGGATAAGCAAACCTGGGCTGAGATCGACCATCTGTATGACCGGGTAGGCGATCTGCTGACCTGGACAAAGGATTAATCGGGAACGTTTGTCAGCTAACCTGAATTCACCGTACCCTACGGGACCAAACAATCGGGATGCCACTTGGTGTTCCTTGCCTGTAAACGATAAGTAACGCGAACTCCCGGAGACTGATGACCTGTCTCCACACTTAGGACTGACTCATCCTATTTTTAACCTTTCTCCCGGGTATGGGAGAGGGTTGGGGGTAAAAAGTCTCAAAAAAGAAAGAAAGACTCATGACCACCGCTGATCAACCCGCAGGAGCCACCGACAACGTATCAGCCAACCGTGCTGCAAAACGGGTGCCTGGCAAATGGCGCTCCTGGGAGACAACGGAAGGGGCTATACGGGCACCTCACCGCTCGATGATGCGAGCAATGGGTTTGTCAGATCGTGATATTGACCAACCCTTCGTTGGTGTTGCCTCCACGCACAACGAAGTCACCCCCTGCAACATCGGTATTGCCCCGCTTGCTGAGGCCATCAAGTCCGGAATCTCCTCTGCTGAAGGCACACCCTTCATGTTCGGAACCATAACGGTTTCCGATGCCATTTCTATGGGTACAGAAGGGATGAAAGGATCGCTCGTTTCCCGTGAAATCATTGCGGATTCGATAGAGACGGTTTGCTTCGCCGAGCGTTTTGACGGCCTGGTCGCGGTTGCCGCATGCGACAAATCACAACCAGGTGCGTTGATGTCGATGGCCCGGTTAAATATCCCGTCTGTGTACGTTTACGGCGGCTCGATTCTCCCGGGTAGCTGGCGAGGCGAAGATATCCAGATACAGAGTATGTTTGAGGCGGTAGGTGCGCACCAGGCTGGTGAGATCGACGACGAAGAGCTTTACAACATGGAAGTACGGGCATGCCCTGGTCCCGGTGCATGTGGAGGTATGTTTACGGCCAACACGATGTCCAGCATCGGCGAGGCCATCGGCATGTCCCTCCCGGGATCTGCCTCCGAGCCAGCCGTAGACCAGCGCAAAATTGCGTCAAGTCGTGCTGCTGGAGAAGCGGTAATGCACCTGCTCAGAGAGGACATCCGACCTTCCGACATCATGACCCGTAAGGCCTTCGAGAATGCCGTTGCACTCGTCGTTGCTATGGGTGGTTCTACCAACACTGCACTTCATCTGCCCGCGATAGCTTACGAGGCAGGTGTGTCGCTTGACCTGCAAGACATACATGACATCTCGATGAAAACGCCGTTGCTGGCCGACATGAAACCGGGTGGTCGCTACCTTATGAAAGACCTGGACATCGTGGGTGGTATACCGGTGGTCATGAAACGACTCCTTGAGGCCGGTGTGCTGCATGGAGATGCTCTAACGGTTACAGGAAAGACAATCGAAGAGAACCTGGCGAACGTTAAGGACGATTCAAAAACTCACCTGTACCCCTCGAATGGCAAGACAGAACCGGTCGTCACGTCCATCGACGAACCACTTTCCGAAACGGGTGGCCTGGTCACTCTTCACGGTAACCTTGCTCCCGAGGGTTGCACGCTCAAGGTCGCAGGGCACCAGTTCGGTGCGAGATGGTCGGGCCCGGCGCGGGTGTTTGAACAAGAAGAGGAACTGATTGACGCCCTGAACAAACGAACGGTCAAAGAAGGGGAGTTCATTGTCATCCGATACGAGGGGCCGAAGGGTGGACCTGGTATGCGTGAGATGCTCCAGGTAACCGGAATGATTGCTGGCCAGGGATTGAACGAAAAGGTCTTCCTCATGACCGACGGTAGGTTCTCTGGTGCGACACACGGTTCCATGATCGCTCACGTGGGCCCGGAAGCCTTTGTAGGTGGTCCGATAGCAGCAGTAGAAGACGGAGACACCATAGAACTGGATCTTGAAAAGTTCGAGTTAAATCTCAAGGTGTCGGACGAAGAGTTGTCGAGACGCCTTGATGCCTGGACTCCAAGAGAGCCGAGCTATACCCGTGGCACGTTGGGCAAATACATCAAGCTGGTTCAACCGGCGAGCAAAGGTGCTGTTACAGGGTAGGCACTTGTACATGCCCAAACTAACCGTAATACATCAGCCGGTGCGATTGGAATCCAGTATTCGAACCAGAGCCACTGAAAAGATTCGTAGGGGAATGGGTTTCCCATCATCTAACTCCTGTGTCCGTATTTCACGGTTGTGGGCTACTGCCCTGTCGTGATGGCCACTAAGTTAGAGGGTTGGCCAAGGTGAAAACTGCGTGATCTATAACGACCCTATGACGATTTAATGATGATGGGAATTCAGGGGTCTAATCGATATTAAATCCGTATCGATTATGGTGCTGTTGGACCCCAATGTGGGTCGCGAAGATCGCTGTCGTGCAGCCACTTTTGCAACCGCACCCGTTACCACTCCCAGGGATGGCGGTACTTCCCGGCATCCGTTTAAGAACAAAACGGCACTAGATGAGGCAGTGGGTTACCAGTGGTAAAGCGAATTTTATCCGCAGGTCGTCGGTTCGAATCCTACAGGGCCTACCCAACTCTATTCCTGGATTAAGACGGAATAAGCTTTGGTATGTGGATACAGGAATTTAATCCCCGGTAGAAGCCCCGGAGGGTTCCGCAGAAACGGCTGGTGCAATTCGTTTTCGCCTCTGGGCAAGTCCTGCCCCGAGAGCAACAAAAATGGCCCCAATCCACAACATCTCTGTAAACGGTTCGTCCAGGATCAGCCACGCCAGGATGATCCCGAAGATCGGCTGACTTAAGTAAAGCATGCCGACTTGAGATGGCATATATCGTTGGATGAGCCAGAGGTTGGCTGTGAAACCAAACCCGGCTATTACCGCGCCCTGATAGAAAATGGAGATGGCCAACTCTTTGTTCATAATCCACGGCTCTCCCTCGAAGATCAG
>JAYGCF010000075.1:0-5781 GCA_046583495.1 Dehalococcoidia bacterium
CATCGCTATCCCGCGCGGATTTGATCCGACGGTCAGATGGGCCACTCCCCGGTTTGTCTCCAGGTCAATCACGGATACAGCGTCACTTCCGGCGTTTAAGACAAACGCGCGATCGGAATCCGGCGTAATCGCTACTGCAAAAGGCAAGCTAACCGGCTCATCCGCTGTATCCAATGTAATGCGATCGCGAGAAACAAGCGCAAGTTCACCCAGATTTACTACATTGACAACCGGAAACACTGTGGAGTCAAAAGACAGGGCTCGGCTGGAAGCATTAGACCGAGTCTGAGGAACGTAGGCACGGTTGCCATCTGGAGATATCGATATGAACTGAGATACATTGTTGTCTACCCCGGTAGAAATAGTATCTGTAGACGTTAGAGTTCCCGTATCTACAATGGTGATATCGCCGTCGAACAGGTGTGTGACCAACAGTCGCTCTCCACCCAGGTCCAGTGCTGCGCCAGACGGGAACGGGCCAACATCTATTTCACCGAGTGTCTTGCCAGACGACAACTCTATAACTCGAAGTTTTCCCGTACCGAACTCAGTAACGTACGCGTTAACGCCGTCGGTTACGACTCCGTAGGGTTTTGCACCAACCGTCCATAGGGCTATCTCTTCAAATTCCGAAAGTTCGACCGCAGACACGCTCCGGTCTCCATGATTTGCTACCAGCGCGTGGCTGCCATCTGGTGTGATAGCAAGTGTGCGAGGATCATCGCCCACACTCACTTCTGCCAGGACTGAAAAAGTCTCGGAATCCACCACCGATATCGAATCGCTATCGGGATTAACAGCGATTATGAGCCTGCCATCGGGTGTCAACGCAACGGCTGAGGATGATTGCGGACCGCTAAATGGTTTTTCATCAACCGAGATCCCGATGGAAGATGCACGAAGAGGTATAAGGGTTACGGTCGGCGGCGACGCCGCTTTAGGAATAGCCGTGGATGTCGAAACAGCAATGGGAACAGGTGTCATGTTCACGTCAGGCTCGATATCTGCTGTAGAAATCGATGGGGTGACCTCCGGCTCGTTACCCCCGCATGCAACAACGACCGTAATCGCCATTGCTACAGCACTTATTAAAACGTACCGATTCCAGGTCAACATGAGAGTGGACTCAACTCTTTCGTTCAGCATTCGGCGGCGTGAGCGGCACTTGGCCTCCATGGGTAACCATAGAGGCCACAGCCGAAGCAGGAGACCCGTCTAACTCTCCATCGGCAAACAAACTGATCGTCATCGTGTCGTACAAACCACCGCCAGTATCGAAATTACTGGCAAGTCGATTCATTGCTTGCCCGTTCAATTCCCACACCACCAGACCGTTCGACACCTCGACCTGCCGATCTACCAGAACGATGCCGGGCATCGTGACGATCAATCTCGCAGAGTCCCCAATCCATCCATCTGGTAAGCGCGCAGTGAACGTAGCTTCGTCGCGGTCCATGAACCACTCATCCGGTGTTAACCCGGATAGGTCTGTTGCCCAGTCGACATCATGAGTTTCACTGTCCACGACCAAAAAGGTGAAAGAGTGACCGTCAGGCGTTAAGGGCCCGCCAGTCGGGAATGGTGCATGAACCGGTCCGGCGCTCGTCTGTCCATCATGTGTGACAGTCATCTCGACAGTCCATAACCCAGCCTGGGTCACCAAGAAATCATCATCTGGGTCATAGAAATATCCGATCGCATTAGCCCTTCCTCCCAGTTGTCGTGTGGTCCCATCAGGGGCAATGACTGTATACGTGACCAGGCTTGGCAGAGTAGGCATAATCGGTCCGGCCATTCGGAATGTATCCCCTACCTCAAGTAGAGCTCCTGGTCGCACAGCCATCGGAACCATGAAAATGTCTATTTCTCGCCCATGCGCGGTAAACAATGGTCCACCATTGGGACCACCACCGGAGCCTTGGAAAGGTGGGAAGAGACGAGATCCCAAGGGGTCATCCTCCACGATGTGAACCCAGGAAGAGCCATAAATCGCGTAGATCCCCGCATCCTCTACTGCATCTCTGATAACCGCACCACCATAGATAAACTTGAACTCTCCGGGCAGGTCCCCTTCAGGCCCATTGCCCAGTTGCCCGTGATAGGCATCGTCAAAACGCCAGTATGCGCCGTTAATGTCATCCCCTTGGATCATCTCGCGCACACGTACTCCCGGGCGTTGGGCACTACCGTACACATACGACCAGAGTGAAAATTCGTCTGGGTGTGTTCCGGGCAGGCCTGTGTTTTCCGGCCCAAGGGTGAGCGGCATCTGGCCGGTACGTAGTGCCAATTCCAACGATATTTCCCCTCCTGACCCCAACTTCTCGGTTACCTCCCTGGCACGTTCAATCAGGGGATTATCATCGTCAAAAGACTGAATACTCAAACGAGTAATGACTGCCTGGCCAGGACCTGGTTCCGTATCACCCCATAAAACATCTCCTGTGAAATATGGGAACTGCCAGTGAGCTGATTCATCGCTGCCAAATGAATCCTCGAACGCCCATGGTTTTGCCAGTTGCGTCTCTCCGTCTGGGCCTCGCCGGCCATGTACCGCGAATGGAGCATCAGGAGTAGCTACGACTCCACCGAACCTCGTTCGTCCAACCCATATCTGCCCATTCTCTGCCGAATAACGGGTATCGATATCTACGCGATATTCTCCATCACGGTCGAACTTAAAGCTTTCGCCATTACCATCCCACCAGCCGTAATTATTTGCTGTCCCACTGAATGTGTGCTCAACGACCTCTTTATCTGCAGACACATGATTAACCGTGTACAAAATTTCAGCAGGAACACCCGGCATAATCGTCACGGTAGGCGCAATGCTGTCCCCGACTTCGTAAGGTGTCGTCGGTAACATTGAGGTTTCTATTTCCAGGTGGTTGGCCACGGTCACGTCGTAGGTACCACAAATCCCATGGACATTGCCGTTCATATCCGGAACTTTGCCATTCACCCTGATGACATAATCTCCATCACTCGGGAACGAATACGCGAACGCGTCGCCATCCCCCATCAACTGCGGGATCTCGCGCAACTCCCCACCCCCAAGCCCGAGAGGTTGGTTCCATGCGGTACGAGGGGACTGCACGCTGTATCTGGTCAGCGGTTCAGGCCCGATCACATCGACATGACCGTCTGGTCGTTCCACAGTCACTTTGAGGTAACTCGAGGATAAATCTGGATTAAGAGCCGGCGCTCCGGGCAATCCCCGGTCTACGACGTCAAGCATCGGAACATAAGGGTCTAGCTGGTACGACCATGGAATCCCGTACGGATCCAATCTTGGAATTGCCGCTTCATGCCTTGTGGCCGAACGACCGCTTATGTCAAACAATCCAAAATCTTCGCGAGCTATAAGGCCCCCTCGAGCACCGTCATCCACCTCATTGGCCAAGATCGTGGTAGTCAAGCGCATCGGATTCGGATCTCCGATTACCAAAGTCGTCAGGTTGGGTCGATACTGATTGGCATCCCGATTGAAGATATTTGACGGACGGAGTTCCTCCATAGGTGGCAAGCCAGAGTCTGTAAGGTTCCAAAGGTTCCCCGATAAAAGGCTGTAGGTGCCTTCTCGCGTAACCTCTGGAATATTGATATCCATCTCAAACCGGGCCACCCAAACACGCCCATCAAACTGAAAACTGATCTCCTGATGACCCACAAGGATGCGACCAACAGGGGTACTCCCAAGTGTCCGTTCAATTGGAAGACCCGTCGGAGTCAGAAACGGTGAAACAAACTTGCCGGCCCTTCCCACCTGCCTACCCGCCGAATCCCCAAGCATTGTCATCTGAAGTTGCAACTGTTCATTCTTAGGTCGGTTAGTCTCGTCTGTGTACACGGTTACTTCGCCAGTTATCTGCGCAACACCACCAGGCTGAATGTGATCCGTTTGTAAGACCCCACTTATAGAGAACGGTGCAACGTTGTCGTCACCACAACATGGCTTGGCACCGGCGGCGAACGCGATACCTTCCTCGACTGGCGTTACAGGCACCCTGATCAAGACTCCGGGCGCTATCAAATTCTCATCAAGCTCATCCCGATCCTGATTGATAAAGGTTCCAGTGGTGTCCTGTTTCACCAGGATATGGGTTCCTTCAACCGCCGCGATGTCGGCGATAAACCTTCCTTCTTCGTCAGATCTAAGCACGGTGAAATCATTGAGTTCGATATTGCCCACCAACACGTTCGAAAGGGCAGGCACAGATCCTATTTCCCCCCTGACAAGTGTTCGATCCTGGTCGTAATCACGCTCAAGGAAGATGGCCCGAGTGTCAGGTGTAGCCAGAGATATCTGCGCCTCCACCACGCCTCCTGCCAGTGTGGGCGTAGTCGCACCAAGAGGCACGGTGAGTCCTGATGAAGACGGAACCTCTGCAAACGCGTCATGTGCATCTTCAATTGAACACGAAAACACTCGATCGTCGTTAATGAAAGAGGTTGGCGCCGCAGCCACCGGGAAGAAGGCTCCCGGTCCATCGTCATACGGATCGATGGCGATATGTACTACTGGAGTCGGCGTAGGAACAATGAGCCCTCGTGGAGTCGGAACAAGTTCAATATCCAAGTTCGAAATTGAGGTGTCAGTCACTGTAGGGGCAGGAGTAGCACTCGCTTCCGGTATTGGCGTCGACACGGGATCGTTAATAGTAGGAGGAGGGTCTATTGGCGGCACGTTTCCATCGGACGGCAGGAAGAAATTGCCATCTTCAGGGGAGATGGTCTGGTCGAAGTACATACTTCCGAAGTCTTCGGGAGCATCCTGATTCAGACCGTCCAGTGGGACGGCATCATTCATTTGACTGGAGCACGCCATGATTAACGTCATCGCCAAAAGAACACCTAGGCGAATCGTTCTGCGCCAGTACCTTGTCCAGCGTGTATTAACCGTGATCACCACTTTGGCTGTCGAAGACCGACGCGTCCCAACTGGGTAAGAGTCCTCGGTAGATAGATAGACATCGTTTCTCAAATTAACCGGCTGCAAATGTAAGTTGGCGAATAAACGTTGCGGACCAACCTGTCCAGTCACTAGTTGTCACGTTACGAATGTGAGCCTCGCGCGCGAGGCTGTCTATGATACAGAGGAACACTTCGAATTCAGGCACCAATCGAACTGTTTCATACGGTAATACGGATCCTGCTGATTACGCTTCTTCGCCTAGCAAATCTAATCGATGACCGTTCACCCTTGACTGAAACTCATTTCGAACTGCCACGTGAACTCATGGAACTGTGATTGATGCATATATTGTCTGGCCGGCGTCAGTCATGTACACCGAGGAAGTACTCACCTATATCTGGATCGTTCAGGATGGTCTCAGCACTACCCGTGTGAACCACCTTCCCACCAGAAAAAATGTACCCTCGATCGGATCGCGCTAGCGACAATCGCGCATTTTGCTCCACCAGAAGCACGGTTAATCCCTGGGTCCTGAGTGAATCTATACAACCCATAATCTGTTGCTGATATTTAGGCGAGAGGGCGGCCGTGGGCTCGTCCAGAAGCAAAAACGACGGGTTTGAGATCAATGCACGTGAAATTGCCAACATCTGCCTCTCTCCACCAGAAAGAGACGCCGCCAGATCATTAATCCTTGGTTCTAGATCCGGGAAGGTCCAGCAAACACGGCCAATGCCATCTGCAAGTTTATTACTGGAAAGACGAATACCACCCATCTGCATATTTTCTCTAACCGTAAGAGACGGGAAAACATTGTCGACCTGTGGAACGTACGCAACCCCACGTTCCACAAGACGGTCAGTACG